>JBQTJM010000054.1:0-15555 GCA_052387115.1 Gammaproteobacteria bacterium | reverse complement strand
ATCTACCAGACCGAGTGGTTCGACAAACGGCTCACCACCTTCGATCGCGAATCCGGTAAGGTCTACGGCACCCAGACGCTCGGCATAAACCCCTCGCACGCGATGTCCAACCCCAAGGACGGGATGCTCTATGTCGCCATCAACGGCGAGGAGAGCGTGGTCAAGCTGACGCCGGGGGCTTCGCCCACGGCGATGGGCAGCATCAACGTCGGCACCCATAGCGGTCCCCACGGCCACCACATCACCGACGACGGCAAATATATGATCACGCCGAATGCCCTCGCCTCCAGCGTCTCGATCGTGGACCTCGCGAGCGAAGAGGTGACGCAGATCCCGACCGGCGGAGTCATCCCCATCGCCGCGTGGAGCGACATGAAGCACAAGGCCTACGTCGCCAATCTACTGGGCACGCCTCCCGACATGCTGGCCTCGTTATCGGTGATCGACCTCGATGCCAAAAAGAAGGTGAAGGACATCAACCTCGCCGCCGACTATGACCCGATCAGCGGCGATCACAAGGGCGAGGCCTACGGACTGCTGCCGATCCAGACCCCGGTCAGCCCGGACGGTAAATATGTTGTGACGGCCAACACCCTGAGCGGCACGATCACCATCCTCGACACGGCCACGGAGAGGGTGGTGAAGAGCCTCCCTTGCGAGCCTGGCTGTCACGGTGTGAACTTCGGGCTGAAGAAGGGCGGCGGTTACTATGCCTATGTCGCCAGCAAGTTCGCCAACGACCTCATCGTCATCGACATGGACCAACTCGACATCGCGGGCCGCATCCTGGTCGCCGATCCGAAGGACGCGCAGATCACCGGCAACAACGGCATGGGCGGACAAGGCGTGCTGCCCTTGCCGCTGGCTGAGCACGGGATGCTGGCACCGACGCTCAAGCTCTCCGGCGACGGCAAGTTGAGCGCCGAAGTGGAAGGCTGGCTCAATTCCCTGAGCAAGGACCAGAAGGGAGGCTGACCTTTTCAGTGGATTGGCAATCCGACGGGAAGGAAAGCCGATTCACGGTGTGTGTACGGGAACAACGGAGGAGAACGTCATATGAACACCAAGCGCTTCACGGGCAGAATGCTGTCACGGTTCAAGACTGGTCTGGATTCATGGATCTCGCTTTGGCGTTTCCTCGTGCATCTGGAAGACCTGAACTTCTACGAGGGACTGGACGGATGCGAGATCCGGCGGACTCGAGCGACCGGGGGAAGCGGCCTTTACGCGGCGATTGAAAACCGATCGGGCCATGAGCCAAGCGGCACCGCGCCGCGAGCCGCTGTCCGCTTTAGCTACAGTAGAAACGATCGATTGATACGATCTCTGAGGTCGTCTCAACTTTACAGGTAAGGTGCTTACGCGTAATACCGCGTGGCGTTCATCGACAGGTAGACAAAGGGCGCCAAAAATGCCACAAGGCGTCAATAAAAGCAGCTGCCTGATTCCACCGTGTCGCTCCCTGGCGGAGTGGTGTTTCAGGAGCCTGCCGCCCGGTCGAGGGCCGGTGGCGCCCCGGCGCGGGCCAGGCACTCGAGGTACGCGTCCTCCAAGGCCGCGCCGCCGTACTGCTCACGGAACACCTCCGGGCGCCCGGCGAAGAGCACCTGACCCGGGTGCAGCACCAGCATGCGGTCGCAGAGATCTGCGACATCGGCGAGCAAGTGGCTGGTAAAGAGCAAGGTACCGCCGGCCGCGCGACGCGCGGCCAGGTGGCGCCGGAGCGAGGCGCGGGCCTTGGGGTCGAGGCCGCTCATCGGCTCATCGAGGACGAAGAGGTCCTTGCCGCACAGGAGCACGGCCGCGAGCCCGAGCTTCTGGGCCATGCCCTTCGACAGCTCGCGGACCGGTTTCGACAGGGCGCGTTCCTCGAGGTCCAGCGTAGCCAACACCTCCCGCATCGCGGGTGTTTCGACGGGACGGCCGTGCAGCCGGGCCATGAAGCGCAGGTACTCCTTGCCCGTCGCAAAATAGGGCGGCAGGAACTTCTCGGGCAGGAAGCCGATCCGTCCGCGCGCCTCGGGTCTCAAATGGCTCACGCCGAAGAGGTCGATCGAGCCCCGCTCGATCTCGCACAGGTCCAAGAGCGCCTTGATGAGGGTGGTCTTGCCGGCGCCGTTGACGCCCACGAGCCCCACCGATTCCCCTTGGTCGATGGTAAGGTCCACCCCGTTCAACACGGCGGTGCGCCCGTACCGCTTCACCACGCCTTCTATCCGGACCGCGACGGCCATCGGCTATCTCCTGGCATACGTAACCGCGATATAGCGCAGCGAAATCCGGGAAGGCCTCCCCGAGCTCCGTTTCGTTTCATCCGGGCTACCGCATCATGGGCAGCAACGCATGAAAGAAAAAACCCGCCGTGCGGCGGGTTAAATTGCCCTGTCGTAGGCAAGTCAAAAGAGGTAATAGCCGTTGCAATCAGCCGAGGCGTCAGTGACATTCCAAACGTCTGGGGTACCCGCGGTGACACATGCTGGTGTGGCGCCTTCTTGGCCCACGAGATCAAACGTGGCCGGGTTGGTGCCTGGGGCTCGCAAGATGCCGGTGCCTGGTTGGCTATCGTCGATCTTGACGTCCAGCTCGCGCATGACTTCCACCGGGATATTGCGGCCCAGAATTAGGTGCAAACGTGGGGGTGAGGTGCCGGTCTCACTTAAGTATTCGTTGGTGCGAGCTAGCAATAAGAAGCCATTCCAGGGGTTGGTCGGTGCCTGAGCCGGTGGCGCCGGATTGGTATAGCCCCCAACGTCTTGAGCAGTGCCTGGGTAGCTGCCCTGAAGAAAACGGGCTCCCGAGAGATGTGCCCACACCGCCGACGCCTCGTCGAAGAGCTCAATATTCGCGTTGCCGTTTCCGCCTGGATCTGCGGTACAGGTCGTCCAAACGTTGTTTCCGACCGCACCGCACGCCCGGTCTGCCTGCATATCCCCCGGGATCGCGCGGTAGCGATCGACGAAGCCATAGTAAGCCGCTTGCACCGCGGCGCCCTGATCCGCCAGGTTGCGTACCTTCGCGCTGGTGATGAGCTCCTGGCCCTTCAGTATCCCGCCGAGCAGGAGGCCGATGATGACCAGCACGATCGCGATCTCGACGAGCGTGAATCCGCCTTCTCTAGCCCTGGTGTTCATTTGTGTCTCTCCAAACAAGCCGGCCGTATACTGGGCATAGCGCATGCCATCTAGCTAAGTTATTGATGTTTATTAACTTGTACCAAAAGCCCCGTACCAATGCCCTCCCTGGATGTTGGCCGATCGACGACACCGTCGAAATCCCAACAAGCGCCTCAAGAGACAACCGGTCACCCAGAAGCGCTAGCTCATCCGATCCCAAGCTGAATCTCGATGGCGTGCTCGACGGAGCGCATGTCCGCGGGGGTCAGTTCCCCGAGGTGCTCCTTGAGCCGCTGTTTGCTCACCGTCGCGATCTGGTCTGCCATGGCCTTGCGCCGATCGCCCCGGACGAGCACGTAGGCTTCGCTGGGGAATAGACGGCCGGCATTACTGGTGACCGGGACGACTTGTACGCGATTGAGATGCCGGTTGGACGCATCGTTGCTGACGATGACAGCCGGGCGGGTCTTACGGATCTCTCCGCCGATCGCGGGATCGAAGCTTACCCACCAGACCTCACCGCGCCTCATCGGCTACGTCTCCCACCAACCCTTCCGCCCATTCCGCGGCTTCCGTCTCGCGCGCCTCGTCGGCGGCCAGTTGGCGATAGGCTTCGTCCATGGCTGCAGGGAGGATATGTGGGCGCGCGAGTCCTTCGAGAAACCGACTGATGTTTCTCCTGCCAATGACGCGGTGCAAGCCTTCGTAGACCGCTTCATCGATGGAGATGGTGAGTTTCTTCTGCATGGGCCACGGCTCGTTTTATACGTATAGTATACGTACATAGCGCTCAGCGCGGTAGCCGCACCCACCGGTCGCTAATGCGCCCAGACGTCGGTCCTTCAATGGGCCTGGCACAGTAGGTCCCGAGCCCGCCGGAAGACCGCATCCAGCATCTCCACCGTCAGCCGTCCCGTGAAGGTGTTTTGCTGGCTCGGGTGGTAGGAGGCGATCAAGATCACATCCGCGAAGTCCAGGACCTGCCCGTGTCGGAATCGCGGCAGGGGCGATGGGACTGGGCGCGCGAGGGCGCGGCGCGCGTCGAGGTAGGCGCGGAACGCGAGTTGGCCGAGCGCCACGACCACCCGTACGCGCGCCAGTAAGGTCAGTTCCCGGACCAGGAACGTCCGGCAGGCATCGAGCTCCTCGCGCAAGGGTTTGTTGCCGGGGGGCGCGCAGCGGACCGCGGCGGTGACGTAGCAGTCGTGTAGTCGCACGCCGTCGCCCCGGTGCTCCGATTGGGGCCGGTCGGAGAACCCGGCGGCGAACAGCGAACGGAACAGCCACTCGCCGCTGCGGTCGCCGGTGAACACCCGTCCGGTGCGGTTACCGCCATGGGCCGCCGGGGCTAGGCCCAACACCAGAAGCCGGGCCCGCGGATCCCCGAAGCCGGGCACGGGTTTCCCCCAGTAGTCCGATCCCGCGAAGCGCCGCACCTTTTCGCGCGCCACGCGCTCGCAATGGATGCGAAGACGCGGGCAGCGCGTACAGGCGATGACTGCTTTCTCCAACGCGGTCAATGGGTCGGCGTCGGGATGCACGGAGCCTCCGGGGCGGTCACAGGATCATAAGAACAAAAGCTAGCCAACCGGCGTTGCCGGGGCGCCGTGTCGACGCGGCCGGCTCCGGGCGAGACCGCCCTCAGCGGCGGCTCACGAGGCGCCCAGCGGCTTCCGCAACGAGGGCTTCCCCCTTGGACGGGCCCTTGGCCCTGGCGTGGGCTAGACTAGCGCGCCACGAACCCATAATGGGAGGAACGATGGCCGATCACGACCACCGCTGCGGGACCCATCACCATCCAAACGGAGCGGTGGAGGGCCGGCTCGTCGCCACCGATCCCGTCTGCGGCATGAGCGTCAAACCGGACACCGCGTTCCGGATGGTCTACGCCGGCAACACCTATCTATTCTGCTGCGCTGGCTGTCTCGAACGCTTTCGGTCCGCCCCCGAGCGATATCTCGAGCCTGCGGCGCCTGCGCTCACGGCCCCACGTTCGGCGTCGAGCCCCGGGGCGACCTCGGGGCGCTACACCTGCCCCATGCACCCGGAAGTCGAGTCGCCGCGACCGGGTAGCTGCCCGCA
Organism: Gammaproteobacteria bacterium; assembly: GCA_052387115.1. Taxonomy (GTDB): domain Bacteria; phylum Pseudomonadota; class Gammaproteobacteria; order JACCXJ01; family JACCXJ01; genus JACCXJ01. The sequence goes on along the minus strand of JBQTJM010000054.1, from coordinate 10,360 downwards.
GTGTGGGATGGCGCTGGAGCCTCTGACGCCCGTCGGTTCGGAGCGCGCGACCGAGTACGTCTGTCCCATGCATCCCGAGGTCGTCGAGGACCGGCCGGGGAGCTGCCCGATCTGCGGCATGGCGCTGGAGCCTCGGGAGCCCGTCGCCGAGGAAGACAACCCCGAGCTCCGCGATATGACGCGGCGCTTCTGGATCGGCACCGCCCTGGCCGTGCCGGTCGTGGTCGTGTCCATGGCGGGGATGGGCTCGCTGCAGTGGCTGGAGCTGATCCTGACGACGCCCATCGTGCTGTGGTGCGGGTGGCCGTTCTTGGAACGCGGCTACTATTCACTCGTCCACCGCCATCTCAACATGTTTACGCTCATCGCCTTGGGGGTCGGGGTGGCCTGGGTCTACAGCACCGTGGCGGTGCTGTTCCCTGGCCGGTTCCCGCAAGCGGTGCTCTTGCCCTCGGGGCAGGTCGCGGTGTATTTCGAGGCCGCCGCGGTCATCACCGTCCTGGTGCTGCTCGGCCAGGTCTTGGAGCTCAAGGCCCGCGGCCGCACCAGCGCCGCCATCCAGCTCCTGCTGTCTCTCGCGCCCAGGCACGCGCGCGTCGTGCGCGAGGACGGGCGCGAGGAGGACATCCGGCTCGATGAGGTCCGCCCGGGCGACAAGCTGCGTGTGCGGCCCGGCGAGAAGGTCCCGGTGGATGGGGTGGTCATCGACGGTCGGGGCGCGGTGGACGAGTCCATGGTGACCGGCGAGTCCCTCCCGGTCGAGAAGACCACGGGTGATCGCCTCATCGGTGGCACGGTCAACGGCACCGGCAGCCTGGTCATGCGCGCCGAGCGCGTCGGCGGCGAGACCGTGCTCGCCCGGATCGTGCAGATGGTGGCCGAGGCCCAGCGCAGCCGAGCGCCGGTGCAGCGCTTGGTCGACCGGGTGTCCGGCTACTTCGTCCCGGCCGTGATGCTGGTCTCCGTCTTGACCTTCCTGGTATGGTGGCTCTTTGGCCCGGAACCCCGCCTCGCGCATGCCGTGGTCAATGCCGTGGCCGTCCTCATCATCGCCTGCCCGTGCGCGCTCGGGCTGGCCACGCCCATCTCGATCATGGTGGCGATGGGGCGCGGCGCGACGGCAGGGGTGCTGGTCAAGAACGCCGAGGTGCTGGAAGCCCTGGAGGGGGTGGACACGGTGGTCGTGGACAAGACCGGGACCCTCACGGAGGGCAGACCCAGCCTGAGCACCGTGGTGCCCGCGACGGGTGTCGGCGAGGGGGAGGTGCTGCGGCTGGCCGCGAGCCTGGAGCGCGGCAGCGAGCACCCGCTCGCGGCGGCCATCGTGCGCGGGGCCGAGGCGCGTGGCCTGGGCTTGAGCCCGGTCGCCGAGTTCCGGTCGCTCACGGGGCAAGGCGTCCAGGGCGAGATCGATGGCCACCGGGTGGCGGTCGGCAACCTCAGGCTCCTCGAGTCCCTGGGGGTCGATCCGGCCCCGCTCACCGGCCATGCCGAACGCCTGCGGGCGGATGGCCAGACCGCCATCTATGTCGCCATCGACGGGCGTGCCGCCGGGCTCGTCGGGGTCTCGGATGCGATCAAGGCCAGCAGCCCGGAGGCCGTGGCGGCCTTGCACGGGCAGGGTCTCAAGGTGGTGATGCTGACCGGAGACCACTGGACCACCGCCCGGGCCGTGGCCGCCAAGCTCGGCATCGACGCGGTCGAGGCGGAGGTCCAGCCCGACCAGAAGGTGGCCGCCGTGAAAAGGTTACAGGAGGCGGGAGGTCGGGTGCTGATGGCGGGCGATGGTATCAACGATGCCCCGGCCCTCGCCCAGGCAGCGGTCGGCATAGCCATGGGCACGGGTGCCGATGTGGCCATGGCGAGCGCCGGTGCCACGCTCGTCAAGGGCGATCTGCGCGGCATCGTGCGGGCCATGCGTCTCGGCCGTGCCACCATGCGCAATATCCGCCAGAATTTGTTCTTCGCCTTCCTCTACAATGCCCTCGGGGTCCCGGTGGCGGCCGGTGTCCTGTATCCGTTCTTCGGGATCCTGCTCTCGCCCATCGTAGCAGCCGCCGCGATGAGCCTGAGCTCGGTTTCTGTCATCGGCAATGCGCTACGCCTGCAGCGCGTGAAGTTGTGATGACTGTGGGGGACGATTACTGCGGGCGTGCCAGGTAGCTCACGACCGCGATCACACCGAAGATCAGACCCATGTACCCGGCCAGGAGGGCCATGCCGGCGAGTTTCTTGCCGCGAAACTCCGAGGGGTCTTTGATGGCCTTGTGCCCGCACACCACCGCGGCCAGCGAAAAGACGAAAAAGAACGGTACGACGAAACCGACGACCCCGGTCACGAAACCCGTGATCGCGAGCTCGGAGGTGGCGGTCAGCGGGGGCTCGGTGGTCTTGGAGGCCTGCATCCAGCGATACCAGGTCTTGGATAGGACCCATACCAGGAACGGCCAGATCACCAGGAGATCGAGACGGAAGTTCCCCTCGCCCTCACCCTTGACCTGGGCAAGCTCGTATATGATATAGACCGCTATGGGGACGATCGGATAGTACAGCACCCAGGCGCTCTTGCCCTTGACCTCGCTGCGCAGCAACGCCGGGACGCACAGCAGGATCGTGACGGCACCCAGTAACTGGATCTCGGTATCGCTGAGGTTCATAGGAAACTCTTGATCACTTTTGGCTGATCACTTTTGGCTGGGTCACTCTTGGCTGGATCAGCCTATGTCGCCGGCGCCACGATAGCAACCACGACTCCGTCTATCAAGCGGGGCGTCTCGTTTACCCTGACGAATGGAGAAAAACCAGCATGAAGGCATTCCCCTCCTTGAACGGTTCCAGGCCGTACCGTCGCCTCGGCCGAGCTTGGCTCTTGCCCGTCCTTTTGCTGTGTGGCGCCGGTGGCGCGGCGGGGGTCGAGATCACGGTCAGCAAGACGCCCCAATGCGGGTGCTGCAAGAAGTGGGTGGACCATCTGCGAAACAACGGGTTCGAGGTGGCGGTCGTGGATATGGACAGCGTGGAGCCCGTGAAGCGCCAGAATGGGGTTCCGGCCGCGCTCGGCTCATGCCATACCGCGGTCGTGGACGGCTATGTGGTGGAAGGCCATGTGCCGGCGGATCTCATCAAGCGTCTCCTGAACGAGCGGCCCAAGGTCAAGGGCTTGGCGGTTCCTGGGATGCCGATGGGCTCGCCGGGGATGGAAGGGCCGCAAAAACACCCCTACCAGGTGTTGACCTTCGATGACGAGGGGGAGACCTCGGTCTACGCCGATCGCTGAGGGGTTGTGAACAAGACCCGCCGGGCGGGGCGTTCTACATGCGGCGCAGTTCGTGGACCGTGACCTCAGGGGGGCAGTTCAAGCGTGCCCCGACGATCGAGGAACCGGCGCCTGCCGAGGTATAGCCCTTGAGCCCGTGGTAGGTCCAAGCGCCGCGCGCCATGCGCCGCGGGCACTTGGCGTCGTATAGAAGGGGTGCCCCGCCCGGTAGGCACAACTGTCCCCCGTGGGTGTGGCCGCACAAGAGTAGATCGATGCCGGCATGGGCGGCGTGCTGATAGATCTCGGGGGAGTGGGCGAGCAGGATGGAGACGCCGCCCTGGCCGATGTCCCGGCAGGCCCGCTCCAGGTTGTCGGCGCGGTAGTAGTGCGGGTCGTCTATCCCGACCAGATGAATGCCATCGCCTCCCCGCCGCAAGGTGGCCGATTCATTGAGCAGCACATGGATCCCCAGCGCTTCGATGCCCGGTACCATGCGTATCGAGTCATGGTTTCCGAGCACGCCGTAGACCGGGTCCTTAAGGTGGGGGCGCACGCGGTAGAGACCGTCGAGGGCGCGCTCGAACGGGCCGAAGGTCCGGTAGCGGTAATCCCCGGTCAGCACGCAGGCGTCGTAATCGAGCCCCTGGACGCGTTCCGCAAGGACCTCGGGGAAGTCCTCGTGCATGTCGAGGTGCAGATCGGTGAGGTGGAGGACCTTGAAGCCATCGAAGGCAGGGGGCAGGTCCGGGATGTGGACCTGGTGATGGCGTAGCTCGATGGACATGGCGTTCTGCCGTGCGCGCCCGAGGAGGCCGCAGAAGCGCAGGCCGGCGCGGATCACCGCATGCACCGAGTACCAGTTCTCGAGGTGGAAGAACTTGATGCCCCGGCCGAACACCAGCGCCTCCTGGTCGGCCTCGATGCCGAGCCGCTGCTTGAGATACAGCGGTCCCACCCTCCCGTCGAGCCACTCGAACACATCGGGATGGGTCGGCGTGCCGGGCGACCCAGCGGGGGGTTCCGGGTCGTCAGTCCTGTCGTAGGCCAATCTCAGTGGCACGGTGCTATCTTCACCTGCTTCTATTACAGTGGTGTTGGGCGGGCGACTGGGCGTCCTCCTTCCCTGTCATGTCGCTTCCGCCCGGTGCTTCCCGGCGTTTTCCGGTTCTTGGACGCCCTTGCCTCCGGTCATCCGCAGCATACATGCCAGCGTCGAGCGCACGGCCTCGGTGCTCGCGCTGCGCGCGATCGAACTGGGGTTTGCCGAATCCCATGATGGCCCATGGCGTCACCGCCGGGGCCGGGCCGGCGCTCTCGATCAGGCGAGGGCGTTGCCGTCCGGCGACGGCGCGTTGCATCGCTTGCGGTTGCCGGCCGCCTGATGCGTCCCATAGGAGACCGGGATCACACACGGGCAGGCTTCTTGCCTTACCTCACGTTATGCGCCGGCCGCCGGGTTGGGAGGTCGTGGAGGCTTGCGAGAACCCGAACGTTCTCGCCGGTGCATCGAGGGGCTTTGCGATCCCCTCTCTTGGCAGGGGGTAGCGCCGTGCGAGGGCAGAGGCTAGACGCGCATCGGCAAGCATGTCGCCGATCTTAAACGGGCGGCACACGACCCGTCGGTGATATAGTTCACAGACCGCAGGGCCTTCTCTGGTACAAGATCACCCCGCGGAGCGATTACGGCAACGAACATGAGGAAGGAAGGAAACATGTCAAGAGACACACATCTGGGGCGGTCGATCAGAAGAGCGCCACAGCGCAGGAGCGCCCTGCGCCCGGTAGGGAACGGCTTGGTGTGGCTGTTCTGCCTCATCCTGGCGGGTCCGGCGATCGCCGCCACCATTACGGTCAACACGACAGTCGATCAAAACCCGAGTGCAGTCGACGGACGATGCTCGCTCCGCGAGGCAGTCCAGGCGGTGATCGATACAACCGCTCAAGATGGCTGTCCGGCTGGTAGTCCAGAAGGGCCTCCCAATAGCTTCGCCGGGAGAGACACAATTGACTTCGCTGTACCATTCCCCGCCACAATCACCCTCTTTACCGCGCTGCCGGTACTCGACCGCCTCGACGACGGGGTTATCATCAGCGGGCCGGGTTCCCGTTTTCTCACTATCGACGGCCGTAACCAGGTTCGGGTATTCAGAGTAGGCGGCGCTGAAAATGTAACGATCGAGGGGCTGACGATTGCTAATGGGCGTGGTATTAAAAACGGTGGTGGTATCCTGAACTCCTCCGGACGGCTAACCGTTAGGAACACGAGATTCACCGCGAATACTGCCGAAGAGGACGGGGGCGGCATCTCCAATGAGGGGGTGACTGCTACGCTCAGCGTTTTGAACAGCACTTTTTCCGGAAACGTAGCCGTTGATTTTCCTTTACGGGAAGAAGAAGGCGGCGCCATCGTCAACATCGACGGGACCGTAACGATTAGTAACTCTACCTTCTTCGGCAACAGCATTCCGAACCAGGGCGGGGCTATCTTCAATTCTGGTAATAACGACGGCACGGGCATATTGACGCTCATCAATTCCACGATCAACAGCAATACCGGCGCGCTTGGTGGGGGGGGTGTCTTCAGCGAGAAGCAAGGCACAATAATACTGCGCAACACCCTCCTCGCAGGCAACCCCGGAGGCAACTGCGGAACCGAAACCGGCGGCCTGATAGTTGATGAGGGCGGCAACCTTGACGACGGCGCGACCTGCGGCCTGACGTTCGGCCCTTCCTTGCCGAACGGGATGGCCGGGCTCGATCCGCTTGGCGTCCAGAACAACGGTGGCCTCACTGACACGGTCGCGCTAACCGCGGACAGCGATGCCGTTGATTTAGGTTCGAACCCCGTCTGTGCGGATACACTAGTTAGTAATTTGGATCAGCGCGGAGTTGCCAGAACGGTTGATGGTGACAATGTAAATGGGGCCGCTTGCGATACTGGGGCCTATGAATTCGAGCCGGCTCCATCGACGCCACCTGGTCCGCCATCGCCTCCTCCGCCGCCTGCTCCGCCACCACCGGATCCGGACGAGCCGGCCCCGATTTGCTCCGGCAGAACGGCGACCGTGTATGTGCAGTCTAACGACGTCATCAAGGGTGGTCCGGACGAGGGGCAGTCTTACATCGGCCGGCTGCGCGGAACCCCAGGGAGGGATGTGATCGTCGGCCGTCCGGGGCGCGACATCCTCCTCGGTTCCGGAGGGAACGATTTTATCTGCGGCGGCGGCGGGAACGATAACATCAGGGGCGGCGCGGGTAATGACAGGCTGTTTGGCCAGGCCGGCAAGGACAAGCTTGCCGGTGGACCCGGGTCCGATCGCTGCGACGGCGGTCCTGGTAAAGACAAGCTCACCACCTGTGAACGTATCGCGAACCCCTAGCCGGAGGCCCGGCCGGCGCCGCTTTGTTGGCTGCGCCGGCCGCCTCCGATACGGGTGGCGCGGCGCGGTAGTTGCCGTGCGGACGGGCGCATTGGAGCCTGTATCTAAGGCATCGCTTGAAGTTTGAGCAGGGGAGTGGATCGATGAATCGGGGTATCAGAAACTGGGGCGCCGGGACCGTGGTCCTGGCGCTTGTGCTCGTCCTCGGCACCTCGGGGCTTGCGCAGGCGCAGACCCAGGTAGTTGGGCAGTGGGAGACCCGTCCCGAGCTCATGCCCATCAACGCCGTCCATGCGGGTCTGCTGCGAACCGGTAAGGTCCTGGTCATCGCCGGGTCGGGCAACGACCCCACAGAGACCGTCTACCGAGCGGCCGTGTGGGATCCGCTCGCCGGGACCATCGCGGTCCAGGAGCTTCCCTGGGACCTCTGGTGCAACGGCATGTCCTTTCTCCCCGACGGCCGGGCGCTCATCACGGGGGGCAGCGAACCCTACCCGACCAACAACTTCAAGGGCCTGCGGAACACCACGCTGTTCGATCCCGAGACCTCGCGCTTCCAGCGGGTCGAAGACATGGCCGATGGCCGTTGGTATCCCACCAACGTCCCCTTGCCGGATGGCAGGACCGCCACGTTTTCGGGCTATGGCGAGGATGGCAGGCCCAACCGTACGTTCGAGATCTACACGCTGGGCAGCGGCTGGAGCCCGGAACGCACGAGCGGCTGGCCCGCTACCTTGCAGAACTACCCGCGTGCCCATTTGACGCCCCAGGGGGATCTGTTTTTCTCGGGCTGGCAGCTTAAATCGCATCGCCTCGACCCTGCGACCCTCCAGTGGAACCAGAACGTGGCCCAAACCACATTCAGCGATACCCGTCGCTACGGGTCCTCCGTTCTGCTCGGCTTGCGTCCCCCGGCGTATCCCGCGCGCATCTTGATCGCTGGTGGCGGGACCGGCTTCGAAGCGACCCTCACCGCCGAGGTCATCGATCTCTCCGAGAGCACGCCGCAATGGCGGCAGACCGGTTTCCTGAATCACAAGCGCGTGCAACAGAACGCGGTGCTCCTCCCGAACGGCCGGGTGCTGGCGGTCGGGGGATCGGCGAAAAATAACGTTGCGGAGGGCAGCGGGCGCATCTCGGAGCTATACGACCCGGACGCCGGACAAGGACAATGGACCGACGTGGCTCAGCAGACCTACTGGCGTCACTACCATTCCACGGCCTTGCTGCTGCCGGATGGGCGGGTGGCCTCCCTTGGCGGCAATCCGAAGCAGCGCGTCTACGAACAGCACATCGAGATCTACTCGCCCCCGTATCTCTTCACGGGCACGCCGCGGCCGACCGTGACGGGCGTACCGGCGCAGATCGGCTATGCGGCGGCCTTCGATGTGACGACGGCCGCCCCAGCGGCGATCCAAGAAGCCGTGCTGATGCGGCCGGGGGCAACGACCCACGCCTTCGACATGGAACAACGACTGGTCGAGCTCGAGATCCAGGCGGTTCTGGGCAGCGGGCTGCGCCTGGTCGGGCCGCCGAATGCGAACATCGCCCCGCCCGGATATTACATGCTGTTCTTGATCGATTCGGAGGGGGTGCCCTCGGTCGCCAGCTTCGTGCGGCTTGGATCCGGTGCCGACAGTCCGAGGGTCGACCCGCCGCCGGACGGGCCGCCACCGGGCGATCCGCCGCCGGACGGGTCGCCGCCGGATGGATCGCCGCCGGACGGTGCACCGGCCACGCCACCGAGATGCCGGGGGCGGTCGGCGACCATCTTCGTGGCCAGCGGGGTCATCGTCGGTGGTCCGGATGACGGGCGTCCGTACCGCGGCCGCCTGCGCGGAACCGACCGAGCCGATGTCATGATGGGTACCGCGGCGAACGACGTCCTTCAGGGTTTCGGCGGAAACGACTGGATCTGCGCCGGCCCCGGCAACGACCTCATCGAGGCCGGCACGGGTAACGACAGGTTGTTCGGCGGGCGCGGCGGGGACGAACTGATGGGCGGTGCCGGATCGGATCGGTGCAGAGGCGGGCGCGGCACGGACACGATTAGGAGCTGCAAGCCAATCGTCACGCGCTAGCGAGACGCAGCGCATCGGAAGTCGGAAGTCGGATTGACACCCCCGACGCGATCCCCTAGGCTGCCCCCAGCGCCGATTTGAAATCAGCTTGCGGGCGCTCTATAAATACCGGCTAAAGCGATGCGGCCCGCTTTAGCGCACGAGCTCTGCGGGCTTTTTCGTGATGAGGGTAGGGGTGGTCGGCAGTGCGGACGAATGGGGGCTCGACACCCGCGCGGTGCGGGCCGGGCAGGTCCGCTCCTCGGAGATGGAGCAGAGCGAGCCCATCTTCTTGACCTCGAGCTTCGTCTTTGCCAACGCCGCGCAGGCCGCCGCGCGCTTCTCGGGGCAGGAGCCCGGCAACATCTACTCGCGCTTCACGAACCCGACCGTGCGGGTCTTCGAGGAGCGGCTCGCGGCGATGGAGGACGGGGAATGCTGTGTCGGGACCGCCTCCGGTATGGGAGCGATCCTCTCGACCTGCCTGGCCCTCCTTAAAAACGGCGACCACATCGTCTCGTCACGCGCGATCTTCGGTACCACGGTCGGACTCTTCAACAATGTCCTCGCGAAATTCGGTGTGCAGACGAGCTTCGTGCCGCTCGCCGACTACGCGGCCTGGGAGGCGGCCATCCGGCCCGAGACCCGGATCCTGTTCCTGGAGACGCCCTCGAATCCACTGACGGAGATCGCCGACATCGAGCGCCTCGCGGCGATCGCCCATCGGCATGCCGCGCTCCTCGTCGTGGATAACTGCTTCTGCACCCCCGCCCTCCAACTGCCGCTGCGGCTCGGCGCGGACCTCATCATCCATTCCGGGACCAAGTACCTGGACGGGCAGGGACGCTGCGTGGGGGGCGCGGTCATCGGCACAAAGGCGGTCGTCGGCGAGGCGGTGTTCAACTGTCTCAGGAGCGGCGGGGCCAGCATGAGCCCCTTCAATGCCTGGGTGTTTCTCAAGGGCCTCGAGACCCTGGGGCTACGCATGCGGGCGCATTGTGAGCATGCAATGAAAGTCGCGGCCCATCTCGAACGACATCCCCGGGTCTCGCGCGCCTACTACCCGGGGCTTTCATTGCACCCGCAGCATGCGCTCGCCCGGCGCCAGCAGCGCGGGTTTGGTGGCATCGTATCTTTCGATGCCCGAGGGGGCCGCGAGGAGGCCTGGCGGGTGATAGACCGCGTGCGCATCTTCTCCATCACGGCCAACCTCGGCGACGCCAAGAGCACCATCACGCATCCCGCGACCACCACTCACGGGCGCCTGAGCGTCGAGGAACGCGCCGACGCCGGGATCCGGGAGTCGCTCATCCGCCTGTCGGTCGGTCTCGAGGACCCCGACGATCTCTGCCGCGACCTCGATCGGGCGCTGGATGCCCCCTGAGCCCAATCGTGGAGTCGCCTTCTTGCGAAGGCGCTTCTACCAGTCTCTTTTCACGTAGTCTCCCCCTTACATAAGGGGAGATTTGGAGGGGGTGAACGCCGGTGCCCAGAGCATGCGCTCTGACCCCCTCCTAACCTCCCGCTTCGCAAGGGGCTGGTCTTTACCCACAAGTTGATCGAGCACAAGGGGGTCGGCGACATTTTCGAGCAGGCGACCTGGAGGGATTCAGTGGTAGAGATCGTAAGCGAATTCGATGTCGGCCAAGCGTGCCATGCCA
>JBQTJM010000053.1:0-13471 GCA_052387115.1 Gammaproteobacteria bacterium | reverse complement strand
ACCAACCGGGGCTCTTCCAGGCCGCGCACGGGGGGACCTTGTTCCTCGACGAGGTGGCGGAGCTCCCCATCCCCATGCAGGTCAAGCTCCTGCGTGCCATCCAGGAGAAGTGCGTGCGCCCCATCGGCGCCCACCAGGAGCTGCCGGTCGATGTGCGCATCCTGAGCGCCACCCACAAGGACCTCGCGACCCTGGCCACCGACGGCCGCTTCCGCCAGGACCCGCCATGCCCATCGGCGTTCGTGAGCTTCCTATCCTTCCAATCCGCCAAAGAGTATCCTGAGCGGCCCTACCTAGAGCATCTCGGGGTGCTTACAACCGCCAACTGTTCGATAATCGGCAAGCTGTCTACCTGAGGAGGGGTTCGGATGGAACAATCTAAACGTGCTGATCTAGCCCCGCGATTCGAGAGTCGACCGTGGGGGAGCTTTCACGTGCTCGACGAGGGCCACGCTTATAGGGTGAAACGAATCGAGGTCTTGCCCGGTAAACGCTTAAGCTACCAAAAGCATGCGCAGCGCGCGGAGCATTGGATGGTGGTGCAAGGCATGGCCAGAGTGACGCTCGATGGGCGCGAGATAGCCTTGTCGTCCGGGGACGCGGTGGATATTCCCCTCGGTGCGGCCCACCGGATCGAAAACCCGGGCGGTGAAAAGCTGGTCTTTATCGAGATCCAGCGTGGCAGCTACTTTGGCGAGGACGACATCGTTAGGCTGCAGGATGATTTCGGGCGTGTCTCTGCTTGAATGCAACGACAAGGCGATCCACGAGGTACTCACGACGCGGAGCATTGCGACCACGGCGACCCGTTGCGGGCCGTCGTTGGCAGACGGGCGCCCGCCGAGCTTCAAGGTCTAGACGGGTGAAGTGAGCGTGGGTTTCCCTGATGGTAGAACGTAGTGCCGGCGCCGGCGGTAACGACAGACGAGCGCTCCGAGTGATACCCGTGGAAGCGGATCTCCGGATCGCGTTTGTCGGGACGTATCCACCACGGCGATGCGGCATCGCCACGTTCACGCGAGATCTCGCCGACGCCATCAAGCCGGTCGACGAGCGCATGCTCCCGATGACTCTGGCGGTGACCGAGCCGGGAGGACAGTACGAGTATCCTGAGGACGTCAAATATGAAATCCGGCAAGGAGTGAAGGGCGATTACGCTCGTGCCGCAGAGTTCGTGAACTACAGCGACGTGCGCTTGGTGTCCGTCCAGCACGAGCACGGCATCTTCGGCGGCGATGACGGCGCATATATTCTCGACTTTGTGACTGCCTTGCGAGCTCCGGTGATCGCCACGCTGCACACCGTTCTCAAGGATCCGTCCAAATCTCAAAGAGCCATCGTCCGGGGGATGGCAAGACAGTGCGCCGGAATCGTCGTGATGAGCAAGGTCGCCGCGGAACTGCTCGGCAGCTCGTATGGAGTGCACGTCCGCAAGATTCACGTTATTCCTCACGGAATTCCCGAGATGGAACCACGTGACCAGCAGCGACTGAAGGCGAAGTTCGGGCTATCGGGCCAACGAATGCTCCTGACCTTTGGGTTGCTGGGTCCCAACAAGGGAATCGAGACGGTGATCCGCGCGTTGCCGGCGGTGATTGCAGCGTTTCCAGATGTCGTTTACTTCGTGGTCGGCGCAACCCATCCCACGATCCTCCGCCGGCACGGCGAGGCGTACCGGACGAGCCTCGAGGGGGAGGCCGAAAGGCTCGGCGTACGCGAACACGTCATATTTCGAGACCAGTTCGTGACGACCGAAGAGCTGTGCAACTACCTTCAGGCGGCTGACATCTTCGTGAGTCCTTACCAGAACGAGGCCCAGATTACCAGCGGGGCGTTATCCTACGCCATGGGTGCCGGTGCGGCGGCGGTCTCGACCCCCTACTGGCATGCGCAGGAGCTTCTCGCGGCGGGGCGCGGGCTTCTCTTTCCGTTCGGCGATAGCGACGCTTTGAGCAGGACCCTGGGGTCGCTTCTGAGCTGTCCCGCCGAGCTGGACCGTGTGCGATCGTCTGCTTACGCATTTACCAGGTCTATGGTCTGGCAGCGCGTCGGGGAGGCATATCTCGAATTGGGGATAAGGGTCATGACAGAGGCGCCCGCGGTCCCCAATCGCCCCAAGCCTACTCGGGCCAGCAGCCTCCCGGAGCTGCGCCTCGATCACCTGTTGCGAATGACGGACGACACGGGGATCATCCAGCACGCCACGTACAGCGTTCCAGCCCGACCAACGGGTTATTGTGTCGATGACAACGCTCGGGCGCTGATAGTCGCGCTGCAAGCCGATCGCGTGAGCAGCTCGCCGGAGACCAAACGACTCGTGACCACGTACCTCAGCTACCTGCATTGCTCACAGACCGACGAGGGTGGCTTCAAGAACCTGATGAGCTACAACCGCATTCTCGATCCGGATCCGGGTCCTGCTTCTGACGATTGCCTGGGGCGAGCGATCTGGGCGCTGGGAACCGTCGTTCGGTTGGCGGCGGACGACGGCTGCAGGCTTCTGGCAAGAGAGATGTTCGAGCGAGCCCTGACCACGGCCATGCACCTCGGCCCGCGCGGGACGGCCTTGACGATTCTCGGTTTGGCCAACTTCCTGGCGGCCGACCCAACCGCCACTGCGGCGCGGGCTACCCTCAGCGGCTTGGCTGATAAGCTTGTCGGACGTTACCAGCAGGAAGCCACCGATGATTGGCGCTGGTTCGAGCCGGCTCTCACATACGACAACGCACTAATTCCCTTGGCGCTCTTCAAGGCCTTCGTCGTAACGGGGGAGCGGACGAGCCTGCGCGTTGCCCGCGAGGCGCTCGAATTCCTGGAGGATGTATGTTTCAAGGATGGGCAGTTGGTCCTCGTGGGAAACGCCGGATGGCACTGCCGCGGAGGCGCCAAGCCGGATGCGGATGAGCAAGCGATCGACGCCGCCGCGTTCGTACTTGCCTTTCGCGGGGCCTACCTGGCCACCGGCGATCATCATTATCTCGGTCGTATGCGTGAATCATTCGCCTGGTTCCTGGGCGCCAACCGGCTCGGGCTTCCGCTGTACGATTTCGTCACCGCCGGGTGTCGCGATGGGCTCGGGCCCACGCAGGCAAACCAGAACCAGGGTGCCGAAAGCACTATCTGCTTCCTGCTGTCTCTCCTCGCGATGCTGGAGCTTGCGGGCGAGGGTCTCGAGCACGCGGACAGCCTCGAATCGGCGGATGCCCAGTAGCATGTCACCTGCCGCTGTTACGCGGTCCGAGCGCAGAGGTGATGACGAAGGCAGATCGGAAGTGAGTACATAAACACGCGACGCGGCGTGCCTCCTCGTAAGCCGTAAGGATCGGACATGGCCGGACTCGTCCCGGACTTCGCGAAAACCTGGGCCTTGTTCCTGGACGTGGATGGCACGTTGCTCGACTTCGTCGGTCACCCCCACGCCGTCGAGCTGAAGCCGGAGTTGGTCACCACGCTCTCGTCGCTGCACGGGCTCGTGCCGGTGGCGCTCATCAGCGGACGTCCCATCGTGGACCTGGACCGTCTCTTTACGCCTCTTCGACTGCCGGTGGCCGGGCAGCATGGTGCGGAACGCCGCACTGCAAATGGCCGGACCATTCCCATGCAACGGCTCTCCCAAATGTCTGCAGCGCGGGACGCACTGGCCGACTTTGCCGAGGCCTGCCCTGGGCTTCTGCTCGAGGACAAGGGCCTGACCCTGGCGCTCCATTACCGCTTGGCACCGCAGCTCGAGTCGGAAGTCGAGGCCATGATGAAAGCTTGGATGCAAAAGCTCGGAGGGCAGTTTATCCTGCTTCCGGGCAACATGGTTTATGAGTTGCGCCCGACAGCGACAGACAAAGGCGCCGCCATCGCCGCGTTCATGGAGGAACCGCCCTTCGCCGGTCGCGTGCCAGTATTCATCGGCGACGACACGACGGACGAGGACGGCTTTCGGATGGTGAATGGTATGGGCGGCCTTTCCGTCAAGGTCGGTGGCGGGCAGACGGTTGCCGACTGGCGTCTCTCCGGCGTCGCAACCGTACTCCAGTGGCTGGAGGATTACGTACGCTGGCTTGGCCGGAAAACGACTGGGATTACGGCGTAATGAATCAGCTCGCGCTCGGCTTGATAGGCAACTGCAACGTCAGCGCGCTGGTCGATCCGGAAGCGCGGATCGTCTGGTGCTGCATGCCGCGCTTCGACAGTGATCCGGTGTTCTGTGCACTGCTCGGGGGAGACGTACAGGCACAGCGTGGAGCGTTTATTGTCGAGATGCGGTATCTGGCACGCACGGCACAGTGCTACCTGCGCAATACCGCCATCCTCGTCACGACGCTGCACGATGACCGGGGCGGGATCGTGGAGATCACGGATTTCGCGCCCCGCTTCCGGCGATTCGGACGCATGTTCAACCCCGCGATGCTCGCGCGGCGCATTCGGCCGCTGGCCGGCAGCCCCGTGATCACTATCCGGCTGGATCCAAGCTACGACTACGGGGCCGGCACGCCCACCCTCACCTTTGGCAGCAACCATCTCCGGTTCGTGGCACCGCAGCTCGTGCTACGATTGACCACTGATGCCTCGGTGACGAGCGTTTTGGAGCGGCTCCCGTTCGTCCTGGATCGGGATTTGACACTGCTCCTGGGACCGGATGAATCCATTTCGGATACCGTCGGCGAGCTTGGACAACGCTGGTTCGGCGAGACCCGCAATTACTGGCAGGGATGGGTCCGTTTCCTGGGGACGCCCTTCGAATGGCAGGAGGCCGTGATCCGCGCCGCCATTACGCTCAAGCTCAGCGCCTTCGATGATACCGGTGGCATCGTCGCCGCCATGACCACCTCCCTGCCCGAGGCGCCGGACAGCGGCCGAAACTGGGACTACCGCTACTGTTGGCTACGGGACAGCTACTTCGTGGTCTGCGCACTCAACCGACTCAGCGCCACCCGTACCATGGAACGCTACCTCCACTACATCATCAACATCGCCGCCAACGCCCGCGACGGCCATCTTCAGCCCGTCTACAGGATCAGCGGGCGTGCCGACGTAGACGAAACGCTCGTCACAAACCTGCCGGGCTTCCGTGCCATGGGACCCGTTCGCAACGGCAATGCCGCCTACCGGCAGGTACAAAACGACGTGTACGGGTCGGTCGTGCTGGCCGCCGCCCACGTGTTCTTCGACCAGCGCCTCGACCGACTCGGCGATGAAGCGCTATTTCATCGCCTGGAATCGGTGGGCGAGATGGCGTGCCTCGTGTACGAAAAGCCCGATGCGGGTATCTGGGAGCTGCGCAACGACGTGCGGGTGCACACCTTTTCCAGCGTCATGTGCTGGGTGGCCTGCGATCGGCTGGCAAGGATCGCGGACCACCTGGGTTTGGCCGGGCGCGCCGGCTACTGGCGCGGTCATGCCGACGTCATCCATCGGGTCGTCTGTGAGCGCGCCTGGAATAGCGGGCAAAATACCTTCGTGGAAAGCTTCGGCGGGCGTGATCTCGATGCGAGCCTCCTGCTACTCCACGAGCTTGGGTTCCTGGCCGCGGATGATCCGCGCTTCGCCGCCACCGTCGCCGCGGTGGAGCGGCATCTCAAAAAAGGCGACTTTATATTCCGGTACACCCAGAAGGACGATTTTGGCGAGCCGGAAACGGCCTTCCTCGTGTGCACCTTCTGGTACATCGACGCATTGGCCGTGTTGGGGCGACGTGAGAAGGCGCGTGCCCTGTTCGAGACCCTGCTCTCCTGCCGTAATCCGCTCGGGCTCCTGTCGGAGGACATCCACCCGGTCACGCGCGAGCTCTGGGGTAACTTTCCGCAGACCTACAGCATGGTGGGGCTCCTCAATTCCGCTATGCGCCTCAGCCGAAGGTGGGAAGAGGTCTTCTGATGAAATGCAGCCCCAGATCTGGAAATCGTTGCGTATGGGGATCCTGATCGCGGGTATCGTCGGTGTGGCCACGGGGCTCTTGGGAAGTCACTCGCGCTCGAGACAACCCAGTTCATCCGGACATAGGTGATGACCAAGCCTGATGGCTCGCGGCCGGGGCTGGTGCTCGGCGTGGATGCCGGGGGAACCTTCACCGATTTCGTGGCCTACGGTGGGCACGGCTTTCAGGTTCATAAGGTCCTCTCGACCCCCGAGGCGCCGGAGCGCGCCATCCTGGCGGGCATCGAGGCGTTGGGGCTGTCGGAAGCGGGCTTCTGCATCATCCACGGGACCACGGTAGCCACGAATGCGGTCTTGGAGGGCAAGGGCGCGCGGACCTGCCTCGTGACCAACCGCGGGTTCCGTGATCTCCTGACGATCGGGCGCCAGGCCAGGCGCAATCTCTATGATCTCTGCCCGAGCCCGCGCGCACCGCCCGTGCCGCGGGAGTTGTGCCTGGAGACGGGAGGGCGGATCGGGGCCGATGGGGGCCTCCTCGATCCCGTCACCGAAGATGATTTGGCCGCACTCGCGGCCGCAGTGCGTGCGCTTGGGGCCGAGGCGGTGGCCATCGACTGCCTGTTTTCTTATCTCGATCCCGGTCAGGAACGCGCGATCGAGGCCGCCCTGCCCGCGGGGGTGTTCGTGTCCCGCTCCTCCGAGGTGCTGCCGGAGCGCAGGGAGTACGAGCGGGGTATCGCCACCTGGCTCAACGCCTACACCGGACCGAAGATCCACGGCTACCTCGAGCGGCTCGCGGGCGCGCTGCCGGCCACGCGTATCGCGGTCCTGCAGAGTGCCGGGGAGACGCTCTCGGCCGCTAGCGCGTCGCGGCGGGCGGTGCATCTCCTGCTCTCCGGCCCGGCGGGCGGGGTCATGGGGGCTCGGGCGGTGGCGCGAGCTGCCGGCCACGAGCGCTTCCTCACGCTCGACATGGGCGGGACGTCCACGGACGTCGCGCTGGTCGATGGGGAGGTGGTGCTGACCGCCGAGGGGCGTCTGGGGCCCTATCCCGTGGCGGTCCCGATGGTGGACATCCACAGCATCGGGGCGGGGGGTGGATCGATCGCTTACGCCGATCCCGGCGGGCTCCTGCGGGTCGGGCCGGCCTCGTCCGGGGCGGACCCCGGCCCGGCGTGCTACGGCCGCGGGGCGAGCGAGCCGACCGTGACCGACGCAAACCTGGTGCTCGGCCGCTTGCCGGCGGACAGCAAGCTCGCGGGTTCGGTGACTTTGGATGTCGCGGCGGCGCGCACCGCCGTCGGCCGGCTGGCGGCGCGGCTCGGGATGCCCGTGATCGAAAACGTCGCCCTGGGTATCGTCGCCATCGCCAACGAGCACATGGCCAATGCCCTGCGGGTGATCTCGCTCCATCGCGGACTGGATCCGCGCCGCTTTCCGCTCTTCTGCTTCGGCGGTGCCGGCGGGTTGCACGTCTGCGATCTGGCGCGTGCCCTGGGGATCCCCGAGGCCCTGGTGCCGCGCGACGCCGGGGTCCTCTCGGCGCTCGGGATGCTTGCCGCACCCAGCGGGCGCCAGTTATCGCGGACGCTCTCGGGTGTCCTCACCCCCGCCCGGCGCCGGGAGATCGGCGTTGCCCTGCGTACTTTGGCCGAAGAGGGCCTGGCGGCCATGGCCGGCGAGGGGATGGGACTCCCCAATAAGAGCTACCCCCACGCGTATCCCAGTCTCGATCTCTGCTACCGGGGTCAGGCGCATACCCTGAACATTCTCTGGCAGGGCTCGGTCGGGCGCGCGCTCGACGCCTTCCACCAGGCCCACGAACGGCGTTACGGCCATCGCCTCGGGACCCCGGTCGAGCTCGTCAACCTCCGGGTGGCGCTGCGCGGACCGGCCGCCCGACTGCGCTTTGCGCGGCCCCCGTCGGGACGCCCCGCAAGCCCCACGCGCCGGATCACGGTGTACGGGGTCGCCGCTCCGGTGCCGGTCTTCGAGCACGGCGCGCTCACCGCGGGACAAGGGCTTTCCGGGCCGGCCATCATTGCAGACCCGGCCTCGACCACCTACCTGGCGCGTGGATGGCAAGCCACGGTCGATGACCATGGCCATCTCCGGCTACGCGACTCGGCCGGCGTGTGCTGAGGCACCGCGGCTGCGCCCGGCCCGCCCATGGATCTCGCCGGGATTGTCGGTTACCATGCGATCCGTCTCACATCCTACTTTTCGTTCGGCTTGGTTGGAGGAGGATCATTTCCATGGGCTTGTTGGAATTATCAGCGTGGGGGTATGTCGCGCTGACCTTGATACTGACGCATATCACCATCGTCTCTGTGACCGTGTTTTTTCATCGCCATCAGGCGCACCGCGCGCTCGACCTGCACCCGGCCGTATCTCACTTCTTCCGTTTCTGGCTGTGGTTGACCACCGGGATGGTCACCCGCGAATGGGTGGCCGTGCATCGCAAGCACCACGCCTGTGTCGAGACCCCCGACGATCCCCACAGCCCGAAGATCTACGGGATCCGCAAGGTCCTCTTGGAAGGCACCGAGCTGTACCGGGTCGGGACCGCGGACCAGGAGACCGTCGACAAGTACGGTTTCGGGACGCCCGATGACTGGATCGAGCGCAACCTGTACACGGCGCACACCAAAAAGGGCATCACCAGCCTCTTGGTGGTGCTGCTGGTCCTGTTCGGTCCCATCGGCTTGTCCATCTGGGCGATCCAGATGCTGTGGATCCCGGTCTGGGCCGCGGGTGTGGTAAACGGTCTCGGCCACTATTGGGGGTATCGCAACTTCGAGTGCGGTGATGCCTCGACCAACATCGTCCCGTGGGGGATCCTGATAGGCGGTGAGGAACTGCACAACAACCATCATGCCTTCGCCAGCTCGGCCCGGTTGTCCAACAAGTGGTGGGAGTTCGACATCGGCTGGATGTATATCCGCATTTTCGAGTTATCGGGCCTGGCGCGGGTCAAGAAGCTGGCGCCGCGGCCGGCCTACTCGCCCGGCAAGGCCCTGGTCGATAGCGAGACGGTGAGCGCGATCGTCACCAGCCACCTGCACGTCATGGCGCGTTACGCACGCGAAGTGGTCCGCCGCGTCCACAAGGAGGAGTTGCGCAAGGCCGAGGGCCCGGCGCGGCGCATGCTGAAGCATACCAGACGCTTGATCACGCGTGAGGAGTCGCGCCTGGATGATCATGCCAGGCACCGTCTGCAGGGGGCCTTGGAGCAAAGCCAGGCGCTGCAGGTGGTCTATCGGTTCAAGCAGGAGCTGCAGCAGTTGTGGAAGGAACGCGCGGCCACCCAGGAAAGCCTCCTGCACGCGCTTCAGGAATGGTGTCGGCAGGCGGAGAGCACGGGGATCAAGGCCTTGGAGGACTTCGCCCTTTCGCTGCGGGGCTATGTCTTGCATCCGGCTTAGGACCATGCCACCTCCGCACTGTAAAAAAACCCGCGTCAGGCGGGTTTTTTTTGTAAACCAGGATGGGGATGGCGACAGTCTCCCCGCGGTCGGGCTCCGCGCGGAACGGGAGCGGCGTCGTACCCGCCTTGTGATCGCCGCTATTCTGGACTACGGTTGAAAAGGTGGAATCGCTTCGTGGCAACTACCGGTGCCGGTGACGGTTAGCACCGCGGATGGCGTGGGATGACGGCCGGTCGTGGTTGCGGGCCGTCGGCACCGGGGATCGGCACAACACAGTGAAAGGGGGCGAGATGTTTGAATCCGATGAAGAAATTGTGCAAGAGCTCCTTTCCAGCGATGAGGAGTTCAAGCGTCTGTACCAGAAGCACCACGGTCTGAAAGACCAGGTCCATCAGGCCAACGAGGGGACCCTGCCGCTCGATGACGTATCGCTGGAGAACCTGAAGAAGCAGAAGCTGCTGCTCAAGGACCGGATGGCGGCCATCATCGCAACCCGGCGCCGTTCGAGGGAAGCGGTGGGCGGCTAGCCAGGGTCCCGCGCCAGGCCAACGCCGTTACCGGCCGGTGTCGAACCGGCCGGTACGGCTCCTCATTTACCTGATCTTCCAATGCGACCTTCCGATTGGGCCGCACGCCGGTAGGCTTGCAGCCGAGAAAGTCCCATGAGTGATATGGGGTCCTTGATGTTGGTGATGCGTCTGTCCCCACTCTAACGGCAAGATCCTATATCCATAAAGAATACTCTGTTATACCCTTATAGCCCGAGTGAACTAGGGTCGGGCGATGAAACTCCAACAGCTGCGCTATCTCGTGGAGATCGCGCGCCACGACCTCAACCTGTCGGCTACGGCCGCGGGCCTGTACACCTCGCAACCGGGGATCAGCAAGCAGATCAAGCTCCTGGAAGAGGAGCTCGGGTTGCGGGTGTTCACCCGCAGCGGGAAACATCTGACCGAGGTCACACCGGCGGGCCAGGCCGTCCTGGAAGTGGCGGACCGCATACTGGCCGACGTCGCGACCATCCGCCGTATCGCCGACGACTTCAAGGACCACCGGCACGGGACCTTGAGCATCGCGACGACCCACACCCAGGCGCGCTATGCGCTGCCGCCCGTCATCAAGGCCTTCATCGCGAAGTATCCCGAGGTCGCCCTGCACATGCACCAGGGCACCCCGATGCAGATCTCGGACCTCGCTGCGACCCGCCAGGTCGATTTCGCGATCGCGACCGAGGCCCTGGAGCTGTTCGACAACCTCGTGATGCTCCCCTGTTACCGGTGGAACCGGAGCATCCTCGTCCCGCATGGGCATCCCCTCACCGAGGAGACGCCGCTCACTTTGGAGGCGGTGGCCCGCTACCCGGTCATCACCTACGTGTTCGGGTTCACCGGCCGCTCGCAGTTGGACCAGGCGTTCCAGAGGCGTGGCCTCGCGCCGCGTGTGGTCCTGACGGCGGTGGATGCCGACGTCATCAAGACCTATGTGAAGCTCGGTCTGGGTGTCGGGATCATTGCCGGCATGGCCTATGATCCCAGGACCGACCAGGACCTCAGGCCGCTCGATGCCGGGCACCTGTTCGAGCCCAGCGTGACCCGGATCGGGTTTCGAAAGGGGACCTTTCTGCGCGGCTATATGTACGATTTTATCGAGGGCTTCGCCCCCCAGCTCACGCGCGCGGTGGTGGACGCGGCCGCCAACGCCCGTTCCCGGGAAGAGGCCGAGGCCTTGTTTGCCAGGTTTGAGCTGCCCAGCCATTGATAAGGCAGGGACAAAGCCCCCCGTGTGTTCACGCCGCCGTCCGTGCCCGTGGCGGACCATGACCGGTCGGGAAGATCAATCCTCGCGTTCGCGACCGGTGATGAGGCGTGCCCCGCGATCGAAGGTGAGATAGGCCCACAGCCACTGTAGGGAGACGATCAGGCGGTTGCGCATGCCGATGAGAAAATAGATGTGGGCGATGCCCCAGATCCACCAGGCGATCCCGCCCTTGATCCGGAGCCAGCCGAAATCGATGACCGCGGCACGCCGGCCGATGGTCGCGAGGTTGCCGAAGTCGCGATAGCGAAACGGCGGCGGCGCCGGCCTTCCCGACACGCGCGCCGCGATGACCCGTGCCACATAGGCGCCCGCCTGCTTGGCAGCGGGTGCGACACCGGGCAGGGGCCGCCCCGTCGCGTCGGAGACCAGCGCCACGTCGCCCGCCACGAACACCTCGGCGAGTCCCGGCACCGAGAGGTCGGGCGCCACCGGGACCCGTCCCAGGCGATCCGCCTCGATGCCGAGCCAGCGCGCCACCGGCGAGGCGGCCACCCCTGCGGCCCACAACACCGTGGCCGCCTCCACCCGTTCGGTCCCGACCGTGACGCCCCAGGCGCCACAGTCCGTCACCGGGCTCTTGAGCTTGACCTCGACGCCCAGGCGCGCCAGCGCCCGGCCGGCGTAGCGCGAGAGGGCCTCCGGAAAGGCCGGCAGCACGCGCTCCCCGGCCTCGCACAGGAGGATGCGGGCGCTCTGCGGGTCGATGTGGCGGAAGTCGGCGGCAAGGGCCCGCCGTGCCAGCTCCGCGATGGCCCCGGCCAGCTCGACCCCCGTCGGCCCGCCCCCGACGATCACGAAGGTGAGGAGCCGCCTCTGCGCGCTCGGATCGGATCCGCACTCGGCCCGCTCGAAGGCCAGGAGGATGCGCCGGCGGATGCGGGTCGCGTCGTCCAGCTCTTTCAAACCCGGCGCGGCCGCCTCCCAGTCATCGTGTCCGAAGTAGTCGTGGCGCACCCCGGTCGCGAGGATCAGGTAATCGTAGGGGATGGACTGCTCCCCGAGGAACACGGCGCGGCGCTGCACATCCACGCCCGTGACTTCGGCCAGGAGCACGCGGGTATTGCGCTGGCGGCGCAGCATGCGCCGGATCGGCCAGGCGATATCGCCCGGCGACAGCGCCGCGGTCGCGACCTGGTAGAGCAGAGGCTGGAAGAGGTGATAATTCCGGCGGTCGATGACGTTGATCTCGACGGGCGCGCGAGCGAGCGCCTCCGCCGCCCACATGCCGGCGAAGCCGGCACCGACGATCACGACCCGCGGTCGTGGCCGGACCTCGCCCGGGGTCGTCAAGAGCCGCGGACCCCAAACCGTCGCATCGCTTTCGCTCGCATCGATTTTTCTACGTTCGGTGCCCATATCCTGATACAGGGGGCCCGGCGCTCGGCGCGCTGTGCTACGAGCCCCGTATTCTACTGCTGGGTCCGGCGCGCGGTGGCATCGGACGAGTGCCCATCGCTCGGTAACGGGGTACGCGCCACCGTTTCTTACCGATCGGGACGCGGCCACCGTTGCCGCGGGCGAGCGCGAGTGACATCATGCGGCGCGAGCCGGCGCCTCCTCAAGGCCGTCGGCTCCGGCGGCCCCAGGATCCGGGCCACGGTCATAAATCGCCTCCTTGAGATCCCTCTCCCTCCGGGAACCCTCCGGGAGAGGGCTAGGGTGAGGGGCGATTTGTGACCGTGCTCGGTACATCTTGTTCGTGCGGCCGGGTAGCTTGCAAGCGATGTGAAAGCGTCAGTAGACCGCGGCCGCACGCGATCGCCACGCCGAGCCAAAAAACCATGAGTGTGCCACTCCGGCGCAATATCGGGCTGTACGAGACGCTCGCGGGCCTGCCCGAAGGGCTGACCGGCGAGATCCTGGACGGCCAGATCCACACCCAGCCGCGGCCCACCGGACGTCACGCGCACGCGGAGTCCGTTCTGGGCATGCGGCTGGGGCCGCCGTATCGGTTCGGAGAGGGGGGTCCGGGCGGATGGTGGATCCTGATCGAGCCCGAGGTCCACTTCGTGCGGGACACCGAGGTGGCGGTGCCGGATCTCGCGGGCTGGCGGCGCGTCCTGCCGAGCATCCCCGAGGACCAGCGCTTCCTCGTTGCGCCGGATTGGGTGTGCGAGATCCTCTCACCGGGCAGCCGCAGCAAGGACCGCGAAATCAAGATGCCGCTCTATGCCCGTCACGGGGTCCGCCATGCCTGGCTGGTCGATCCCAGAGAACGCACCCTGGAAGCCTATGCCCTGCGCGATGCGCACTGGGCTCCGCTCGGCTGCTATCGCGATGACGAGTCCGCCTGTATCGCACCCTTCGATGCCGTCACCCTGAGACTTACGGACCTCTGGGCCTGAGAGTTTGTGAAA
>JBQTJM010000052.1:0-10599 GCA_052387115.1 Gammaproteobacteria bacterium | reverse complement strand
GCTCGAGCTCCGCATGCGTTTGGGCTAGCGCCCGTTCCGCAGCCTCTCGCCGCGCGATATCAGCCTGCAGCGCCTGCGTGCGCTCCGTCACCTGCGCCTCCAGCTCCGCGGTATGGGCCCGGATCCGCCCCATCATGTCGTTGAAGGCCCGCGCCAGCTCGCCGGCCTCGTCGTGGGAGCGCACGGCCACCTTAACCTCACGTTCACCCGCCGAAAAGCGAGATACGGCCTCGGTCAGCGTCTGGAACGGCGAGGTGAGCCGTCCTGCCATCCCAACCCCGATGAGCGAGACGAGAAGGGCGATCACTATAGCTAGGATGACCCCCTCGCCAAGCAAGCGATCGATGGGCACGAGGAGGACTGATTGGGGCTCGGCGACGACCACAAGCCAGGGCCGATAGCGCAGTCGCGCGGCACCGACCGCGTAGGGCTCTGCCTGCGGATCCCGTGATCCCATCGACAACGGCGCAGTGAAATAGCCGCCGTTCGCTTGCTGCTTGAGGGCGCTCGCCAGGGCCGGAGGCCCCGTGGCCTTTAGCGGGCTACCCTCGGGAAGTCTCCACTCGGCCTGAAGCCTGCGGATGAGGTCCGTCGCGATCGGCGCCACTGAGGTAAAAATCAGGTGTGGCTGCGCGCTGTCGGCAAGCCGGATGTGGTGCTCATCGAGCAACACCACGCGTGCGCTCGGTGAGGCATGCAGGGCTTGGGTCGTGAGCTGCTGCACCACCGTGGCGTTGTAGGTGATCCGCAAAGCCCCGAGGGGCCGGCCCTCGGGGTCCCACACCAGGCTGGCGAAGTGCAGCGTCAGGGCGTCACCGGGCGCATCCGCGAACTGCATCGCCGAGACCGCCGGCACCTTCGTGGCCATGAGCGCCTTGAAGTAGTCGCGCTCCGATTCATCGCGCCCGATCTGTACCGTGCGCGTGTCGAGGAGGTTATGACCGGCGAGATCGAGCACGCCGAAGGAGATGAGGTTCACGGTGTCCTTGCGGTTCAATCGCAGCAGCGTCTCCCATGCGGCCGCCTTGTGAAGCGCGTCACTCGGCGCCGACAGGAAACGTTGAACCGCGGGCAAAAGCGCGTGCACCCGCAGGCCGTTCAAGTTCTCATTGAGAAATCCGTCGATGGCCTGGGCGGTCTGCGTGGCGCTGGCGTAGAGGGCCCGGTGCGCGCCATCGATCAGCGCTTGGCGCATCGCGCGCTGGTTGAAATACTCGACAAGCAAGAGCGGTGCGAGGGAGACCAATAGGAAGGCCGCAATCAGTCGGGGACGCAGCCTGGAAAACAACGGTCTACGCACGCCCGCCGCCCTCAGGACGGTTCCCACCCATCGCAAGCGCACCGAAGGGCCCTGCGCGCCGGGCCCGACGACCATCGACTCGAGCGGCATCGCAGGACATGCTTGCTGACCCCTATTTCCCCGGAAGATACGCGGGATCGATCAGTGCGTCGAGATCCGGCAGACGCCCGAGGCTCGCGGTTCGGATGTAGAAATCGGCATAGGCGCGGGCGCTCTGATACAGCGATGTCGGGTCCTCGCGATCGAAGGCCCGGCGATTGTCCGCGAGGCTCAGGAGCTTGAGGCCGAGCGGTTGCACCTCGCCCAACGGGATCGCGAGTGCTTGTGCGATGATCGCGTTGTCCTCCGCGGGGTGTGCCCGCCAGTGCTCAATGGCCAGGAGAATGGCGCGCAGAAAGGCCCGGACGTCCTCGGGCCGCTCCCGGAGCACCGCGCCGCGGAATTGAAGCGTATCGATGATGAGCCCGGGCGTCTCTCGGCTCGTGTACAGGACTCGGCCCCCTGCCTGCACCACCCGAGAGACATACGGCTCCCAGGCCTGCCCCGCATCGATCACCCCGGCGCGCAACTGCTCGGGGACAAGATTGGAATCGGTGTTGATGAGCGTGACTTCGGCCCGCGTCAGCCCCCCGGCCTCCAGCATACGCTCGACGAAGAGCTCGCCAAAACCGCCCAAGGTGGCCCCGATCACCTTGCCGCGCAGCTCCGCGATCTTCGTGATCGCGGGATTCGCGACCACCGCATCGCCGCCCGCCGACTCGTCGATCGCGTAGACTACCCGAATGTCGGGGTGGTGACCGCTGGCGACGATGAGGCTACCGATCGGCAGCGCCATGCCGTCGTACTTGCCGGCGATGAAATCGGCGATCTGGGGCTCCGTGTCTTCCGTATAGATCACCTCGACGGCCACGCCCTGGCGGGCGTAATACCCTAGCTCACGGGCCAAAGTGATCGGAAAATATCCCGGCCAGAGGTTGTGCGCAAAGCGTAGCGCCGGGCGCTCGGGCGCAGGCGCCTCGGGCACCGAGCAGGCACCGATAAGAAGGATTGCCAACACCAGCCCATGCCCCGCACTCCGCCATGCGGTCAATGGCTTGAGCAAATCGCCTCGAAGCCCGCGCGTCACTTTATAACTGTAACCGAATCGATCTCATTTGTAAGCCCCCGCACTCCGCCAGCCGTTATCGAACTACCCGCCACGCCCGTGATGTAGCCACGGGTAATAGAACTCGGCTTGCCGGCCTCGCCTTGCGCCTCGTTCACGAAAAGAAATGGGTCGCCAGTTCGCGGCCTTGGCGTGTGATGAATCCGTCCTCGCTGATATAACCCTGTTCTATGGACGAATAATAGAGCGCCGGGGACTCACCACTCGGCAGGTACACCGTCCCGTCGCCATAGCGATTGTTAAGTAGCCTGAGTAATTCTTTGGTCGGTTCTGAAGTCAACGCGTTCATTTAGGTTCTCCTCAGTAGGCTGAATTAAAGAATCCTTCGCAACGGCTCGCTTGTTTCGACGTCCGATGAGCGTTTGCTTGAAGCTAGCGTAGGGGGACTGCCTTACCGAAGGATTTCAAAAGCGAAAAATTTGCTTACAACCGTAACCGAATCGATTTCATTTGTAAGCAAATTCCGGCGCTTTGAAATCGTCCGGTAAGGCACCCGGCCTACTCTGCCCGCATCGGGAAAGGCACGCGGCTCCGTGCTTTGCGATCCCGAAACGGCTTTTCAAGTTTCGAGGAGAACGACCATGTCGAATCATTACAAGGCCTCTGCACAAACGCGCAGACGAAGAATGCGGAATCGTGAGCACCCGACACCTCAGCCACATGTAGGAGAGCTCATAGGACGTTTAGCATGTCCGTCACGACAGGCCGAGCGCGAGCGGCCCGCGGTGATCGCGCTGCACGCGGGTATCGGCTCGGCGCAGGAATGGCGGTCACTCGGCGAGCGCCTGCGCTTTGCTTACCGCGTGCTGGCTCCAGACCTTTACGGCTATGCCACGAGCGGGGATACACCCCTCTCGCTCGATGCCGAAGCGGCCCTCATCGAGCCCTTGATCGATGCCTTTAGGGGCCCGGTCTATCTCGTCGGCCACGACTACGGGGCGGCGGTGGCCTTGAAGCTCGCGCAGAGACATGGAGAGCGCGTCGCAGGGCTGGTGCTGTACGAGCCGGCGGCTTTTGGTCTTCTCGCGGATCCGACGTCCGATCATGCCGCCCTGGAGATCTTGGTCCTGCGACGCGTGCTCGGGCGCTATCTCGATGCGGGCGATTGGTTCCGGGCCGCACTGCGCTACGTGGACCACTGCTCGGGCGCAGACGCATGGGGAAGGCTTTCAATTCCGCAGCGGGCGACGATCGCCTCGCGCATGCCGGAGCTCTGCGCGCGGCTCGATGCCGCGCTCGCCGATCCGATGCCGCCCTCCGGCTACGCCGGGATCGACGTACCGGTCCTGCTCCTGAGCAGTGCTCGGAGCCGCGTCTCCGCGGCGCGCATCGCCCAGCGCCTTGCGCGCGCGGAGTGGCACAAGGTCGATGGCGCGGGCCTTGAGGGCATCGACTCGCACCCCGAGGCGGTCGAGCGCGAGATCGAAGATTTCCTCGCGCGACACCAAGCGAGCTGGTACCGCGATAAAGACAAAGCTGAGGGACAACCGCCAGCGTACTAATTTAGTATAATGCCGGTTTGCAGCCTCCGTCTGAGGCTGGGAGACCCGATGCCTGCTCCGCATATCCTTGGGGTGGACGACGACCCGGCGATCCGGCAGTTGATCGCGGACTACCTCACGGAGAATGGCTTTCGGGTCAGCACCGCCGCGGACGGCAAGGCGATGCGACAGCGCCTGACCCAAAGTCCCGTGGACCTCGTGGTGCTCGATATTCGGCTCGGTCAGGAAGACGGGATGGTGCTCGCTCGCGAGCTGCGAGCGGCATCGGCGGTCCCCATCATCATGCTGACCGGCCAGCGCGAAGAGGCTGACCGGGTGATGGGTCTCGAGCTAGGGGCGGACGATTATCTCACCAAGCCCTTCAGCCCACGGGAGCTGCTCGCCCGCATCCGGGCCGTGTTGCGCCGCGCCCAGGCGCGCGAGCCATCCTCGCCTAAACGCAACAAGTGGACCCTGTATCGATTCGTCGGCTGGGAGCTCGACATGCGCACCCGCTGTCTGCGCTCGCCGCAGGGCGCGCCCGTCGCCTTGACCCGAGGAGAGCTGAGCCTGCTCGCTGCTTTCCTGAGCGCCCCCGAGCGGGTGCTGTCGCGCGATGAGCTACTGGATCTCAGCCACGTGCACGACAACGAGGTCTTCGACCGCAGCCTCGATGTGCAGATCCTGCGCTTGCGCCGAAAGATAGAAGCCAACCCGGGCGAACCGGAGCTTATCAAGACCGAACGTGGCGTGGGGTACATGTTCGCCGCGAAGGTGGAGGTGTTATGAGGTCGATGGGCATGGCGTCCTCGTCGCCCTCCGGCCGTCGTTGGGCTTGCATACAGTCCCCAGACCTCCAGCAATCGGGGCAACGCGATGGGAGGGCGAGGCGCTGCTGGCGGCGGATCCTTAGCCTCATTCCGATCACCGTCCTGGTCGCGTCCTGCGACGGCGACGTCCTCACGGAGACACCCGCGACGCTACGCTTCGGCTACGATTACTGGCCCGGCTACTACCCGGCCCTCATCGCCGCCGAAAAAGGCTATTTCGCCGAAGAAGGCCTCATCGTCAAAATCACGAAACGTGACAACACCGACGCCTTGATCGCAGACTTCGGCGCGGGGGAGTACGATGCCATCGGGGCATCGCTCGGCGACATCGTGGACTTGATTCTGGTGCATCCCGATGTCCGCATCATCTTGGTCGCCGATATCTCGGAAGGGGGCGATGCAGTCCTCGCGCAACCCGGCGTTGAAACGATCGAGGACCTCAGGGGCAGGGCATTCGGCGTGAACCTCGGGAGCTTCGCGGAGCTCTTCGTGCTCACCGTCCTCAAGTCCCACGGACTCAGCTCGGCCGATCTCCGTCTGGTCGATACCGACGCCGCAGAGCTCCTCGCAAAGCTCAAGAGCGGCGAAGTCGATGCCGGCCACACCTGGGAGCCTTACGTCACGGAAGCCCGGGACGCGGGCGCGCGCGTGTTGTTCACGAGCGCCGCGACTCCCGGCCTCATCCAGGACGTGGTCGCGGTGCGCGGCGGGGTGTTGCGCGAGCGTGCGACGGCGCTCAGGGCCTTCGTCAAGGCGTGGTTCAGGGCCGTGGACTATTGGAACGCCCATCCGGATCAGGGCAACATTCTCGCGGCCAGAGTGCTAAACGTCGGTCCGAATACCATCTCCCTTAAAGGCATTCGCTTGACGACCCTGGAGGACAATATCCAGCTCTTTAAAGCCGGAGAGACGACGCGCTCGACCTACTATACCGCTCGCTTGTACGTCGATTTTTTCCTTGGAAGTGGCGGACTGACTCGCAAGCCCGATGTCGAGCAAATTCTCGAACCGCGATTTTTGAACTGATTCGCTCGGCGAGTTGCCCGGATCAGCCCGGTAAGCGCCTGCGCGATCGGGCGGCGCAGGGTAACACGTCTCGACCGTCCGCTCGAGCCGGCTCCGGGAGCGTGACCTGTTGGTCGCTTTTGCCATATCAGGTCTCCCTACTTACAAGTCAACTCTCAAGGTACCCGCACCCGGACCTCGCAGCGGCGGGCGGCGTCGGTGCCTCTGCCTCCGTCACACCGGTCTCGACCGGCGCCTCCGTTCAGCGCATCGCGGCCCGGGCCGCCGAAGAGCCGATCTCGGCCCTCACCGCCGCAGAGGACATCGTTGCCGCCTAGACCGCGGATCAGGTCGTTGCCCCCCCCACCGTGGATGACGTCCTTGCCGGGGGTGCCGATCAGTGTCTCGCTCTGGTCGGTGCCCTGGATCGTGACGGCCAAGCTGTTGCAGGTGCCCGGCGCTGGGGGCGAAGGATCGGACGGACCGGTGTCGAGCGTGAGCTTGACGTTGTCGGCCATCGCCGAGGAGATCGTGTCCGCGTCGGTCGAGGTCAAGGTTACGCGGACCCGCCGGGTGCCGGCCGGCACGGGCGAGCTGTCCGCCCGCCGCAACAGGGTCGTGAGGTTCTTGCGGTCCTCTTTGGTCACGGGGCCGATCTGGAACGCCCCCAGGCTCGCGTCGGTCGCGTTCAGGAACTCCGCGGTGGCGCTCATGTGGTCGGGGTAGAACAGCGCGCCGCCGAGGTAGGCGGACAGGTTGGCAGTCGCGTTACCGGCGTCGATCGGCTCGGCCGAGCCGGACACGTCCACGGTCTGGGACGCCGTCGTGACGCCGCCGAGGCCGAAACTGTCGCCGCCCCAGAGGAAGTTGAGCCCACCCGTGGTGTAGCGCGGCGAATCGAGATGGGAGGGAAACCCGAAGTGCGGAACGACCCCGTAGCGGACGAACGTCATCCCGCCGCTGGTGGTCCATCCCGGGATCGCGGGCGACTGGGTGGACAGGCGGGCGCCCAGCCCCTGCTCGAACCCGCCGTTCACGAGCAGATTCCCCGCGAGCGGCGCGGCGCCCGACCCGAGCCGCAGGCTTACCGTACCGTCATCGAAGTTGCCGACCGCGAGGTCCTCCTTGCCGTCGGCGTCGAAGTCGCCGATCGCGATCGAGAACGGCAAGTCCCCGACCGAAACCTCGCCGCCGTCGCCGAAGCTGCCATCGCCGTTCCCCAGGCGCACGCTGACGCTGTCACCGTCGCCGTTCGTGATCGCCAGGTCCTCACGGCCGTCCGAGTCGAAGTCGCCGACGGTCACCGAGAACGGCCGGTCGCCGACCGCGATGTCCGGCGGGTCGTCGCTGAAGGTGCCGTCGCCGTTCCCGAGCCTCACGCTCACCCTGTCTTCCAAGAGGATGGTGGCGGCCAGGTCCTCTCTACCGTCCGCGTCGAAGTCCCCCACCGCCAGCTTCGTGGCGAAGTTGGGGAGACCGACGATCTTGACGGGATCGAAGGCGCCGTTGCCCTTGCCGGGCAGGATGCCCAGCCGGACCGGAGCCGCGTTGAGGATCACCGCGAGATCTTCGCTGCCGTTGCCGTCGAAGTCGCCGGTCGCGACGGAGGCCGGCGAGCGGTCGAACGGTATGTCGACGCCACCCGCGAAGGTGCCGTTCCCGTTGCCGAGGCGTACGTGCACCTGCGAGAAGCTGGTGGCCGCCAGGTCGTCCCGGCTGTCGCCGTTGAAGTCGCCGACCGCGAGCGACTGGACGACGGCGTCCCCCATCTGAATCGGCAGCAGGGGCTGGAAGGTGCCGTCGCCCTGGCCCCGCAGCACCGCGATATCGAAGTTGGGCGAGACGCCGGCGGCGACGGCCAGGTCCTCCGTGCCGTCCGCGTTGAAGTCCCCCACCACCACATCGAAGGGCCTGCTGAGACCATTGACCCCGCCCGCGTCCGTGAAGGTGCCGTCACCGTTCCCCAGACGCACATACAGGCGGTCTTCGGCGAAGTCCGCGATTGCGAGGTCCTCCTTGCCGTCCGAGTCGAAGTCGCCGACCGCGATCGCCTGGGGTAGCGTACGGGGATCAAACTCAAGCTCTCCCGCCGAGATGAACGCGGCATCGGCCGCGCCGTTCAGTTGAAAGCCGTTGCCGCCAGCGAGGCTCGAGAGCTCGATAGTCGGGGGAAAGTCCGTGGCGCCCGCGGGCGCCCACAGCCCGAGCGCCGCCAAGAGCACCGGGCGGCGGAGGGGAAGCCACGCCTGGTTCTTCCGCTCGAGCCGGCGCCCGGGGCGGGATCTCTTTTTTGCTTTCATGATCGTTCTCCTCTCTAGTCAGATAACCTGTTGGGGGATGGGCCGATACCGCCGGCCATGGAGCTCCGTGCCTTTCCCGATGCGGGCAGAGTAGGGCGGGTGCCTTACCGGATGATTTCAAACCAGGACAGTTTGCTTACCATTGAAACCGTTTCGGTTTCAGTTGTAACGGATTAATTAAGGAAGCTCTGCAAAAGTTATTTATTCGTCATGCCGGCGTAAGCCGGCATCCAGTAACCACGTGAAAACCCTGGATTCCGGCTTTCGCCGGAATGACGGTAGTTCGGGTTCAGTGGACTTTTGCAGAGCTTCCTTAACGGAGACGATGAGTGCAAATAGTCCGCTTGGAGACTATTTGAAGCAGATAGAATGACCGAGTCGGGGACTGCTCGGTGAGGGCAAGGTCGAAGCGCTTCGGGTTGCTCCAGAAGACCCTGAGGGCAACCGCCTAGACCACCCGAACGTCGGGGTGATGACCGCTGGCGACTATGAGGCTACCGATCGGCAGCGCCATGCCGTCGTACTTGCCGGCGATGAAATCGGCGATCTGGGGCTACGTGTCTTCCTATAGATCACCTCGACGGCCACGCTCCTGGGCATCGTACCGCACCTTTACAACTGTAACCGAATCGATTTCATTTGTAAGCATTTTCTCGCGCTTTGAAATCATCCGGTAAGGCACCGACCCTAGTTTACGCACATCGGGGAAGGCGATGGCTAGCGATCCTCACCGCCACCTGCAGCAGCGCTCGCAGCGGCGCGGAGCGCCAGAGCGCTGAGATAGGACGGCGGCGGAACGCCTTGGCTCGCCATTCCGAAACGCTAATCAAATTTCGAGGAGAAACGACCATGTTGAGTCATTACAAAGGTACTGAGACTTGCGCACGGCGCTTCGTGGGGCTTATGCCACTACACCGAGTTGCACCAGGGATCCTCTCTGCGCCTTTCCGCTTAGCAGCGAAGGCCGCGACTGGGATCTCTAAAGCGCTGGCGCCCTGGGTAGTCCTGTGGCGATTCTTGGAGGGCTTAGATCGTCGCTCGCTGGCTTTCCATAGTGACGTTGAAGACCGAGCAGACCCGAACACGCGGGCGAAGAACTGCGAAACGCGAGGACCCCACACCTCAGCCACAGATGTGAGAGCTAGGAGGTCGATCATGAACATACTTCCATCACGACAACCGCTAGAGGCCGAAGGCGAGCGACCCACGGTGATCGGCCTGCACGCCGGTGCCGGCGCTCCGGAGCAATGGCGGCCGCTCGCCGAGCGCCTGCGCTTCCGCTACCGGGTGCTGGCGCCGCAGCTCCGTGGCTATGCCGCGAGCCGCGCATTGGGCACGGGCGAGCCGATTTCGCTGGATGCCGAAGCAGCCTTAATCGAGCCCCTGCTCGATGCCTTTCCCGGCCCGGTGTACCTCGTAGGGCATGGCTATGGCGCGGCGGTGGCCCTCAAGCTCGCGCTCGCGCGCCGCGAGCGCATCCGCGGCCTGGTGCTGTACGAACCGACGCCATTCAGCCTCTTGCTCGCGGATGCGAAGTCCCGCTGCGCCTATATGGACATCGAGGTACTGCGACGCGTGCTCGGGCGCCATCTCGATGTGGGCGATTGGTTCCGGGCCGCACTGCGCTACGTGGACCATTTCTCGGGCGCAGGCGTGTGGCAGGGCCTTTCAGTCCAGGAGCGGGCAACGATCGCCCATCGCATGCCGGCGCTGTGCGCGCAGCTCGCCGCCCAACTCGCCGATCCGACACCTGCTTCGGCGTACGCCGGGATCGACGTACCGGTATTGCTCCTGAGCGGGGCTCGGCCGCGCGCCTGCACCCGGCGCATCGCGCAGCTCCTCGCGCGCACGCTTCCCCGCGCGGAGTGGCGCCAGCTCGATGGTGTCGGCCACGGCCCCGGCGCACACCCCGAGGAGGTCGATCGCGAGATCGAAGACTTTCTCGCGCGGCACCCTCTCGTCTCGTACCGAGATCCGCGCAGTCGACAGCGGCCTTCGCGTCGATCGTATCTACGCGCCGCGGCGGAGGGCACGGGGTAGTTGAAGCGACAAGGGCCGGTCGAGCGGGATCCCGAGTCGGAGATGCCTAAGGAAGCTCTGCAAAAGCCCACTGAACCCGAACTACCGTCATTCCGGCGGAAAGCCGGAATCCAGGGTTTTCACGTGGTTACTGGATGCCGGCTTACGCCGGCATGACGAATCAATAACTTTTGCAGAGCTTCCCTAAATCACATCGCGATGATCCCGAGCCACCGGTGACCGTCCGCTCCAGTATAATTCCGACGAGTCTGTCGACGCGCTCGACCTACTATACCGCTCGTTTGTATGTCGATTTTTTCCTTGGGAGCGGCGGACTGACTCGCAAGCCCGATGTCGAGCAAATTCTTGAACTCTTGGCGTCTCGGGCGGGCGGGGCGAAGGGGGGAGGGTCGACTCAGGGGCTGAACCGGATCTAATCATGTGTCGGTTTGGGATCAGGCCATTTGGAGTCGATCGAAGGCCCTCGCTGGTGCTCGGG
>JBQTJM010000051.1:0-15477 GCA_052387115.1 Gammaproteobacteria bacterium | reverse complement strand
ACGGCCTGCCGTTCGCGGTCAAGGACAACCTCGACTGCGCGGGGCTGCCGACGACCGCGGCCTGTCCGGCGCTGGCCTATACCCCCGCGAAGAGCGCCCATGCGGTGCAACGGCTGCTGGATGCCGGGGCCCTCCTCATCGGCAAGACCAACCTGGACCAGGGAGGCCGCGCGACTCCTATACGACGGTCCCTGGCTCGCCGAGCGCTTCCTCACACTCGCGCCGCTCCTTGCATGCGATCCCGATGTCCTGCACCCCGTCGTGCGCGCCGTGGTGGAACCAGGGGGACGATTCACGGCCACCGGGTGCTTCGCCGCGCAGGTTCGTGTCAAGGCGCTCATCCAGGCCACCCGCCGGGACTGGGCGGCGATGGACCTCCTCGTCACCCCCACGGCGGGCACCTGCTACACCCGCGCGGCCATCGACGAGGAGCCGATCCGGCGCAACACGGATCTCGGGTACTACACGAGCTTCCTCAACCTGATGGACCTCTCTGCGCTGGCCGTGCCCGCCGGCTTCACCGGCTCGGGCCTGCCGTTCGGGGTGTCGCTCGTGGCGCCCCCCTTCCGCGAGGGGTTCTTGTGTGCGGTGGGGAATGCGCTACACGGCGCACAGGGGCTGACGGTGGGGGCAACCGGCCGTCTTCTGCCTGTCGGCGCCGCCGTACCGGCGGACGGCGCGGGTGGGGCGGCCACGGGGGGCCGCCCCTACGTTGGGCCGGCGGGGGCGCCGGCGGACGGCGGTGCGGCTCTGCGTCTGCGGGGCCCACATGTCGGGACTGCCCTTGAACGGCGAGCTGCTGCGGCTGGGCGCGCGGTTCCTCGGGCCGGCGCGCACGGCCCCGCATTACCGCCTTTACCGCCTCGATGCCTTTGCGCCCCCGCGGCCGGGGCTCCTGCGCCAAGAGCCCGGCAGAGCGATCGAGGTCGAGGTGTGGGAGTTGCCGATCGCGGCCTTCGGCACTCTGGTCGCCGCGATCCCCGCCCCGCTCGCGATCGGACGGGTCGAGCTCGAAGGCGGGGAGAAGGTCGCAGGATTCCTCTGTGAGGCCCAGGCGACCGAGGGCGCCCGCGATATCACGACACATGGGGGCTGGCGCGGGTATCTGGCCGCCGGAGGCGGGCCGTGAGCGCGGTTGCACGTACAATGACAGCGTCGTCAAAGTGATTCGGAGGGCCAGCTACCCGACGACATTCGACAGTTGGCGGACAAGAGGGGATCTGAACAGTGTGCCGCCGAGTCTGGACGTCGACGGGGGACCCCCTCTAAATCTCCCCCATCGTAAGGGGGAGACTTAATGGAGACCCGACGCCTCGGGACACAAGGTAGAACAAATCCGCGATGCGTTTTAACGTGCTGAAGAGATCATCAGGCCCGCCGGTCCGGGGACCGGCGAATCACGCATCGCAGGCCCCCACGGGGCCCGGCCGGGGCCTCGCCCTGTTGCACGCGACGCTGCTTTTCCTGGGCACGTCAGTGGTTACACTGGCGATCGCCCAACCGGCGTCCTTCGATCCGTTCGCAGCCGCCTTGGAGATGCTCAATGCATCGAGCTTCGTGAAGAAGGCCGAGGCCGTCAAGGTGATCGAGCGCTTGGGCCATCCACGGAGCCTCCCGGTGCTGCGTGCCTTGCTCCAGGGGGACCTGCACGCTCGTGTAGAGGACGGGCGGTTCTTCATCGTGAAAGAGAAGGGCGGGGAGCTCGATTGCATCGATGCCCTCTCCGGCGAGGGGACGGTCATACCTGCCAAGGACGGGCTCAAGAAGGTCATCATCAATAACCAGTTGAGACTGGCCTTGCGCGCCGCGGTGGCGCGCCTGAGCCTTTCGAATGAGGACCCTGCGGTGCGGCTTTTGGCCGTCGAGGAGATCATGAACGACCTCGACGAAGCGGCGCTCGGGGTCCTGCGCGCGGCACGCGCGCGAGAGGCCCATAGCGGGGTGCGTGAAGGGATGGAAAGCGCCCTGTCCTTGGGCGAACTGGAGAGCCCCGAGCGCGAGGTACGGCTGGCAGCGGTCGGAAAGCTTGGCGACAGCCTGAGCACCGTCGTGCGCAACCGGCTCACCCGCCTGATGGACGAGCCCTCCGAGGACCCCGCGGTGCGCGCGGCGGCACGGCGGGCGGTGAGCGCGATGCGGTTCCGCCTTCAGATCTACGGCTTCTTCGAGACGGTGTTCTTCGGTCTGAGCCTCGGCGCGGTCCTGGTGCTCGCCTCCATCGGGCTCGCCATCACCTTCGGGGTTATGGGGGTCATCAACATGGCCCATGGCGAGCTCATGATG
Organism: Gammaproteobacteria bacterium; assembly: GCA_052387115.1. Lineage (GTDB taxonomy): Bacteria > Pseudomonadota > Gammaproteobacteria > JACCXJ01 > JACCXJ01 > JACCXJ01. The sequence goes on along the minus strand of JBQTJM010000051.1, from coordinate 13,194 downwards.
CTCGGCGCTTACACGACCTACGTGGTGCAGCAATGGATGCCGGGACATCTCGAGGTGTCGCTGTTGGTCGCGATCCCGCTGGCCTTCCTGGTCTCCGGGCTTGCCGGGATCGTCATAGAGCGCGGTGTCATCCGGTTCCTGTACGGCCGCCCGCTCGAGACCCTGCTCGCGACCTTCGGGATCAGCTTGATCCTGCAGCAGGCGGTGCGGACCCTCTTCTCGCCGCTCAACCGCTCGGTGTCGACACCCGCCTGGATGAGCGGTTCGCTCGAGGTCAACAACGCCCTGTCCCTGACCTACAACCGCCTCTACATCACCGCCTTCGGGCTCCTCGTGTTCGCGGGTCTGGTCATGCTCTTGAAACGGACGCGGCTCGGGCTGGAGGTGCGGGCCGTGGCCCAGAACCGCTCGATGGCCAAGGCCATGGGGATCCGCACCGGGTGGGTGGACGCCATGACCTTCGGCCTGGGGTCGGGGATCGCCGGCGTCGCCGGGGTGGCCTTGAGCCAGATCACCAACGTCGGCCCGAACCTCGGCCAGGCCTACATCGTCGATTGCTTCATGGTGGTGGTGTTCGGCGGGGTGGGGAACCTGTGGGGCACCTTGGTCGGGGGGCTCTCGCTCGGGATCGTGAACAAGTTCCTGGAACCTTATGCGGGTGCCGTGCTCGCCAAGATCCTGGTGCTGGTCTTCATCATCGTCTACATCCAGAAACGCCCGCGCGGTTTGTTCCCGCAGAAGGGCCGGGCGGCAGAGGGCTAGGGCATGCTCGGGCTCGTGACACGCGATACCGGGGGAACCATCCTCTTCGGCATCCTGGGCGTTGCGATCGTCGTCGTTCCGGTCTTGAACCTGCTCGTTCCCGAGACCTCGGCGCTGCACCTCTCGACCTACACGGTTACGCTCTTCGGCAAATACCTGACCTATGCACTACTGGCCGTGGCCCTCGACCTCATCTGGGGTTATTGCGGGATCATGAGCCTCGGGCATGGCGCCTTCTTCGCCCTCGGGGGCTATGCCATGGGCATGTACCTCATGCGCCAGATCGGCCCGCGCGGGGTCTATGGCCACCCGCTGCTACCGGACTTCATGGTGTTCCTGAACTGGCCGGAGCTCCCCTGGTACTGGCAGGGCTTCGATCGGTTCTGGTTCGCGATGCTCATGGTGGTCCTGGTGCCCGGGCTCCTGGCGCTCGTCTTCGGGTGGCTGGCGTTTCGCTCGCGCGTCACCGGCGTCTACCTCTCGATCATCACCCAGGCCCTGACCTACGCCCTCATGCTCGCCTTCTTCCGCAACGACATGGGCTTCGGCGGCAACAACGGGCTCACGGACTTCAAGGATATCCTCGGCTTCGACGTGCATGCGAACGGGACAAGGGTCGCCCTCTTCGTGATCTCGGCGCTGGCGCTCATGCTCGGCTATCTCGCCTGCCGCGCGGTCGTCGAATCCAAGCTCGGGCGGGTGGTGGTGGCCATCCGCGACGCCGAGGACCGCACCCGCTTCCTCGGCTACCGGGTCGAGCTCTACAAGCTCTGGGTCTTCGTGCTCTCGGCAGTGCTCGCCGGTATCGCCGGGGCCCTGTACGTCCCCCAGGTCGGGATCATCAACCCGAGCGAGTTTTCACCTTTGCACTCCATCGAGATGGTGATCTGGGTGTCGATGGGCGGGCGCGCCACGCTCTACGGGGCGGTGGTCGGGGCCATCGTCGTCAATTACGCAAAGACCTGGATGACCGGCGCGCTGCCCGAGGTGTGGCTGTTCGCGCTGGGCGCTCTGTTCGTCGTGGTCACGGTGTTTCTGCCGCGCGGGATCGTCGGTCTCCTGCATGCGCGCAAGGGAGCCGAGTGATGGCCCTGCCCTCGCGGCCCCCGAAGGCCTACCGCAAGGTGGACCTGATGCAGTATGGCTTCGGCCAGGTGCAGGGCCCGGCGCTCGATACCGGGCAGGGCACGATCCTCTACATCGAGGACCTGACGGTGAGCTTCGACGGCTTCAAGGCCCTGAACGGGCTCACCTTGTACGTGGACGACGGCGAGCTGCGTTGCCTGATCGGCCCGAACGGGGCGGGCAAGACCACGCTCATGGACGTCATCACCGGCAAGACCCGTCCGCAGCGCGGCACGGCCTATTTTGGTCACAACATCGATCTCCTGAGCCTTTCCGAGCCCGAAATCGCGACGGCTGGGATCGGACGCAAGTTCCAGCGCCCCACGGTGTTCGAGCACCAGACCGTGTTCGACAACCTGTGGCTCGCACTCCACGCCAACAAGGCGGTGTGGCCGACCTTGGTCGCCCGCCTCAGCCGCGAGGCGCGCGAGCGCATCGACGAGGTGCTCGGCACCATCGGCCTGTCCGCGGTCCGCGAGCGGCGCGCCGGGGCGCTCGCCCATGGCCAGAAGCAATGGCTCGAGATCGGGATGCTGCTCATGCAGGCCCCGAGGCTCCTGCTCCTCGACGAGCCGGTCGCGGGGATGACGCATCAGGAGATCGAGCACAGCACGGCGCTGCTCCAATCCCTGGCCGGCCGCCACACGATCATCGTGGTCGAGCACGACATGGAGTTCGTGCGCTCCATCGGGCGCCGGGTCACGGTACTGCACGAGGGGAGGGTGCTCGCCGAGGGCAAGATGCAGGACGTGCAGCAGGACCCCAAAGTGATAGAAGTCTACTTGGGCGATGCGGCTGGGGGACCTGCGGCCGGCTGAAATACAGGGCGGGCACATGCTCTCCATCGTTGATCTCAACCATTATTACGGCGATAGCCACACGCTCTGGGACCTGACCTTGGAGGTCCCGGAGGGCTCCTGCACCTGCCTCATGGGGCGCAACGGGGTCGGCAAGAGCACGCTCCTCAAGTGCGCGATGGGCCTCCTCCCGATCCGATCCGGTACCCTGCGGTTCGATGGCCGGGCGCTGACGCGCCTCCCGGCCCACGAGCGCGCGGCGCTCGGGATCGGCTACGTGCCTCAGGGTCGCGAGATCTTCCCCCTCCTCACCGTCGAGGAGAACCTGCGGGTGGGCCTGGGCGCCCGTCGCAGCCGTACCGGCCGTAGCCGCCCCCTTGGCAGTCGCGCCCTCGGTAATCGTGCCCTTGGTAATCGTGCCCCTGGTAATCGTGCCCCTGGTAATCGTGAGATCCCGGCGCTGGTCTACGAGACCTTTCCGGTGCTGAAGGACATGCTGCACCGGAGCGGCGGCGATCTCTCGGGCGGCCAGCAGCAGCAGCTCGCCATCGGCCGCGCCCTGGTCCTGGAGCCGCGGCTCCTCATCCTCGATGAGCCGACCGAAGGTATCCAGCCCAACATCGTCGCCGAGATCGGCGACATCCTCCTGCGCCTCAACCGCGACCAGGGCCTCACGGTGCTCCTCGTCGAACAGAAGCTCCCCTTCGCGCGACGGGTCGCTGATCGGTTTTGCCTCATGGAGAGGGGCCGGCTGGTCGCGGGAGGCGCCATCGGTGGATTGGACGAGGATCTGGTGCGGCGGCATTTGACGGTATAGTTGAGCTAGACTTCACGACTAACTAGCTAGCGGACGATACGGAACTCGACGATGAGCAAGACCGCGCATGAATCACAGGCTCTCTTGTTTTCCGACTGGCAAGGGCACCAGCGGGAACCTGTGATCGGCGACCGCTACACTCGCGACCAAGTGTCGATTCACTTTAGCCACGTGGAGGACCTGTACGCAGATTGGCTAGCTCCGACCTGCATCATCTCGGACGGTCCCTATGGCGTGAGTGGTTTTCCTGGAGACAACCATAAGGCCGACTCTCTCGACGAGTGGTACAAACCACACATCACGGCCTGGACAGAATATTCTACACCGGAAACGACCCTTTGGTTTTGGGGCACCGAAGTGGGGTGGGCCACGGTCCATCCAATGTTGGTAGCTATGGGCTGGGAGTACAGGTGTTGCAATATTTGGGACAAGGGGCTGGGGCATGTCGCGGGTAATGCGAACACCCGGACTCTACGGAAATTCCCCGTCGTTACCGAAGTTTGCGTGCACTACGTCAAGGGGGCGACTTTTCAGGTGGGCCACCACTCATTCACGATGCAGGAATGGCTGCGCCACGAATGGGCACGAACGGGGATGCCATTCCGGATCGCCAACGAGGCCTGCGGCGTGCTTAATGCCGCAACCCGGAAATATCTCACGGCCGATCACCTTTGGTATTACCCGCCCGTGGACGCCTTTATAAAACTAGCCGAGTACGCCAACGCGCACGGCGCTCCAGCGGGTCGGCCTTATTTCAGTATCGACGGCACCGGACCCATTACCGGCAGCCAGTGGGCTAAACTGCGGGCCAAATTCAGTTGCGACGTTGGCGTGACCAATGTTTGGCGAGAACCGCAAGTCAGCGGATCAGAAAGGATTCAGGGGAGGAGAAACGGGATGAAGTACAAGTTCAGCAGCCTTCATGGCAGCCAGAAGCCACTGAAGTTCATTGAGTTGACGATTCGAGCTTCGACAAATAAAGGCGACGTGGTGTGGGAACCATTCGGTGGCCTGTGTCCGGGCGCAGTCGTTTCTCACATTTTTGGCCGACGATACTACGGAGCGGAGATCATTCCAGAGTTCTATGCCGCGGCCGTGGAAAGGCTGGCTACGTTATGACGGAGCAGAGCGATCCGGCCGCGCCGCCCAGGGAATCGCCGACGGAGTGGGAACATTATCAGCTTTACAAGGACGTGCGCGGAGCCATCGCGAGTCTGCCTATCTACTTTCGCACGGAAACTCATATTTCCGGGATCATGGCAACCGATCTGCACACGCTCAATAGTGTGCTCGGCGCGGCGATCGAAGAACAAGTCGTTCGCACCTTGAATCTGATCCGCAACACGTGGGACCCGGACGAGAAGTACGCCCTTTGCAGCTTCGTAAGGCGGGCACAAACGTTCCCCGATGTCCTCTTGCGGAAGACATCCAGTGACCAGATCCTCTTGGGCATCGAGCTCAAAGGATGGTACTTGCTCGCGAAAGAAGCGGAACCGAGCTTACGGTTTCAAGCTACCGCCGCCGCGTGTACCAGGCAGGATTTGATCGTCGTGGTTCCGTGGGTCTTGGGAAACGTGATCAGCGGTTCGCCGATGCTTTTCGAACCATTCATTGAGTCGGCGCAGTACGCAGCCCGGTATCGCAACTACCACTGGCAATATCTTCGTAAGACTACGCAGGATACGGGCATAAAAGTTCCGGAAGGGATCCGACCCTACCCGTCGAAATCTGACAGATTCTGGACAAACCACATTACGATGGTGGCGGCAATTTTGGTCGATTGGCACGCACGGGAATGATGAACGTTTATATGCAGAAGCTCAATGAGGTGCAACTATGTGGCATCAAGGCTGCTTATTGGCGGCAATTTTTGAAGGCGTTTCAGGAAAGTACGACCGATGCCGAAGCCCGAACCGCCTTGGGGCGTTTGAGGCAACGAGTGCAAGAAGCGACTGACATCCCTTCACCAAAGGCGAAAGCGGCCCTTGCAATCATCGCAGAACTTGAACGTCTGCTCGAAATGACATGACGGGACAGTGGATACGCACGCGGGTATCCTCGCACTGGCCTTCGGGCTCGGCATGCGGCACGCCCTCGATGCCGACCATATCGCGGCGGTCGCGAACCTCGCGGGGCACGGGCCGAGCCGGCGGCACGCGCTCTTGGCCGGCGGCCTCTGGGCCCTCGGCCATGGCCTGTCCTTGCTGCTCTTGGGTGCCGCGGTGCTATTGCTCGGCATCGCGATCCCAGAGCGCTTCAGCGCGCTCGCGGAGCATCTGATCGCGCTGGTCTTGATCGGGATCGGGCTCTGGGTCCTCTGGGATCTCTACCGCCGCCGGGTTCACCTCCATCTTCATAGCCATGATGGGTTGCTCCCGCATGGCCATTTGCACGCGCACGGGAAGGGCGCCCACGAGGGACGCCCCTACGACCATCGGGACCACAGGCGTGATCCGCACGCGCACGATCATGGCGCGCTCTTGGTCGGCGGGCTGCACGGCGTGGCCGGCACGGCGCCGGTCCTGGCCCTGATACCCATTGCCAAGCTCGGGTCGGTGTGGCTCGGGATCGCGTATCTCTTGCTCTTCAGCCTCGGGGTGCTGCTCACCATGCTGCTCCTCGGCTGTCTGCTCGGCCGACTCATGGCCCGCCTCACGAGCTTCGGCGCGGTTTTCATCGCCGGCATCCGCTCGGTGCTCGCCTTGGGCACCATCGGTCTCGGCACACACCTGCTCTACGGTGGCTGAAGCCGGGCCCGCGGGCTGGACGGCGCGGCTTGCGCTTCGATTCGAGCAACGGGCCGGGCGTACCGTCCTGGCCCACCGAAGCCACGAGGGACCGCTCGCCGTCCAGAAGCCGTTCTACCCGGAAGGGGACGTCTGCCACGTCTACCTGCTGCATCCGCCGGGCGGAATGGTCGGCGGCGATCGGCTGACCATCGAGATCGAGGTCGGGAGCGACGCCCATGCGCTGATCACCACGCCCGCGGCCGGCAAGTTCTACCGTTCGGCGGGACCCGCTTCGATGCAAGAGCAACGTTTATCGGTCGCGACCGGCGCGGCGCTCGAATGGTTCCCGCAGGAGACCATCCTATATGCTCGATGCCGTGCGTCCCTCTCCACCCGCGTCACGCTCGCCCCCGACGCCAGGTTCATCGGCTGGGAGGTCCTGTGCCTCGGCCGCCCCGCCGCCAACGAGCGCTTCGACGCCGGCTTTTGCCGGCAGCGCCTCGAGCTATGGTGCGAAGACCGCCCGCTCCTGATCGAGCGCAGCACGATCGCCGGGGGCAGTGAGCTATTACGCGCGCCCTGGGGTTTCGGGGGACGCACGGTCTCCGGGACCTTCCTCGCGACCCCGGCGGACCCGACGATGCTTGCGACCGCGCGCGAAGCGGTGGCCGTCGAGGGCGAGGACCTCTTCAGCGCCACGCTCCTCGACCCCGTGCTCCTCTGCCGGTACCTCGGCGACAGCGCGGAATCGGCGCGGCGTTGCTTCACCGATGCCTGGCGCGCCGTTCGGCCGGGGCTATTGGGCCGGGAGGCTGAACCGCCGCGGATTTGGAGGACGTGAGAGGCGGACGGTGCGTACTGGTAATATTAGCCGCTACCAGGTCATTCCCGAAGAGTGAAGCCATGCAAACCAGCACCTGCAAGCTGACCAAGAGATACCAAGCAACCATCCCGGAACCGGTGCGAACGCTCTTGGATCTCGGAGCGGGCGATGCCATCGCATTTGACATTGAAGGAGACGAGGTCCGACTGCGCAAGGCTCGACCCGTCGACCTCGCTTTCGCGCAGGCGCTTCAAGCCACGCTCGACGAATGGTCGTCGGAGGCGGACGAGGAAGCTCGGCGTGGCCTATGAAGCCTTTGACGTCGTCGTCGTGCCTTTCCCCTTTACCGACCGTGCCGCAAGCAAGCGACGCCCTGCCCTGGTGCTGTCCGATGCAAGTGCCTTCAATGCGGCCACCGGGCAGGTGGTGTTGGCGATGATCACGAGCGCAAAGCACGCCGGCTGGCCGCTGGACGTACTGATAGAGGGTCTCGCGGCCGCTGGCCTATCTTCGGCGTCCCTTGTGCGAATGAAGCTGTTTACGCTTGATCAACAATTAATCCTACGCAAAGCCGGGCGGTTGATGGCCAAGGATCGACGGGCGGTTACCAGTTCGGTGTACCGGCTGCTGAAATCCATCCTCTGATCCGCCCAACCAAGCTCGGATCTGAAGGCCCAGGGACGATACGTTGGCTGAGTCCAGCAACAACGGCCGTCAACTATGAGCCGAGCCGCATGTAGCAATGATGTGACCGAACCGCAACCGCCGCCCGCTGCCTCGAACGAGCAAGCGGAGGCGTTGCTCGAAACCGCGAACAACGCCTCACAGCACGTCGCGGTGCTGCACGTCGCGTTCATGGCGCTCTGCGCGTACGTGCTGGTCATCGTCTTCGGCACGACCGACATGGATCTCCTCATCGGCAAGGGCGTGAAGCTGCCGGTCGTGGACGTGGCGGTGCCCATCGTCGGCTTCTACGCCTGACCGCAGCCCAGGGGCAGGGTGCGGATTTCGAGGAGCCCAGCTTCAGGGCGCGCATTTGGAGCAAGCCCAGCTTCAGGGGGCGGATTTGTGGGGTGCCGAGCTCCAGGGGGCACATTTGGTGCTGGCCCAGCTTCAAGGTGCAAATCTGCAACACGCAGATCTGTATTGGGATTGGGAAAGTTTCATGGACAGTGGGACAGCGCTTGTGGACTTGCGCTTCACTCGATGGACACCGCTTAATGCGGAACGGCTGGCTCAAATGCGGGAAGTGCTCGGAAAGACGATCGCCGCCAGTGACGTGAGAAGAGCAGCGATCGAGCGGATCGAGCGCACGGCGGAAACGGGCCTGGCGTCGCCGACTTTCGAGTCCTGCATGATTGACCCGGAAGCGGCCCGGATCCTGAGTTGCCGGGCGAAGTGGCTGCCTTCCGAGATAGAAGACTTTCGAAGGGAGCTTTTCGCTGTCCTACTAGAGAAACTCGCTTGCGAGTCTATAAACTCTTCCGAACCGCTCGCCAACATTCCCGCTAAAGCGCACTGGCGATGGTGCGGATCGGGGACTGCGTACCACGAGCGCAGTCGCTCGGTCACCGCGATGCGGACCTCTCTCCAAACCGATGCCCCGCAGAGGCGCGCGAGCTCTGCGGCAAAGATGGGATCTACGGTCAACGCCATCTCAACGAGGAGTTTGCAGGCTTGGACCGGTTCCGCTTCCGACGGCCCCACGGTGCGACCGCCAATGTCGTCGGCAATCATCCGAAGCGGCTCCGCCCAGGCAGGTTCATTAACATAGCTCCTCGTGAACGGGCGGCTTTCCTCCGCAGACCTCCTTTCCAGTACCTCCCGAAGCTGTCGCGCTGTCCCGAGGGCGGCGTAGAGCTCCTGAAACTGCTGATGCTCGAACCGGAAAGCGACCGCCGGGTATTCCTGTCTTTCCAGCACATGATGTGCACAAAGCGTGTTCAGCACCGCCGCAGGCTCCGGCACGGCCGCTATTTGTCCAGCATCACGCAGTCTCGTTGCGACCGTAGTTACCATGGAGCGAGCGTCTTCCTCAGAAGCAGTCACCCCGCCCTGTGCCGTCATTCGCGTTGCTATCTCGCCGAGATAATCACGTGCGCGCCCAGCCAGCGGAGCGTACTGAAAGTGATTGCGATGCTCGTCTGATTGTTCGAGCAAACGAGTAACGGCATTGAGCACGCCCATTTTGGTCGTCGGGATTGCTGCACCTGCCTCGAAGAGCGCATTAGGCTGACCGCCCTCGTCGAGCTCCCAGTATCGAGCCGGGTACTCGTAGGGAGAGTTCAGTATCGGCTGTTCGAAGAATCGATCGGCCATGCTCGCCCGATGCTCGTTCCGGATCATGCTGGGCGGTGTGCCTGGGTGCGCCTAACGATCGCGGTGAGCGGTCCGCCAATGCAACCTAAGCTCGCCGCCACCGTTTCGGTGGGCGAGGGGGGTTCCGGATCCCGCTATTGCTCCATCCGGGCTACGGCAGGTTTGGCGAGCTCGGCGCGGGTCGTGATCATCTGTAGGAGCGGACTGTCCAGCTCGTCGATGCGGGCGCGGAAACTCTGGAGTTGTTCTTCGTTGGACATGGACCTCGCGCCCGAGATCCGTGCTCGGTCATGGTCGATGATTCCTGACGTGCCCTTTAGAGACAGCCCGGAATGTTACATATCCCGGCGATCGGCGGCCGGAGGGGCAGTTCCCGCGGAGGGGGATCGGTGGGCCGAGCCATGCGGGTGGTCTTTTCGCACGCCTTGGCTATCTCCCCGCGATTCCGATCGCAGGTGTCGCGACCGCTCCCGCCATCGTGCCTGTCCTTGTCTTTATCGCCGAAGAGCCTGTCGTTCCCGCGCTGGCCGAACATCCGGTCCCGGCCCGGGCCCCCGATGAGCCTGTCTTTGCCCGAGCCTCCACACAGGATGTCGCCGCCGCCCAGTCCGCGAATGACGTCGTTGCCTCCCAGGCCGAGGATGACATCCGGCCCGTTCGTACCGCGGATCGTATCGTTGCCCGAGGTCCCGAGGATCGTGACGGGACGGCCGCCACATCGGGGCGGCGGAGGCGAGGTGACGTCCGTCAAAAAATAACGCGTCAGGGCGAAGTCGTCGTCGCCACCGGAATTCGAGAACCCTGCCGCCACGAGCCTGCCGTCGGGTTGGATCGCGAGCGCTTCGGCACCCTCGAAGTCGCCTCCCCCTAAAAAGGTGCGGAAGCCCCCGCCACCGAAGCTCGTATCCAGGCTGCCGTCGAGGTTGTAACGGGCCACGGCAAAGTCGAAATCGCCGGGACCCGCACCGTTGGAGAACCCCGCGGCTATGAGCTTGCCGTCCCCCTGGAGCACCAATGCGTTCGCGCCCTCGGAGTCGCCGCCGAAGAAGGTCCGCAGGGTCCCGCCGAAACCGAAGCCGGTGTCGAGGCTTCCATTGGGGAGATAGCGTACCAAGGCGAAGTCGAAATCGTCGGGGCTACCGGCATTGGAGAACCCCGCCGCCACGAGCTTGCCGTCGGATTGGATCACCAGCGCGTTCGCGCCCTCGGAGCTGCCGCCGAGAAAGGTGCGAAAACCTCCGCCACCGAAGCTCGGATCCAGGTTGCCGTCGGGGTTGTAACGGGCCACGGCGAAGTCGAAATCGCCGGCACTCCCGCCATTGGAGATCCCGGCCGCCACGAGCTTGCGATCGGGTTGGATCACCAGGGCCTTGGCGCTCTCGGATGTGCCGCCGAAAAAGGTGCGAAAGCCTCCGCCACTGAAGCTCGGGTCCAGCCTGCCGTCGGGGTTGTAACGGGCCAGGGCGAAATCGAGATCGCCGGGACTCCCGCCATCCGAAAACCCCGCTGCCACGATCTTGCCGTCGGGCTGGATCACCAATGCGTTGGCGCCCTCGGAGCTGCCGCCAAAGAAGGTGCGTAAGGTCCCGCCGACCCCGAAGCCGATATCCAAGCTACCGTCGGGGTTGTAACGGGCCAGGGCGAAATCGAAATCGCCGGGACTCCCGGCGTTGGAAAACCCGGCCCCCACGAGCTTGCCGTCCGACTGGATCTCGAGCGCCGCGGCCCCATCGTCCGCCCCATCACCAAAGTTGGTCAGGACCAGTCCGCCCGACCCGAAGCTGGTATCCAAGCTCCCATCAGGGTGGTAGCGCGCCAGCGCGAAATCCCGATTACCGCCGATGGAGGCGGTGCCGGCCGCCACGAGCTTTCCGTCCGGTTGCGCGACCACGGCACTGGCCCCCTCGAAGCCCCCGAAGTCCGTCAGCACACCACCGTCGGCGCTGAAGCTTCGGTCGAGCTCTCCAGGTGCGGCATGAACCGTCGGGTGGAAACACAAGGCCAATAGCGCGACGCGCGCGGCCGCTCCGGGCCGCCACACAGCGGTCCCCCGTCCAGGCGTGGCGCTCGCGGGCGTGAACCCATGCTGGTGCGGGATCCGCTCGTTCCTTTTCGAATTCCTAATCTTGCGCATAGTCCACCAAGCCCTCCATCTCGACCAAGCGCTCGTCGGGCAGGTCGACGACGCGCACGCCATTGCGCCCCACGACGCCGATGTCACGGGCCGGGGTCCGAACCAGTATACCGCGGTTGCCGGCCAGCATGGCTTCGTCGCGTACCGGCGGTCGCAGGCGTCGTCAGGGTGGCGATGACCAGCGTTTCTAATAAATCGCCGCGAACGCGGCAGATCCTTTCGCAAACCCTCAGGATGGGATCGCCTCGCGTACGGCGTCGACGAAGCGTTCCATGTCGGCGACGGCGATGGTGCCCATGGCGGACACGCGAAACAAGGTCGTGGCGAATTGGCCTTGTCCGGCGTAGATGATGAAGCCCCGGGCCTTCAAGCGATCGTGCAACTCGGGGTAGCCGATCGCGTGCGGCAGTTGAAAGGCGTTCAGGACCACCGAGCAGTCCTCACGCGGTAACAGCGGTTCGACGCCGAGGGCGCGGAGGCCGTCGCGGGCGATGCCGAGGAGGTGCCGGTAACGCTCGTGTCGGGCCTGCCGTCCGCCTTCTTCTGCCAACTCCGCGAGCGCCTCGCGCAGGGCATAGAAGATCGGTACGGATGGGGTATAGGGCGTGCTGCGGCGGTCCTGGGCCTCGCAGTAGCTAGGGAGATCGAGGTACAGGCTGCGGCGCGGACCGTCCGAGTGAGAAAGCGCCGCCCGCGACACGGTGACGAAGGACACGCCCGGCACGCCGTGCAGGCACTTGTTCGCGGTCGCGGCACAGGCGCTCAGGTCCAAACCCTCGAAGTCCAGGGCTTCCGCGCCGAAGCTCGATACCGCATCGAGCAGGAGCTCGAGGCCATGCGTGCGGCACAGCGCACCGATGTCCGCGAGGGCGTTCAGGCGCCCGGTCGTGGTCTCGTGGTGGACCATGGCGATATGGCTGAGCCCCGAATGTCGCTCGATGGCCTCCGCGATCCGAGGCAGGTCGAGTGGGGCCTGCCAGGCGTGTTGGACGCGGACATGGGGAATGCGATGGACCTCCGCGATCCGGGTGAGGCGCTCGCCGTAGACGCCGTTCTCCAGCACCAGCAACTCGCCGGTCTGCGGGATCAGGCTCGTCAGCATCGCCTCGACCGCCGCGGTGCCGGAGCCGGTGAGCAGGACGGCGGCGTAGTGCGCAGGCAGAAGGCCATAGACGCCGAGGAGCCGCGCCCGGAGCTCGTCCTGTAGATCCGCAAACTCGGGCTCGCGGTGGCACAGATCGGGGTTCATGAGCGCCGCGCGCACGCGGGCGCTCAAGGTCACGGGACCGGGATTCAACAGGACCATGGGTAGCGTGTCCCGATGTGCCGAGAAAGGCGCGCACGGTCGTGCGCGCCTACCCGGGGGGGCAAGAAGATCATGAGAAGGCCGTCCCGATGTGGGCCATGAGGCGATCGAGGACCTGGGTCGGCGCGAGGGCGGGGCGGGGCAGGCCTTCCTGCGTGCCCGTACGGATCTTGATCTGGGCGAGGCGTGCCCGGGCGTGCGCCTCCGCCGCGAACAGCGCCTGGATCACCTCGAGGTGATCGCCGGCGGTCGCAACGCCATAGCCGCAACTCGCTGCGATCCCGGCGAAGTCGATCCCGGCGCTGACCGTGGACTGCGCCCCGGTCGAGTCGTGGGCCTCGTTGTCGAGCACGAGATGGGTGAGGTTGGCCCCGCCGTAAGC
>JBQTJM010000050.1:0-15679 GCA_052387115.1 Gammaproteobacteria bacterium | reverse complement strand
TGCCGGGAGACAACGTGAAGGTGACGGTGAAGTTGATCGCGCCGATCGCGATGGAGGAGGGGTTACGGTTCGCGATCCGGGAAGGTGGCCGGACCGTCGGGGCCGGGGTCGTCACCAAGGTGATCGAATAGCCAACGTAATCGAATAGCTATACGAAGGAAAGGGCCCGTCCCGAATGAGGTTGCCACGGAAAACTATAAGACAAATTGGCACGCATGGGCGTGCATCCAAGAGAATTAGGCCAGTAGCTCAATTGGCAGAGCGGCGGTCTCCAAAACCGCAGGTTGGGGGTTCGAGTCCCTCCTGGCCTGCCATGACCTGAGCAGGCGATTCGCTGGAAGGGCACCGCCGGGCGCTCGCTCTCGAGTGTATTCATGAAGTCCACGACCGACACGCCGACCTCGAACCTCGACGCCGTCATGCTCGGGCTGGCCGGGTTGTTGGTCGCCGGGGCATTGGGGGCCTTTTACTACTTCGGCGACCAGTCGTTGCTCATGCGGGTCGTCGGGCTCTTGGTGGTGATCGGCCTGGCCCTCTGGCTGGGGTTCCGCACCCAGAAGGGCCGCGACATCTCGGCGTTCATGAAGGAGGCCCAGGTCGAGGTCCGCAAGGTCGTGTGGCCGACGCGCCAGGAGACGGTGCGGACGACATTGATCGTCGTGCTCATGGTGGTGACGGTCGCCGCCTTCCTATGGGTCCTCGATGCCGGGCTATCCTGGCTCGTGCAGTGGTTGACCGGCCAGGAGGCTTGAGCTTGGCCTTCAAGTGGTACGTGGTGCATGCCTTTTCCGGCGCGGAGCACCAGGTCAAGCGATCCCTGGAGGATCGGGTGCGGCGCAGCGGCCTGCAGGACCGGTTCGGCGACATTCTCGTGCCGACCGAGGAGGTCGTGGAGCTGCGTGACGGTCAAAAGCGCAGGACCGATCGCAAGTTCTTTCCGGGCTATGTCCTGGTGCAGATGGAGATGGACGATCAGACCTGGCATCTGGTGCGTGAGGTGCCCAAGGTCATGGGTTTTATCGGCGGGCGCGGCGATCGGCCGGCCGCCATCTCCGATGCGGAGGCCGACAAGATCCTGCAGCGCATGCAGGAGGGCACCGACAAACCACGGCCCAAGGTCCTGTTCGAAGTCGGGGAGGTGGTCCGCGTCCGAGAGGGGCCGTTCACCGATTTCAGCGGTGTCCTCGAAGAGGTCAATTACGAGAAGAGCCGGCTGCGCGTGGCGGTTTTGATCTTCGGGCGTTCCACACCAGTCGAGCTCGACTTCAGCCAGGTGGAGAAGGAATAGGCCTTGTCGCGGTTGCGGATCGTCTCCGAGGACGGTGGGTTCAGTGATCACGTATAGGTACGCGTAGTGGCCAAGAAAGTACAAGCCTATGTCAAGCTGCAGGTGGCCGCCGGGAAGGCCAATCCGAGCCCGCCGGTCGGACCGGCGCTCGGCCAGCACGGCGTCAACATCATGGAGTTCTGCAAGGCGTTCAACGCCTATACCCAGAACCTCGAGCCCGGTTTGCCGACGCCGGTCGTCATCACGGTCTATGCGGACCGCAGTTTCACCTTCGTCACCAAAACGCCGCCGGCCGCGGTGCTCCTCCGGAAGGCCTTGGGGATCGAAAAGGGCAGCGCCACGCCGAACGCCGCCAAGGTCGGAAAGGTCTCCCGTACCCAGATCGAAGAGATCGCCAGGACCAAGACGCCCGATCTCACCGCGGCGGACCTCGAGGCCGCCGTGCGCACCATCGCCGGCACCGCGCGTAGCATGGGCGTAGAGACCGAAGAGGTGTCGCCATGACCGAGCCGAATAAACGCGTTGCGCGCTGGCGCAAGGCGCTGGTCCCTGGGAAACACTATGTCCTCGATGAGGGTATACGGCTCGTCAAGGAGCTCGCCTCCGCCAAGTTCGACGAGTCGGTGGATGTCGCCGTAAATCTGGGCATCGACGCCCGCAAGTCGGATCAGTCCATCCGCGGCGCGACGGTGTTGCCGCATGGCACCGGCAAGCGCGTGCGGGTCGCGGTGTTTGCCGAGGGCGCCAAGGCAGAGGCCGCACGTGCCGCCGGTGCCGATATCGTGGGCCTCCAGGACCTGGCCCAGCAGGTCAAGTCGGGCCAGATCGATTTCGACGTGGCGATCGCCGCGCCCGAGAGCATGGCGGTGGTCGGACAGCTCGGCCAGATCCTGGGGCCGCGCGGCCTCATGCCCAATCCCAAGGTCGGGACCGTGGCGCCCGATGTCGCCCTGGCGGTCAGGAACGCCAAGGGTGGGCAGGTGCGCTTCAGGACTGACAAGTCGGGCATCATCCATTGTTCGATCGGGAAGGTGTCGTTCGAGGGCGAGGCCCTGAAGGGCAACCTGGTCGCGGTGATTGCCGCCTTGAACAAGGCCAAACCGGCCGCGGCGAAGGGCGTGTACGTAAAGAAAGTCACAGTGTCGAGCACCATGGGCCCCGGTGTCGCGATCGACCGGGCGAGCCTGCCGTAGTTTTATTGATGTTGGGGCGCGCGCCTCCTTGGATCCCCTCTCCCTCCGGGAGAGGGTTAGGGTGAGGGGTGGTCATAGATTGTGGTAGGTCTTGTCTGGAGGTGACCAGTGGCTCTGGGTCTGGAACGAAAGAAGGTGATCGTCGGGGAGGTCGCGGCGGTGGCGCAAGAGGCGCAGTCCGCAATCGCCTGTGAGTATGCGGGTCTGTCGGTGGTCAAGATGACCGCGCTCCGCGCTGCCGCCCGTAAACAGGGCGTCTACCTGCGCGTGGTGCGCAATACCCTGGCGCAACGTGCGCTCGCGGGGAGTCGCTTCGAGTGCATGTCCGAGCGGCTCGTCGGTCCGTTGGTGCTGGCATTTTCGACCGATGACGCCGGCGCCGCGGCGCGCGTCATCGATGAGTACGCGCGGACCAACGACAAGTTGGTCGTGAAGCTGGTGTCGTTCGGCGGCAAGCTCTTGGGACCCGATGCCCTCAAGTCGCTCGCTCACCTGCCCACGCGTGACCAGGCGCTCGCCATGCTCATGGGGGTCATGAAGGCCCCCATCTCGAAGCTGGTGCGGACGCTCGCCGAGCCCTATGCGGGCCTGACGCGGGTGCTCGCCGCCGTGCGCGACCAAAAGCAGGCTGCCTAGATACCCACAGAACGAACATCACAGTACATTTTGGGAGAGTGATTATTATGGCAGTGTCCAAAGAAGTGATCCTCGAAGCCGTCGCCAATATGAGCGTACTCGAGGTGGTGGAGCTGGTCGAGGCGATGGAGAAGAAATTCGGCGTCTCCGCCGCCGTCGCCATGGCCCCGGCGATGGGCGCCGGCGCGGCGGTCGCGGCGGCCCCGGTCGAGGAGGAAAAGACCGAGTTTAACGTGGTGATGACGAGCTTCGGCGAGAACAAGGTGGGTGTGATCAAGGCCGTGCGCGCGCTCACCGGGCTCGGTCTCAAGGAAGCGAAGGACCTCGTCGAAGGCGTTCCGGCGACCGTCAAGGAGGCGGTGCCCAAGGACGAGGCGGAAAACGTCAAGAACAAGCTCGTAGAAGCCGGCGCGACCGTCGAGATCAAATAGTGCCGGGACCCTGGTGCCGACGCGCACAGGACGGGCCCCTGTGTCAGGATAGGGGTCGTCACATTTCAGCACGGCTGGTGGCGCGAGCCACCGGCCCCTTTGGCCTTGATTAAGAGCTTGTGAAAAAATCGTTGCGCAGTAGATTTTTTCGCAAGCTCTGACTCGCGAACGGCGGAGCGAACCATGGCGTATTCCTACACCGAGAAGAAGCGGATCCGCAAGGACTTCGGCAAGCGTCCGAGCATCCTCGATACCCCCTATCTCCTGGCCATGCAGATCGAGTCCTACCATGCCTTCCTGCAGGCCGAGCGGGCCCCGGGGGAACGCGAAGAGGCCGGCCTGCACGCGGCGTTCAAATCGGTGTTCCCGATCGTGAGCTATTCGGGCAACGCGGCGCTCGATTATGTGAGCTATCGTCTCGGGACGCCGGTCTTCGATGTCAAGGAATGTCAGATCCGCGGTGTGACCTACGCGGCGCCGCTCAGGGTCAAGGTGCGTCTGGTGATCTATGACCGCGAGTCAGGCGCCGCCAAGACCGTCAAGGACATCAAGGAGCAGGAGGTGTACATGGGCGAGCTCCCGCTCATGACCACCAACGGGACGTTCGTGATCAACGGCACCGAGCGCGTCATCGTCTCGCAGTTGCACCGCTCTCCGGGCGTATTCTTCGAGCACGACAAGGGCAAGACCCATTCCTCGGGGAAGCTCCTGTACTCCGCCCGGGTGATCCCCTACCGCGGCTCGTGGCTGGATTTCGAGTTCGACCCCAAGGACCATATCTATGTGCGCATCGATCGCCGGCGCAAGATCCCGGCGACGGTGCTCCTGCGCGCTCTCGGCTACAGTGCCGCGGAGATGCTGGCGACGTTTTTCGAGACCACCGCGTTTTCACTCGCCCGCCACGGGATCCGGATGGAGCTGTTGCCGGATCGGCTGCGCGGCGAGACGTTGTCGTTCGACATCACGGACGATGAGGGCGAGGTCGTCGTGGAGAAAGACCGCCGCATCACGATGCGCCACGTGAGCGCCTTGCACAAGGCCGGGCTGCGTGAGGTGCGGGTCCCTCGCGAGTACTTGCTGGGCAAGGTGGTCGCGATCGACGTGGTCGATACCAGCACCGGGGAGATCGTGGTCCAGGCGAATGCCGTGCTCACCGGTGAGACCCTCGATAAGCTCATCGACATCGGGGTCGCGGAGATCAAGACGCTGTTTGTCAACGACCTCGATCGAGGTCCCTATGTCTCCGAGACCCTGCGCATCGATACGACGCGCACGGCGCTGGAGGCCCAGGTCGAGATCTACCGCATGATGCGGCCCGGTGAGCCCCCGACCAAGGAGGCCGCCGAGAACCTGTTCAATAACCTGTTCTTCAGCCCCGATCGCTACGATCTCTCGGCGGTGGGGCGCATGAAATTCAATCGCCGGGTCGGGCGGAGCGAAGCCACCGGGCCCAATGTCCTGTCCAAGGAGGACATCGTCGATGTGCTCAAGGTGCTGATCGGCGTTCGCAACGGCATCGGTGCCGTCGACGACATCGATCACCTGGGCAACCGCCGCGTACGCAGCGTCGGGGAGATGGTCGAGAATCAATTCCGCATCGGTCTCGTGCGGGTCGAGCGTGCGGTCAAGGAACGCCTGACCTTGGCGGAGTCCGAGGGCACGATGCCCCAGGAGCTCATCAATGCCAAACCGGTGTCGGCCGTGATCAAGGAGTTCTTCGGCTCCAGCCAGCTCTCGCAGTTCATGGACCAGAACAACCCGCTCTCGGAGGTCACGCACAAACGCCGTATCTCCGCGCTCGGGCCCGGCGGTCTGACGCGCGAGCGTGCCGGGTTCGAGGTGCGCGATGTCCATCCGACCCATTACGGGCGCGTGTGTCCCATCGAGACGCCGGAAGGCCCGAACATCGGCCTCATCAATTCGCTGGCGGTATATGCCAAGACCAACCGCTACGGCTTTCTCGAGACGCCTTACCGCAAGGTCTCCGACACCAAGGTCACGGATCGGGTCGAATATCTCTCGGCCATCGAGGAAGGGCAGTTCGTGATCGCCCAGGCCAATGCCAAGCTGGACGAGGACGGGAGGCTCATCGACCAGCTGGTCTCCTGCCGTTTTCAGAACGAGTTCATGCTCTCGACGCCGGACAAGGTCCAGTACATGGACGTCTCGCCCAAACAGATCGTATCGGTCGCGGCCTCGCTGATCCCGTTTCTCGAACATGACGATGCCAACCGGGCGCTCATGGGTTCCAACATGCAACGTCAAGCGGTGCCGACGCTCCGCACCGACCGGCCGCTGGTCGGTACCGGCATGGAGCGCGCGGTGGCCATCGATTCCGGCGTCGTGGTGATCGCGAGTCGCCCGGGGGTGGTCGATTCCGTGGACGCGAGTCGCATCGTGGTGCGCTGCGAGGAGCAGGATACCGGGGCCGGCGAGCCCGGGGTGGATATCTACAACCTCACCAAGTACACGCGCTCCAACCAGAACACCTGCATCAACCAGAAGCCCCTGGTGAAACCGGGCGATCGCATCGCGGGGGGCGATGTGCTGGCCGACGGTCCCGCGACCGATCTCGGCGATCTGGCGCTGGGACAAAACGTACTGGTCGCCTTCATGCCATGGAACGGCTACAACTTCGAGGACTCGATCGTGATCTCGGAGCGTGTCGTCGAGGAGGATCGGTTCACGAGCATCCATATCGAGGAGCTGACCAGCGTCGCCCGGGACACCAAGCTCGGCCCCGAGGAGATCACCGCCGACATCCCCAATGTCAGCGAGGGTGCGCTATCGAAGCTCGATCAGGCGGGCATCGTGTATGTGGGCGCGGAGGTCGGCGCCGGGGACATCTTGGTCGGCAAGGTCACACCCAAGGGTGAGACCCAGTTGACGCCCGAGGAGAAACTCCTGCGAGCCATCTTCGGCGAAAAGGCCTCGGACGTGAAAGACACCTCGCTCCGCGTCCCCTCCGGGATGAACGGGACCGTAATCGACGTGCACGTGTTCACCCGAGACGGCGTGGACAAGGATTCGCGCGCGCTCGAGATCGAAAAGGCGGGCTTGACCGGGATCCGGCAGGATCTGGATGATCAGCTCCGTATCCTCGAAGACGACCTCTACGAGCGGGTCGAACGCCTCATCCTCGGCAAGATCGCGGACGGCGGGCCGGGCGGGCTCAAGTCGGGCACGCGCGTGGCCAAGTCCTATCTCGGTGACATCAAGCGAGAGAAGTGGTTGTCGATCCGCCTCCGCGACGAGGAGCCACAGTCCCAGCTCGAGGCCTATGCGACCAAGGTCCAGCAACAGCGGCACGATTTCGATCGGCGGTTCGAGGAAAAGAAGGCCAAGCTCACCCAGGGCGACGATCTCGCCCCCGGCGTGCTCAAGATGGTCAAGGTCTACCTGGCAGTCAAGCGCCGCGTGCAACCCGGCGACAAGATGGCGGGACGCCATGGAAACAAGGGCGTGGTTTCGACCATCGTCCCTGTCGAGGACATGCCGTTCATGCAGGACGGGACGCCGATCGACATCGTCTTGAACCCGCTCGGCGTGCCCTCGCGCATGAACGTCGGGCAGGTGCTCGAGGCGCATCTGGGCTGGGCCGCCAAGGGTATCGGGGACAAGATCCGCAGGCTCTGCGAAGCCTACGCCGAGGTGACGGAGATCCGCGAGTTCCTGGAGCTAGTGTATAACGGCGGCGGCCGACACGTCGACCTCGACTCGCTCGACGACGACGAGGTGGAAACGCTCGCCAATAATCTCCAAAGCGGCCTGCCGGTGTCCACCCCGGTGTTCGATGGCGCCTCCGATGTCGAGATCAAGGCCATGCTGGAGCTGGCGGGCCTGCCGGTATCGGGGCAGACGCTCTTGCGTGATGGACGCACCGGTCAGGCCTTCGATCGGCCGGTCACGGTCGGTTACATGTACATGCTGAAGCTCAACCACCTGGTCGATGACAAGATGCACGCGCGCTCGACCGGTCCCTACAGCCTCGTCACCCAGCAACCGCTCGGCGGAAAGGCCCAGTTCGGGGGACAGCGCTTCGGCGAGATGGAGGTCTGGGCGCTGGAGGCCTACGGCGCCGCGTATACATTGCAGGAGATGCTGACGGTCAAGTCCGACGACGTGAGCGGCCGCACCCGGATGTACAAGAACATCGTCGATGGGGACCATCGCATGCAAGCCGGCATGCCCGAGTCGTTCAACGTCCTGCTCAAAGAGCTGCGTTCGCTCGGGATCGACGTCGATCTGGAACAGCGTTGACGAATCGCGCGCTTCGATGTCGATATCGTAACTGCGACAGAGGCGCCGTGTTCGCGGAGGGATTATCTTGAAAGACCTACTCAACCTGCTGAAGCAGCAAGGACTGGCCGAGGACTTCGATGCCATCCATATCGGTCTGGCGTCGCCGGAGAAGATCCGCTCGTGGTCCTATGGCGAGGTCAAAAAGCCCGAGACCATCAACTACCGTACCTTCAAACCGGAGCGCGACGGACTGTTCTGCGCCAAGATCTTCGGCCCGGTCAAGGACTACGAGTGTCTGTGCGGAAAGTACAAGCGCCTCAAGCACCGCGGTGTCGTGTGTGAAAAATGTGGCGTCGAGGTGACCCTGGCTAAAGTCAGGCGCGAGCGCATGGGGCGTATCGAGCTGGCCAGCCCCGTGGCGCACATCTGGTTCCTGAAATCGCTGCCCTCGCGTATGGGGCTGCTCCTGGACCTGACCCTCCGGGAGATCGAGCGTATCTTGTACTTCGAGGCCTATGTGGTCATCGACCCCGGCATGACGCCCTTGCAACGCGGACAGCTGCTGGCGGAAGAGGCTTACCTGGAAGCGATCGAGCAACATGGAGACGAGTTCGATGCGCGCATGGGTGCCGAGTCGATCCATGAATTACTGCGCACCATCGCCCTCCCCGTCGAGATCGCGCGGATCCGCGACGAGCTCAGCGACACCCATTCGGAGACCAAGCTCAAGAAGTTGAATAAGCGCTTGAAGCTCATGGAGTCCTTCCTGAGCTCGGGAAACCGGCCCGAGTGGATGGTGTTGACGGTGCTGCCGGTGTTACCGCCCGAGTTGCGTCCGCTGGTTCCGCTGGACGGCGGACGCTTCGCCACCTCGGACCTGAACGATCTCTACCGGCGCGTGATCAATCGCAACAATCGGCTCAAGAGACTCTTGGATCTCAGCGCGCCCGACATCATCGTGCGCAACGAGAAGCGCATGTTGCAAGAGGCGGTCGATGCCCTGCTCGACAACGGCCGACGCGGCCGCACCATCACCGGCAGCAACAAGCTGCCGCTGAAATCACTGGCCGACATGATCAAGGGCAAGCAGGGTCGCTTCCGTCAGAACCTCCTCGGCAAGCGCGTCGATTATTCCGGGCGCTCGGTGATCGTCGTGGGCTCGACCCTCAAGCTCCACCAGTGCGGGTTGCCGAAGAAGATGGCGCTGGAGCTGTTCAAGCCGTTCATCTTCAGCAAGCTCGAGCGCAACGGCATGGCGACCACCATCAAGGCCGCGAAGAAGATGGTGGAACGCGAGGGGGCGGAGGTATGGGACATCCTTGAAGAGGTGATCCGCGAGCACCCGGTGCTGCTCAATCGCGCCCCTACCCTGCACCGCCTCGGGATCCAGGCCTTCGAGCCGGTGCTCATCGAGGGCAAGGCCATCCAGCTGCACCCGCTGGTGTGCACGGCCTTCAATGCGGACTTCGACGGCGACCAGATGGCCGTGCATGTGCCGCTCTCGATCGAGGGCCAGCTCGAGGCCAGGACCCTCATGATGTCCACCAACAACATCCTGTCCCCGGCCAACGGCGATCCCATCATCGTTCCCACCCAGGACGTGGTCCTGGGGCTGTATTATCTGACCCGGGACCGCGTCGGGGCGCGCGGCGAGGGGATGGTGTTCGGGGATGTGGATGAGGTCCACCGCGCCTATGAAACGGGTGGCGCGGAGTTGCACGCAAGGATCAGGGTCCGCATCACGGAAACCGTCCAGCGCCCCAGCGGCGAGCGTGTAGAAGAGACGCGCCTGCGCGACACCACGGTAGGGCGGGCGCTCTTGTCTACGGTCCTGCCCGAGGCACTGCCCTTCGATGTCATCAATCGGGACATGAACAAGAAGGCGATCTCCGGTCTCATCAACACCTGCTACCGGCGCGTCGGTCTGAAGGACACGGTGATCTTCGCGGACCGCCTCATGTACATGGGCTTTTCCCATGCCACTCGGGCGGGGATCTCCATCGGCGTGGACGACATGGTGGTGCCCGACGACAAGGGATCGATCATCAGCCGCGCCGAGGAGGGGGTGAAGGAGATCGAACAGCAATATGCCTCGGGTCTCGTGACCAAGGGCGAGCGCTACAACAAGGTCATCGACATCTGGTCGCACACCAACGATCAGGTCGCCAAGGCGATGATGGACAAGCTGGGATCGGAAACGGTGAGCGATGCGGCCGGCAGGGAGGTGAGACAGGCGTCGTTCAATTCCATCTTCATGATGGCCGATTCGGGCGCGCGCGGCTCGGCGGCCCAGATCCGACAACTCGCCGGTATGCGCGGGCTCATGGCCAAGCCAGACGGCTCGATCATCGAGACCCCGATCACGGCCAATTTCCGCGAGGGCCTGAACGTCCTGCAGTATTTCATCTCGACGCACGGCGCGCGCAAGGGCCTGGCCGACACCGCGCTCAAGACCGCCAATTCGGGTTATCTCACCCGGCGCCTGGTCGATGTCGCGCAGGACCTGGTCGTCACCGAGGACGATTGCCATACCCGCCAGGGTCTCTTGATGGTCGCCGTCATCGAGGGCGGGGACGTGGTGGAGCCCCTGGGTGATCGAGTGCTCGGCCGGGTGATCGCGGAAGACGTGCACCAGATCGGCACGCACGAGGTGGTGGTGCCCGCGGGCACGCTCATCGACGAGCAGTGGGTGGAGCGCCTGGACGCGGTCGGCATCGATCAGGTCAAGGTGCGCTCGCCGATCACCTGCGAGACGCGCTACGGGATCTGCGCCGCCTGTTACGGCCGGGACCTGGCCCGCGGCCACCGCGTCAATGTGGGTGAGGCGGTCGGCGTCATTGCCGCCCAATCGATCGGTGAACCCGGTACGCAGCTCACCATGCGCACCTTCCATATCGGCGGCGCGGCTTCCCGCGACGCCGCGATCAGCAGCATCGAGGCAAAGTCCAGGGGCACGGTCAAGCTCCAGAACCTGAAGGTCTTGAGGCAGGAGAGCGGAACCTTCGTGGCCGTGTCGCGCTCGGGAGAGCTGGCCGTGGTCGATGAGGTCGGGCGCGAGCGCGAGCGCTACAAGATGCCTTACGGCGCGGTCTTGAGCGTGGCGGCCGGCGATCATATCGAGCCGGGTCAAGTGATCGCCAACTGGGACCCCCACACCCACCCGGTGATCACCGAGGTGGCGGGGACGGTGGCGTTTTCGGACATCCTCGAAGGCATGACCGTGGTGCGCCACGTCGATGAGTTCACCGGCCTGACCAGCATCGTCATCATGGACCCCAAGCAGCGTGCCGCCAGCGTCAAGGACCTGCGACCGGTGGTCAAGCTGGTCGATGCCGGGGGCCATGACCTGAAGATCCCGGGCACCGATATCCCGGCACACTACTTCCTGCCCCCCAAGGCGGTGATCAACGTGGAAGACGGGACCACCGTAAAAATAGGGGACGTCATCGCCCGCTTGCCCCAGGAATCGTTCAAGACCCGCGACATCACCGGCGGTTTGCCGAGGGTCGCCGATCTGTTCGAGGCGCGGCGTCCCAAGGAGGCGGCGGTGCTCGCGGAGATCTCCGGGACCGTCAGCTTCGGGAAAGACACCAAGGGCAAGCAGCGCCTGATCCTGACGGCGGACCACGAGCAGGTCGAGGTCCTGATCCCGAAGTGGCGGCAGGTCACGGTGTTCGAAGGCGAGCACGTCGAGCGCGGGGAGGTCATCGTCGATGGCGCGCCGGATTCGCACGACATCCTGCGCCTGCAGGGGGTGCATTCCCTGACCCAGTACATCGTCAACGAGGTCCAGGATGTCTATCGCCTGCAAGGCGTCAGGATCAACGACAAGCACATCGAGGTCATCGTGCGCCAGATGCTGCGCAAAATAGAGGTGAGCGAGCCGGGCGACACGCATTTCCTCACCGGTGAGCAGGTCGAACGGGAACGTCTCCAGGAAGCGAACCAGCGTGCCCAGCAGGCCGGGAAAGAGGGGGCCAAGGGCGTGCAGGTTCTGCTCGGGATCACCAAGGCCTCGCTGGCGACCGAGTCGTTCATCTCGGCGGCGTCGTTCCAGGAAACGACCCGGGTGTTGACCGAAGCGGCCGTGACCTCGAAGACCGACGAGCTCCGGGGCCTCAAGGAGAACGTCATCGTGGGGCGCTTGATCCCGGCCGGTACGGGGTTCTCGTATCACACCGAGCGGCGCAGAAAGCGCGAGCATCTGTCCGCGCCCCCGCTGTCCGTCGAGCAAGCGGCCGGTGCGGAAGAGGCGGTCGTCGTACCGCCGGAGCCCGAGGCGCGCGAGGAGCGTATCCAGAGCGCTTGATCGCCCCCGAGGGCCTGGTCGTTGCCAGTGCGGCGGTCGATGCTTCTCATCCCTTCCCCCTGGAAGGGGGAAGGATAGGATGGGGGTCGAGTCTCTCAGAACTATGCGACGCAGAACCCCCACCCTAGCCCTCCCCCCGCCAGGGGGAGGGAATAACCCAGTGCTCCTTGACAGGCGGTAGGAAATGTTACTAGAATTGCTGTTCTTGGAAGAACTGGCGTTTCTCCGACGGACTGGCGCTTCTCCGACAGGCTGGAGTGATCCCGCCTGTTTTTTTGTCGAATTAGAATGATCTGTTGGGAGTGATCCCCTGGGATTGGTCCGGGGGAATGATCCGGCGCGAAACAGCACTATCGTTCAGCACGCATGGCGACGATCAATCAACTGGTGAGAAAACCGCGCAAGCGGCAGCGCGACAAGAGCGCGGTCCCCGCTTTGGCCAGCTGTCCTCAGAAGCGCGGGGTGTGCACAAGGGTCTACACCACGACGCCCAAGAAGCCCAACTCGGCCTTACGTAAGGTGGCCAGGGTGCGTCTGACCAATGGCTTCGAGGTCACGACCTATATTGGCGGGGAAGGCCATAACCTCCAGGAGCATTCCGTGATCCTGATCCGTGGTGGTCGCGTCAAGGATCTGCCCGGGGTCCGCTACCATACGGTGCGCGGGACCTTGGACACCTCGGGCGTCTCGGATCGTCGGCAGGGTCGCTCCAAGTACGGGGCCAAGCGGCCCAAGTCCTGACACGCTCGCGCCCGGAACCTCAGGAGCCAGCACGATGTCGAGACGCCGAGTCGCCGCGAAAAGGGTAGTGTTGCCGGACCCCAAGTACGGCGACGACACCATCGCCAAGTTCATCAACATGGTGATGTCCGCGGGCAAGAAATCGCTGGCCGAGAAGATCGTCTACGGGGCGCTCGATCACCTGACGACCAAGGGGCACAGCGATCCCCTGGCGGCGTTCAAGCAGGCCCTGGACAATATCCGCCCGCGGGTCGAGGTCAAGTCGCGGCGCGTGGGCGGCGCCACCTACCAGGTGCCGGTCGAGGTGCGTGCCAAGCGCAGGAACACGCTGGCCATGCGCTGGTTGGTCGATATCGCGCGCAAACGTGGGGAAAAGACCATGGGTCTCCGGCTCGCGCTGGAGGTCGCGGATGCCGCCGAGAACAAGGGTGCCGCGGTGAAAAAGCGTGAAGATACGCACCGTATGGCCGAGGCCAACCGGGCCTTCGCGCATTACCGCTGGTAATCGGCCCCTGGTGATCGGCCCCTGGTGATCGGCCCCTGGTGATCGGAAGACCCCCCTCGTCGCGGAAATCGAATCGTGCCACGCGCAACGCCCATCGAACGTTACCGGAACATCGGTATCATGGCCCATATCGATGCTGGCAAGACCACGACCACCGAGCGCATCCTGTATTACACGGGTGTGTCCCACAAGCTCGGCGAGGTCCATGACGGGGCGGCCACCATGGATTGGATGGAACAGGAGCAGGAGCGCGGGATCACCATCACGGCCGCCGCCACGACCTGTTTTTGGAGCGGCATGACGGGCCAGTATCCCGAGCATCGCATCAACATCATCGATACCCCGGGGCACGTGGACTTCACCATCGAGGTCGAGCGTTCCCTGCGGGTGCTGGACGGCGCGGTGGGGGTGTTCTGTGCGGTGGGCGGGGTCGAGCCGCAGTCCGAGACCGTCTGGAGGCAGGCCAATAAATACCGGGTGCCGCGGCTGGCCTTCGTGAACAAGATGGATCGGGCGGGCGCCGACTACCTGCGGGTGGTCAAGCAGATCCGCGAGCGGCTGGGCAGCCGCGCGATCCCCGTGCAGCTCCCCATCGGCGCCGAGGACAAGTTCGAGGGGGCGGTCGATCTCATCCGCATGAAGGCCATCACCTGGGACCGGGAGTCCCTGGGGATGCGCACCGAGGAGCGCGAGATCCCGAGCGCCATGGCCGATCTGTGCGCGGAGTGGCGGGAGCGGCTACTGGAAGCGGCCGCCGAGGGCAGTGAGACCCTCACTGAGAAGTACTTGGAGGAAGGGACCCTGTCGCCCGAGGAGATCCGGCGCGGCCTCCGGGCCCGCACCTTGAGCAACGAGGTCGTACCGGTAGTGTGCGGATCCGCCTTCAAGAACAAGGGGGTCCAATCGCTCCTCGATGCGGTGATCGAGTTCCTGCCCGCCCCTGTGGACATCCCGCCGATCAAAGGCATCCTCGACGACGGTGAGACCGAAGCCACGAGACCGGCGACGGATGACGCCCCTTATGCGGCGCTGGCCTTCAAGATCATGAGTGATCCATTCGTAGGTACCTTGACTTTCTTCCGCGTGTATTCCGGGGTCCTGCAGAGCGGCGATACGGTGTTCAACCCCGTCAAGAGCAGGAAGGAGCGCATCGGGCGCTTGCTTCAGATGCACGCCAACTCGCGCGAGGAGATCAAAGAAGTGCGCGCCGGTGATATCGCGGCCGCGGTGGGGCTCAAGGACGTGACCACGGGAGATACCCTGTGCACCCCCAATGATCTCATCACCCTCGAGCGCATGGAGTTCCCCGAGCCCGTGATCGCCGTCGCCGTGGAGCCCAAGACCAAGGCCGATCAGGAGAAGATGGGGCTCGCGCTCTCGAAGCTCGCGACCGAAGACCCCTCGTTCCGCGTCGCCTCCGATCTGGAATCCGGCCAGACCATCATCTCCGGGATGGGCGAGCTCCACCTCGAGATCATCGTCGAACGGATGCGGCGCGAGTTCAAGGTCGAGGCGAATGTCGGTAAACCCCGTGTGGCGTACCGCGAGACCATCCGCAAGGTGGTGGAAAAAGCCGAAGGCCGCTTCGTCAGGCAGTCCGGCGGGCGCGGGCAATACGGTCACGTGATCCTAAGAGTCGAGCCCATGGAGGCCGGGGCGGGATTCGAGTTCGTGAACGACATCGTCGGTGGGGTGATCCCCAGGGAATACATCCCCGCGATCGAGAAGGGGGTCCGGGAACAGCTCGGCAACGGCGTGCTCGCGGGCTATCCTGTAGTGGATGTGCGAGTGGCCGTCTACGACGGCTCGTTCCACGAGGTCGATTCCAACGAGATTGCGTTCAAGATCGCAGGCTCGATGGCCTTCAAGGACGGGGCCGCGCGCGGCAAGCCGGTCCTCTTGGAGCCCGTGATGAAGGTCGAGGTGGTGACCCCGGAGGCCTATCTCGGGAGCGTGACCGGGGACCTCAATCGCCGCCGAGGGTTATTGCACGGCACGGAGGACTCGCCCGCCGGGCGCATTATCCGCGCCGAGGTGCCGCTCTCGGAGATGTTCGGTTATGCCACCGATCTGCGCTCCGCGACGCAGGGGCGGGCCACCTATACCATGGAGTTCGGCCGGTATTCGGAAGCGCCGGCCAGCATCGCCGAAGCAGTGATCAAACAGAACAAGCCCTGAGTCGAGAATAACCAGCACGAGGTGCATCGTGGCCAAGAGCAGATTCGAGCGGACCAAGCCGCATGTGAATGTCGGGACCATCGGTCATGTGGATCATGGGAAGACGACCCTGACGGCGGCGTTGACCTTGGTGATGTCGAAGAAGTTCGGGGGTGA
>JBQTJM010000049.1:0-3532 GCA_052387115.1 Gammaproteobacteria bacterium | reverse complement strand
TCGGCCTCGCCGTCTATTCCGGTAATCCCCAGGCCATCGCCTCCGCCGGCGCCGACCTCGCCGCGAGCGCCGTGGGCCTCGCAAGCCCCATCCCCGGAACCGGCCTCGCCATCAAGGCGGCACGGGCCGCGGATAAGGTTGGCGATGCGGTGCGGGTTGCGAACGGAATTACGAACCCGGTTCCGTCCACGTTAGCTCGTGTTATACAAGGTGAGGGACCATTCCCAACTCTTGGCCTGCCGGGTAATTCTGACGTCTTCGTTACCGCAGCTGATGACATTGCTGGATTGAACGCCGCCCAATTGGCGGAACGTCTTACCGTAAATTCTAGCGAGGCCTTTACAGTAGTAAAATTCCCGACACCCCAAAGCGGTTTGGCGAGCCCCATTAACCGTCTCGACAAGGGTTTCATTGGTGGAGGACAGACAGCCGGGGGAGCACGGGAGTACGTTATTCCAAACGGCCCGATACCTATAGGGGCAACAACCGAGGTCGTCAAATGAGGACGTTGCAACCTGGTGAAATCACGCTCATCGGTGATTGGATCGTAGAAGGTACCCTTGTTCGTGGTGACGAGATGTGTCGAAGAATTGAATGGCTCACTTCCGTGGTCTTAAAGAAGGTGGGATACAGCAAGGACTATGGTGCATGGGAGACACTCTACCAAGACCCCAACGACGGTCGCTATTGGGTTAAGACCTATCCGCAAAGTCATATGCATGGAGGTGGTCCTCCGGCACTGACGTGTCTATCAGAGCAGGAAGCGAGGAGCAGGTTTGACTTCAATTAGCAAGTTACTAATTGTTTCATGACCATATATAGCAACTACGATGAAACGTCGCGCATGAAATGCAAGCGCGATACCGATGGCAGGAAGTTTAGTCACGCAACGTCACGGGCCAACAGCGTCCTCATCACGGTAGAGCCGCAGTCCAACGCCCACGACACCCGGTCCCCGCGCACCGGCTACTCACAGACCGGCAGCACGGTCGACGCGGGGCGCCTGGGTATCGAATCACACTCCGTCCCAACGAGACGAGCCGACACGGGGGCGGATAAGGTCGGGCATGCGGCGAGGGCGGCGAAGAGAGCAAGAGATTCTGCGATAGAATTTACAAATGCCGGTGAGCGGTTTGTTCGTGTAGGACATCAACCAGAAAACTTGAAAGTTACGTTGGAACACCAGGGGGGACGCAGCCAGGAACATATGCGTTTCCTGCAGCAACCTTCCGAAAAATTGGAAACGATCCAGTGACCCTCAAGGATTTAGGCGATCTTCCTGGCCCAGCCCCACAGCACTACAGGATCTTAGAGCCTCCTGCTGGAACACCCATTCAAAGAGGTACAGTTCCGGGCGGTGAGTTCGGCGGACAAGGCGGTATACCCGAAGTACTGTTCCCTAAGGGATTCTGAATATGACGAATCAGTTACCCGAACATATTAGGCAGAAGGTGTTAGAAATGCCTGAATATCGACAAGGCGTTAATAAAGTTACAGTACGTTTGCGGGACGGAAGAGATTTTTCACACGTATTCGTCGCGTGGGGCAGTGAAGTCGTAAAGGTAGGTAACAGCACGCACATACCTTTTGATGCAGCAGATATTGTTGAAGTTGACAATGAGATGTAATTCAGATCCGAAGGTTAGGACGCCTGACCAATGCAGTTCGAATGAAGCGGGAGGTTAAAGATACTTTCTTTGCTCCGCGATACCGGTTTTGGTTTCGCGATGCGATGAAACGGGTGAGCCTGGCTCTGCAACGCGCGCCGCGGAGGGGCTCCAAACTGGTTCGGTCATGGGGGTCGGGTCATGGGCTATTTCGCACTCATCCTCAAGGCTCCATCGAGCCGGATCACCGCGCCGTTCAGCATGGGGTTCTCGTAGATATGGCAGCAGAGTGCCGCGAACTCCGCGGGGGCCCCGAAGCGTTTGGGGAACGGCAGCTGGTTCTGCAGACTCGTACGGACGAGCCCGGTCAGGGACCGTACCATCGGGGTCTCGAAGACCCCCGGGGCGATGCAGACGACCCTTACCCCGAAGCTCGCGAATTCGCGGGCCAGCGGCAGGGTCAGGCTTACCACCCCGCCCTTGGAGGCGGCATAGCCGGCCTGCCCGATCTGTCCATCGAAAGCGGCGATGGAGGCCGTATTGACGATGACGCCACGTTCCCCATCCGGTTCCGGCTCGTTGTGCTGCATGACAGTGGCCGCGGCGCGGCACACTAGGAAGGTACCGATTAGATTGACCGTGACGACGCGCGCGAAGTCCGCCTGCGCCATCGGCCCTTCCCTGCCCACCACCCGCCCGCGATGGGAGATCCCGGCACAGTTCACGGCGAGCGTGAGCCCCCCGAGCATGTCGACCGCCTCGGCCATGGCACGGTCGGCCGCGGCCTCGGAGCCCACGTCGGCCTCGACATAGGCGGCTCCGGGTGGTAGCGCGACCGGGGGATGGAGATCCACCACCGCCACCCGCGCCCCCACCTCCACGAGCCTCTCGGCGACCGCCAGCCCGAGGCCCGACGCGCCCCCCGTCACCACCGCCCGTGCGCCTCCCAGTCTCACGCCTCCCCCCGTCCGGGGATTCCCCTCCGGATAGTCTAGCCCACGCGTGTCAACCCAAGAGCCGAGCTCGGCTACGAGTACGATCCCTGGGCAACGTACTCGGCATCGCCGATCCCTTTAACCCCGGCGAGGACCGCCGCTTCGACTACGACGCCTTGAATCGACTGAAAAGCGCCCAGGGCCGCTGGGGGTTGGGCCCTGATCAGACGGTTCGGGGCGGCACAACGGTCACTCTCGACGGTACGGCCTCGAGCGACTCCGATGGCACCATTGCGGCCTCCGCCTGGCGCCAGACGGCCGGCACGCCGGTGACTCTGGCAGGCGCCGATCGCGCGACCGCGAGCTTTTCCAGTCCGCTGGTGAACACGGAGGAGACGCTGATGTTTACCCTTATCGTGACCGATGACGGCGGCGCGAGCGCGGCGGACAGTGTACCGGTGACCCTGCTGCCGAATGCCGCGCCCACGGCGGCGGTCGGGAACGACCAGACGGTCCTCGGGGGCTCCCTCGTCACACTCGATGGCAGCGGCTCGCACGACACCGACGGACAGGTCGTGAGCGCTTTGTGGCGCCAGGAAGCCGGCACACCCGTGATCTTAATCGATGCGGACACCGCCATCGCGAGCTTCACCGCCCCGAGATCGGCCGGCGAGGAGCCGCTCCACTTCTCACTGACCGTCACCGATGACAGCGGTGCGAGCGCGAGCGATGAGATCACGATCATCGTCTTGGCCAATCAACCGCCGCTCGCCGATGCCGGCCTTGACCAGAGCGTGACCGCCGGCAGCTTCGTGCCCTTGAACGCGGAAGGCTCCTCGGATCCCGAGGGCGGCCCCCTGAATTACCGCTGGCAACAGTCGGAAGGGGTCCCGGTGGATCTCACGGGCAGCGATACCTCCGAGCCGAGCTTCACCGCCCCCAGTCCCGCGGCCGATCAGGTACTCGGCTTCACGCTCACCGTGACGGACG
>JBQTJM010000048.1:0-3092 GCA_052387115.1 Gammaproteobacteria bacterium | reverse complement strand
CCGCCCTCGAGTGCGTGCTGGCGCACAGGCCCATGGTGGTGACCTACCGCATGGCGGCGCTGAGCTATTTGGTCGCGCGGCTACTCGTGCGAGTCTCGTATTTCTCCCTGCCGAACCTGCTCGCCGGCCGGCGGCTGGTCCCCGAGTTCTTACAGGGCGAGGTGCGGGCCGAGCGCCTCGGACCCGAGCTCTTGCGCTTGCTCAATGGCGGCGAGGAGGTCGCGCTCCTGGAACGTGAGCTGGCCGCGATAGCGCGGTCGCTCCGCCACGATGCTAGCCGCACGGCCGCGGACGCAGTGCTCGGCCTGCTCGGGCGCGGCGGCCCGCCACCTTTCGCAGCGAGGTGTCATGGGCGACGATCGCGGGTCGGCAATCACTAGTCGTAGCAAAATCGTAGACTTGTTCGTGACTTCGCAGTTGCGAGCGCTACCCTATAGCGTGGTTACCTCG
The DNA here is from genome assembly GCA_052387115.1 of Gammaproteobacteria bacterium. Lineage (GTDB taxonomy): Bacteria > Pseudomonadota > Gammaproteobacteria > JACCXJ01 > JACCXJ01 > JACCXJ01. Next base: position 2,642 of record JBQTJM010000048.1, on the reverse strand, counting down.
TAGACAACGGAGAAGGACTACCAGACGGCTTTCCGCCGCTGCCCTCGCTCTCATTCGCTGCTTCGAGCAGAGCACGCGAGGCGCAGCAGCTCTTCTTGATCGATATACGGCGATTGCGCCCGTTCAAAGCCGCGGCCGCGATTGCAGAGCAGATCGCCTAAGCCTAACAAGGATTCACCGCCCGGCTCGTCCAGTACGATCTGGGAGTCGGTCGCGGAATTGACCCGCAGGCACACACGGAGCGGCAGGTTTGCCTTGATGAGGCCGGTGACAACCTTGCGATCGGGCCGCTGAGTCGTCAAAATCAAATGCATACCAGCGGCGCGACCTTTGGCGGCCAAGCGTGCCACCAGGTTTTCGAAGCGCTGCTTGGTTTCGCGGCCCGCCACGATGAGATCCGCGAACTCATCGACGACGATCACGTGAAACGGCATGTCCCGGCGCCCGCTCGCCAACCGCTGGCCTAGATTCTCGAAGCCCTCCTGTGCCAAATCGCGGTAACGCTCGCCCATTTCCGCGACGGCTTCATCGAGTCGCGCGATGGCGTCGTCGAGATCGGTGATCACCGGCCCCGTGAGGTAAGGGCTTCCGCTCAGGGAGCCGAAGGTCAGAACCTTCGGATCGATGATGGTAAGCTTGAGTGCCTTGGGTTGGTTGCGGTGAAGCAGGCTCGCGACGAGGGATTTAAGAAGCTCGCTCTTGCCGCTGCCGGCGGATCCCGCGACCAAAGCATGGCAGCAGTTAGGATCGGCCAGATCGGCGAGCACGAGCGCCCCGTCCACGCCTATTCCGATCGGCAGGGCCACGGGAGATGGGTGATGCTGGTAAGCGGGGTCGCTCATGACCTCAGACCAGCGGACGGTGTCTGGCTTCGGTCTGGGAATGTCGATGTGCACGTAACCCTGGGCCGGCCCGATGAGCGGCGGCTGATGCAAGGCCAGGCGCACTTGCAGGTCCTCCGCACGATTCGCGAGGGAGACCACTTTCACTCCTGGTGCCGGTCGCACGCGATAGCGCACCAGCTGCGGAGCCTCGATCTTCCCCAAAATATCGACCTCGAGCTTAAAGGCCGCGAAACAATCCCGAATCCCCGCGGCGAAGGCATCATCCGCTGGGAGACGAGGTTCGCCCAGGCGCTTAGTTAGGATCCTCGCCAGGTACGGCCGAGTCCGATGGTGTGGCCGCCAGCTCGGCCAGGACCGGCGCCACCATCTCCTCGAAGAGGCTGTCGAGTTGTTGCACCGTCACGGATAGCTCATGCAACTCGGGTTCGTAGTATTCGAGCACCCCATGAAAGCGGAGGCCCGGCTTGGCGACGGCCAACATCCGCGAATAAATAGCGAGCTGTACCAGGTCATGCTTGGCATGTGCGCCGCGCGACAACTTATAGTCGATGACCTCGACTCCATGCACCGGGTGAGTCCGCACCGCATCCACCCGCCCGGCGATGAGCAATGCGCCGCGAGTGGTCTCTATCTGCACGTTTTTGAGATCGAATTCCTCCCCGAGATAGACGTCAAGCCATGCCTTAAACCGAGGCATGCGCATTTCAGTTCGCTGACCGTGATCTTCCTTGCCATTGAAGCACGACCATCGACGGGCTGTGATGTATGGCGATCTCCGCCACAGTACCGCAGGCAGCAAGTACGGTATCTCGGTCATTGGGACCCACGAGTTGACGGAGGAGATCTTCGAGGTTAAGGAATCGTTCGCGCATTACGATCTTTCGAACCGGTGCTCGAAGCTCTTCGTCGAGCGTGGGGATCGGCGGCACCGGTTCCGGATGGGCGGGTTCCAGGATCCGCTTCCATACCCGATTGAGCTCGTCTCGGAGAAAGTCGAGCACCTCCTGGGCTGCAAACTCGATATCCCCTTGGATGGCGTCGCTATGCATTTCGTGGGCAGCATAGATAGATGAGCTTGACCTCATCGGCATGGAGCGGAACTATATGGAGGAAACGGCGTTTCGCCTCTTCGATCCGGGGACCGATCTTCGGCCACCTGCCAGGTACCGGTATCGAAACCAGCTCCGGCGTCCGCAGATATACGATCTTGGTGCCGAGATGTTGCTTGCAATAGACCTCGGAGTCCTCGGCGATCTTGAGCCAACGCTGCCAGTGCGATCCCCCCTCGAAGTCGAAGAGGATCCGCTGCTTCTGGCCCCGCCAGCAAAGCACGCGATGGCCAGGTCGCGTCTCGAGCTGTGCGACCTCGACCCCGTTCATGCCTTTGGCGAGCTCCTGCACGAGCCAGCGCAGGATGTCGCGGTTGAATTCCGGCCGTCTCGGCTGGCTCGCAACTTTGTCACAATACTCTCGGAAGAGATCCCCGAGCGATAACCGAGGCCTGGGCGGCCGATGTACTAAGTCCTCCCAGCTTCTCGCACAGAACTTCAAGAAACTGCGAATGCCGATTCTATCCTTTTGACCAACTATCTCGTCAATTCGCTTCCCGCCATCAAGAAACCCAGCAATGCGCGATGCCGGTACTTGATAGGACTGTAACCGAAGGTTGACTAGCCCGACTTAGCCGATTCGCCCTCGTTTTCCGGCTTTGGGGTGACGTCGCCATTTGTAACTATTTGTTTTGTAAATGCGGCAGAGTAACAAATCCGCGAAAAATGGCTGTAGTGAAGACCTTGG
>JBQTJM010000047.1:0-4621 GCA_052387115.1 Gammaproteobacteria bacterium | reverse complement strand
CTGCCCTTCATCGTCGCCTACACCGCATTCTCCTACCGCGTGTTCTGGGGCAAGGCCAAGTCCGGCACCTACGAATAACAACTCAACTGATCACGGTGATGCGCCCCATCCCCCGGCGCCGGTCCGCCTGAGCTGGGCTCGGTTGCTCAAACGAATTTGCGCAGCCCGCGCGGTCGCTCCGGGATGGGAGTAACGGGGTTGAAACCTCGCTCATTGAGTCATGCCCCGGCCCTTAAGCAAATCTACTGAGGAGCCAATATGGACACGCAACTTTATCCGCCCATTAGTAAGAAACTCGCGCGCAAACGGGCGCAGCTGGCGCCGGGAATCTCAACGGCGTTCAAAGCGTTCAGCGCGCGCGTGTTCGCCGATGGTGCGCTGCCCACAAAGACCAAGCAGCTCATCGCCGTGGCGGTGGCGCACGTGACCCAATGTCCGTACTGCATTCGCGGCCACACCGAGCTTGCGGTGAAGCACGGGGCGACCGAGCAGGAGGTGATGGAAGCGATTTGGGTCGCCGCCGAGATGCGCGCGGGCGGCGCTTACGCGCATGCGAACCTAGCGCTTGAGACCATGAGTCAATTGGAAGCGGGCCGGTCCGGCGGCGGAACGTCGTGAACGCCCGCCCGCTTAGGCTACCGCTAGCGTACCGCTCATGCTCAGAGCCAAGGGGATGAGTACAGCACGCTCGCCTCAGCAGCTCGTTGAAGATCTCCCAGCGGTCCGGCCGACCATCTTATTGGTCGTGCCTCGGGTCCTCGAAAAACTCTATGGAGGACTTCAATCGAAGCTTGAAATACACGCTCCTTTAAGAACTCTGTTTGAGCTGACTACCCGAATCAGGTGGCAGCGCTTTCGGCACCTACAGGGTGTCCGGCCCGTGAAGCTACGTTTCGGCCGCCTTACGGTCGGTGATATCTACCATGGTCCCGTACATATAGGACCTCTTCTGAATCGCATCAGGAATCACCACGCCCTGGTCTTGAAACGAGGTCCAGTCCCCTCCGCTGCACCAGCGATCCGCCAGCCCGCTTTAGGGCCCGCAACGGCAGATGTAAAGACGCGCTCGATGACCAAAAGGCACTTATCGCCACGTCCGAGTAGGTGCATTCCCCGGCCTTGCCGGCCGCTTCGGCCTTGATGGTACCCCCTGCTCGACCGCCTCGTCTGCGAACCACAGCGTAAGGCTCCCCCGCTGCACCGAGGCGCGGTTCTAGTCGCCGCAGTTGCTTTCTAACTGATATGAGTAGATTACAGCACCTAGCTCACGTAGTCTATGAATTTGCGCAACAACGCCGCAATTCGAGCAAGCCGCAAATGCCGGCACCAGGCATCTAAGGCAGCGTCGGCACTTTCGGCGTGGGAATCGCGCCTTTGGCCTTCTCGATCGCCGTCTCGGTGGCTTGGTTCTTCAACTCCTCCATGGCCGCATCGGGATCCGCTGCGGTCTCCTGGGCGTCCTCGACCGCTTCCCTGGTCTCTTCGGCTTTATCCAATGCATCGTCGGGCAGCCCCGTCGTCTCCTTCCCTTTCTCGATCGCCGCATCCTTCGCGGCATCCTCCAATGCCCCCGCGGGGTCCACGACCTCCATAGGATCGGCCGCCCCCGCGACGCCGGCCGCGCACAATAGCCCGGCCACGATTGCCGTCTTGATCTTCATCGGTCTGTCCTCGCTCTCAGTTGCCAATACCCCACCGCAAACGCAGCGGCATGATGAGGCCGATCCGGTCGACTTGCAACCCGGCGGCTAGGACCAATCGTCGATGATGACGCCCCACGGCGCCTCTCCGACCTTGATGGTGGCCAGCACCTGATTCTTCGTGGTGTCGATGACGGAGACAGTGTTGCTGGCCCCATCCGTGGTGTAGATGCGAGACCCGTCGTGGGACATTGCCAGGCCCCAGACGCGCTGGCCCACCGGGATGAGGGCCTTGGTGCCGAGCGTCTTCTCGTCCAGCACGATCACGTGGTTGGCGCGGCCGCCCGCCACGTACAGGGTCGTCCCATCCCGGCTCACCAGGATGTCCTTGGGCTTGATGTTGTCATCGCCTAGCGGCACCTTGTTCAGGATCCGGTGTTTCACCATGTCCACGCGCTTGACCTCGCCGCTGATCTCCGATGTCGCATAGGCGAGCGTCCCGTCTTGATTGAAAACCGCGGCGCGCGGTCTGGCCCCGACCAGGATGTTGGCCACGACTCGATGTTCGGGTACGGCGATGACGTGCAGCATGTTGGTGGACTCGCTGGTCACGATCACCTGCTTGCCATCGGGTGAAACGGCGACACCCTCGGGCTCCAAGCCGACCGGGATCTCCGCGATGACCTTGCCGCTTTTCGGGTCCAACACCGTGGCCTTGGCGGCATCCTCGTTGGAAAGATAGATATGGCCGTTCGGGTGTACGGCGAAGGCCTCCGGATCATCGCCCGAGGGGATCTTGCGCAGGACCTTCAGGGTCTTGGGATCGAGCACGGCGATCGCGTTTTCCTTCCCGAGCGCGACGTAGATCTCCGTGCCGTCGGGGGCGATACCGATCCCGCGCGGATGTTTGCCGACCGGAACGGTGGCCTCGACCTCGTGGGTGCGGCTGTCGATCACGGTGATCGAATCGCCGCGCTCGTTGGTGACGAACACCCGGTGGGTCGGCTCGGCCCACGCCGGACCGGCTGCCAGGGCCGCGATCAACAGGAATTCATTTCTCATGCGTTTCCCCTCCGCTCGATGTTGCACAATCGCCGGGCCCCAGGCTGTCCAGGTCGGTCGGCTCGACGACGCCCTTGACCGGGGCCTCGCCCACGACGCGCGGGCCCTCCACGATCAAGAGCATCTGTCGCAACTGCCCGTTTTTCCGGAAGCTCATGGTAACGCCTTTCTGGCCATCGAAGGCGAGGGCTGTCTTGAGATAGTCGAGAAGTGGCGTTGCCTCGGCCGTACCCAGGCGCGCCACGGAGTCGGCGACCATCTTGACCGCGGCCCAACCGGCCCAGGCCCGGTCGTCCATGTCCCGTTCCTGTGCCTTGCGGTAGCGCCGATTCAATTGCTCGGCGGCATACTTCGTAAAGTCCGGGTGCCAGGCCTGCACTTGGGCTCGGGACTCGGGGTGCAGGCGCTGCCATTGGGCAAGCGCGTCGGCTTTCATCCGGGTGCTGGGAAGGATATGGAGGAGGTTCGGCAGACACCTCTGCCTGAGCGCATCGGAGTCCGAGCCGAGGTCGAAGACCGCGCGCCCCGGCGCCCGCTCGCCGAGCTCGACCAGCGCGCCGTCCTCAAGCGCCGCCAAGAGCACCGCGGCCTGGCTCGACGGGGCTCGATTGAGCTCTCCGGGCGGGAAGCTCGTCAGGCGATAGCGCTGGCCGAGGAACTGGCCCTGGAGGTTCGCTTCATCGAGACCCTGGGACACCCCCGAGTACACCGCGTCGGCGGGATCGCCGATGTAGGCCAGCTCCACCTCGAGGGCGGGCGCGGCGTTGGCGCCGAGCGCGAGCCCGCACAACCAGGATATCGCACGCAGACGCATGTCGCCCCTCCCATCGACCGCCGGCCCCTCGATCGCCGGCCGTGATGGTAGCGTCTCGGGCGGTCGGTGTCACCGGGGTGGGGCGGGTAGTGTTAGCAACAAATAGAACTGTCCGGGGTAGTAGCAAATAGATTGTCCGCTTTCGATGGGGCGGGTGGCGCCTGTCCGGAGCCCCTACAGCCGCCATACCACCGAAGCGGACACCGGTCGACCCAAGCGTTGGGCCAGCGCTGCCCGGATCGATGACAGGACCAGCAGTCCCGTCTCCTTTGGCCTGCTCGGTCCCACCGGGGCCAAGAACTCCAGGCCCGGTGTTTGCCCATCGCCCAGGGGACATCTGTTCCACCCCCCACCCGGGCGCGGCGCGTACACCAGAAACACCTTGAACGGTCGGGGACATGGGTAACACTTTTAGCCTCCTCAGCAGAATTTGTGGGGTTGTTTTGAGTAGTCAATCAAATTTGTAATTGTGATCGTGAAGGATCTGACACGGCTGTCCCGGCGGAGTGTGGGCAGCCGGTGGATTAATGTGGGCCGGTTGTGGGCGGCGCTGTTTGCCGTCCACAAGCGGTCCACATGTTCGCCGCTTTTTGGCGAAATCCACGGGCTGTCCACACGCAGTCCGGCCAACCACCCTGCTCCGAGACTCGGGTCCACTATGGACGTTACGCTGCGGCCTTCATCGTGGAGGGCAGCAAGCGTCCCTTTGCGTCGTAGTCGGCCAGTCTGCGCGGGCCGTGAAACAGGGCCACCCGGCCGTCGGGGTAGCGATGCACGCGCACCTTGACCTTCACGTAATGCATCCGATGCCGGTCGGCGGGGATCTGGAGCTTCGTGCCCTCGAAGCTCACGCAGTTGTCCTTGCCGACAGTCCGCTCGAACTGCTCGCACAGGATGTCGGTGAGCTCCTGGCCGATGAACGGCACGAAGGCCGAACCCTCCTCGGCGGTGGCCTGCTTGAACTCGGCGTTGTACGCGGGGCCGGTAGACCTCCCACAGGTAGCGGTTGGCCGCCTCCCTGTCCGTGATGCCGGCCAAGGCCAGTTCCCTGCACAGCCTCTCCTGATGCGTCCTGAAGGCCCGTTCCGAGCGTCCGCGCGCCTCG
>JBQTJM010000046.1:0-5301 GCA_052387115.1 Gammaproteobacteria bacterium | reverse complement strand
ATAGGCGTCCCGATCCACCACTATCGCCTGGTAGCGCCCCTGCAATACGTGCCCGACGAGCCCGTGACGACGGTTGAAGGCTTGCGTATACACGCCGTTCAACCGGCGCATGCCACGGCCGAGATTCCGGTTGCCACGCGCAGTCGCGTGGTACAGCGCGCCGGCGAATTCCAGCCCCAGTGGTCTTGCCATAGAGCCAGGTTAATCCCCGCAGGCTATAAAGTAGTGATCCCCATCACGCCTGCAGCGCCGCGAGCCTGGGGCTCGCGGAAGGCCTGGCGGCGAGCGCGATCTTCAGGGCCAGCAGCGTGATCGTGGGCGTGCCGGCATAATGGGATCGGGATGCTACATTCGATGGGACGTAGCGGCAGAATAGATGAAAAAAACCGGGCAATCGGCAGGCGATAGCCGTAATGTCCGGCTGCAATTCTTACAATACGCCCGCAACTTTTACCGGTTCAGTTTACGGCTTCTCTCTCGTTCGCTTAGCATTCCGCGTTAAAACAATGAGTTACAAAAGCGGCATACACCATGCGCTCGACGTATTCGAATCGATTGGCGTCGCGATCAGCGCGGTGACGAGCCGATCGGGATCCGTTGCGCGCTCGCCAAGCTCGAGGCCGAAAACGGACGAGCTCTTAGGCAATAAGGCGACGCGAAGGAACACTTAGTCATGTTATTTTTGCGCGAGGCCTAACCGAGACCTCTCATCCTTGGCGAGGTACGGCGGGAGCGCTCTTCTCCGCTGCCAGCACCCAGCCCCCACCCATGGCCTTGTAGACATTGACGAGCTGGGTGAGACTATCGGCCTGGGTCAGGGCGTGGGTAAGCTCCGCGGCGAACAGCTCGTTCTGCGCAATGAGTACCTCCAGGTAGCTCGCCACGCCCTCGTCGAACCGCTGTTGGGAGAGCCGCGCAAAATCCTTGAGGGCGGCAACACGTAGGCCGCGCGCCTTGAGCTCCTCGCGGCTTTTCTGGGTGCCGATAAGCGCATCGTTCACTTCCCGAAACGCGCCTTGGATCGTTTGCCGGTACCGCTCAAGCGCCTGCCGTTGCACCGCCTCGGCCGCCTGCACCTGGCCCTCGATATTGCCAAAAGTGAACACCGGCACCGCCGCCGCGGCGCTCAGCGCCCACAGGCTTGCCGGCCCGATGAACATACTCGAAAGCGATGCGCTGGCAGTTCCCACCAAACTGGTGAGGGAGATGGTCGGAAAATAAAGCGAGCGGGCGACACCGATCTGAGCGTTCGCCGCAATGAGATCTTGCTCAGTGGCGCGGATGTCCGGCCGCCGATCGAGGAGGCTCGAGGGCAGGCCGCTTGGAATTCCAGGAGCAGCAAGCTGATCGATCGCCCTGCCGCGTAGAATCGGTGCCGGGTTGCGGCCGAGCAGGATCGAGAGCAGATTCTCCTGCAGCGCGATCTGGCGCTCAAAAGCGGGGATCGCGGCAAGGGCCTCTTGATATTGCGACTCGACCTGGGCGACCTCGACTTGAGCGACGGTCCCCGCCTCAAAGCGCAGGTCGAAGATCCGCTTGGTTTCGCCGTAGTTGCGGGCGGTCGCATGCGAGATCTCGAGCTGGCGGTCGAGCGCCCGCAGCGCGATGTAGACCGAGGACACGCCGGTCACGACCGAGAGGATGACGCCGCGCCGTGTCTCCTCGGCGGAGAATACCTGCGCCCGAGCCGCCTCCGTGGCTCGTCGTATGCGGCCGAAGACATCGATCTCCCAGTTGGTGTTGAGCTGGAGCTCATAGAAGTTAAAAGGGTTGCTTACGTTCGAAGGGAACGGTCCCGGCCCCGCTTCGCTCTCACGCTGGCCCCCGGTGGCGGCCCCGGCACCGAGCTGTGGGAAGAACGTAGAGCGCGCCGTCCTTAACTGGCCGAGGAACTGCTCGATACGCGCGGCGGCGATACGCAGGTCGTAGTTCTCGCGCAGCGCCGTTTCGATGAGCTGGTTGAGCACCCGATCACGGAACTGCGCCCACCAGCGAATGTCGGCTAGGCCCGCCGCTTCCTCGTAGTCAACGCGCCACCCTTGCGGAGTATCGACCTCAGGCCGCACATAATCGGGGCCAACGGCAGCGCAGCCCGACAGCAAGGTCGCAAGGGAACCGACGAGTAAAAATTGCCACATCTCAGTCATCCTCCCGCTTGGCATGCGGTGCGGCTGGTCCGGGCGCACCTGCGACCGCGCTGCTCTGCGCCCGGCGGTCGAACAGGCCGGCGAGGTCTTCCAACAGCACGAAGAGAGCGGCACGAAAAAGTTCGCGATCACTGTCGAGGCGAGCATGCCACCGATGATGCCGGTGCCGGTGGCGTGCAGGCTATTCGCGCCCGGACCGGTGGCGATCGCAAGCGGTACCGCGCCTAGTGATGGCAGGCAATACCTCGGACAAGACCACGCTCAAGGATTTTCTGAAAAAGATCGAAGCGCAATACGGCCAGTCCGAGCGCACCTGGGTGATGGATCGCGGGATCCCCACCAAAGAGAGCTCGCCCTGATGCGCCGAGCCGAGATATGTTTTCTTAATGAAGCTCACCGAAAATATAGTTTTGCCAACTGACCATGCGCAGCAGAATCTTGCGTATGAGTGCCACATGATGCACATGTTTTGTATAGATGGCCGCGGATCCAATAACACCAGCCGGTAGCTGGTATGCCGATACGTCGTCCTCCAGTTTGATGACTACCGGTACGCGACCGGGCATTGGCATGGATTCTACGGTCATCAGTGTGCCGCTCGTTTGCAACTGGCCCTCCGCCAACACCGGCAAGATGCGGTCTACATGCCCTTTGAACACCCGCCCCGGCACGGCCCTATAAATCACTTCCACCTCGTCACCCGGTTTGAGACGCTGCAGCGAGTTCTGCCAGAAGGCACCGACCAGGGCGCGGTCATTGGGAGCGGTAGTGTGGATAAATGTCATTACCGGCCGCAGCGGCAATGGCACCGCCATCATGCCAGGTCGCAGGAGAAGTTGTGTAACGAAGCCGTCAGTGGGCGCGCGCACGGTAGTCTGATCGAGGTTCCAGCGCGCACGATCGAGCTCAGCAGTAATCTGGCGGACCTTGGGATTGACCCCTCCGCTCTCCGCCTCGAAGGCAAGTCGCGCCTCGCGTTCCTGGGCTTCCGCGCTTCGCAACTGCTCGCGCGCCGCCTGTACCCGGTCACCACCGGATTCGAGCTTCTCCGCTGCCTGCCGCTCCGCCGCCTGGGCTTGACTGAGTTGCGCCTGGGCACTTTCGAAATTCCGCTTCGCCCTGTCAAAATCCATCTGGGCGACCGCGTTTGTCGATAACAACCGCTGATACCGATCGTACTGTTCGCGCGCGAGCTCGAGCTGCGCTTGCATTTGCGTGACCGCTGCCCTTGCCTGTTCCAGCGCCTCACGTGCCTGACGTCCATAGTCAGACTCGGAGGTCAAGATGTTGGAACGGGCCTGGGCTGTCGCCGCTTCGGCCGCCCGCAGACGTTCCTCAAGCTGCGCAGCACCTGACTTGGCGTCCGCCAATGCTGCCTCAAGCCGGTCTACTTCATACTGATAGGGCGCCGCGTCGATACGGAATAACACATCGCCCTCCTTCAACGGCTGGTCAACCTCCACTGGCACCTCGACCACCTGGCCCTGCACATCGGGCACGATGGGTGTCGTGACAAAGTACTCGCGCACCAGCGTGGTATAGGGATGGTTGTAATTCATCACCACCAAGGTCAGGCCGATGAGCACCACGCCACCGAGGATTGCCGTAGGTACGGTCCATTTGTTCAGGGGGAGCTTGAAGATCTTGAACACCGCCCAGCAGAAGGCCGTGTAGGTCATTATCATCAACATTTCCATGCCTAATCCTCCTGCGCAGGCGTTCTGCCTTCGAGTGCCGTCAGGCGGGCATCCAGCGCCTTGACCTGCCTAACGACTTGCCTTCGAGCACCGCTAAACGGGTTTCCAGGGTGTCGTTCCCTCCGGAGGTTTGCCTTCGAGTGCCGCTAATCGCGCTTCCAGGTCCGCAATACGAGTATCCAGCGTTTTAGCTTGTCCGCTCTCCGCGGCGAAACCGTACCCGCGCTCAGGCCTATAAATAGTGGCCCAAATCCACAGGAACGGCCAGATAGTGTGCAGTGTCATCAGGCTCACCCATCCCGCCACGTGGATAGCGTCTTGATGGGGATGGTTGCGCTTCTTGGCAATCTCGTAGGGAATATCGTGGATGCCAATGATCAGATAGAAAGTAACGAGGGCGCCGAAGATCAAAAAGCCCAATGCCAGGTAGTCAAGAAACACGGCTCGATATCCTCCACATACACATTTTCACGGCCGGCGGCGCGGTCGACTGGGCCGGCGCCTGGGTCGGGTTGTAACCCGTGGACTGCGTGGCGATGCGCTGGCAATCCGCCACGTCCATCTGATCTTGGGCTTGGGCAGACTCCGCTACCAAGGTCATCAGACCGGCAACGAGGGTCCACAAGGATCCGCTGAGGATTCGAATGCTCATCTGTTACCTCCTCGAGAAACGCATAGAACTTTCAATCGACGCGCCAGATACCGCGCCATGGGACCTTTTGGCCAATAGTACCGGATGTGAAGCGACACTATGATGCAGCAGTGGAGGCCGCACACCAAGCCCCCCTCACGGTCGAACGCAACTTCCCGATTCTGAAGCTCGCGGCGGCGCCGGCATCGCGGACTCTCAGGGTGCCGGCTCAGTCGACCAAGCCCAGAGTCTGAAGCCCCGCCCGGCGATCCGGTAACATACTGATCTCCTTAGCCCTTCGCCTTCCAGCAGAGTGGATGCTACGATGGCCGCACCATGGGCGTGTTGATCCAGGTCAAGCGCCGGCCGTCGGCCCTGGGGCCGCTGCCCGTTCGACGCGTGCCGCCCGACTACTGCTACGTCTTCATGGACGCCGCCATGACAACGTCGCGGGGGGAATACACCTAGAACCAAATGGAGGACGCCCGCCAAGGCCGGTGCCACGGTCGGCGCGTTCCGGCAGCATCAACAGCGCCGGCAGAACGCGATGAGCCAGCAACAGGCCGAGCAAGAGCAATCCTCCGCCGCCAACGCCTACGGCCAAGCGTATGCCGCGTGTATGGCGGCCAAGGGATTCCCGGACCGGTAAATTGAATGGCAACGACCGCAGGATCGGCTCGAAACCTTTGCGACCCGAAGGCCCTAGTCAGAGAATTTCAGGAAATCCAATGAATCTTCAAGCCAAACTCGCCCGTTTCGAACGCTGCGGGACGGATTGGAGGCGCTTATTGGTGCGTGGGGCAACCATGCTTTCCATCGGTGCCGT
>JBQTJM010000045.1:0-11816 GCA_052387115.1 Gammaproteobacteria bacterium | reverse complement strand
TGCAACAAACCCGGTGCCCGATAGCCGCAGGCGCACCGACCCCAGCGCTTCTGTACGAGCGTCTACCGCCTTATACTTTCACCCCCATGCCGGTGTAGCTCAGTCGGTAGAGCAGCTGATTCGTAATCAGCAGGTCGGAGGTTCGATTCCTCTCGCCGGCACCATAAAAACAATAACTTACGTATCTTTTCCCGGTGGCGTTCTGTGTCGGGGTAGACTTTTTACATTGTATGAACGCCGGCCATAGGAGCCCGTTTTGTCCAAAAGCTCGATCCGCGGGGTCATGCCGCTTGCCCATGGTGATACGAGAGCATGCCACTGAGGCGCCCTCTGCGCCAATCCGCCGAGAGTCCATGCCTCGCCTAGGAAGAAGTCCGTGGCCCCAGCACCTCCCATAGGGCTTCCAGAAACGTCTCCCAGGAGGTCTTCTTTCCGCGCAAGGGCGCGGGGTCGATACCATGCCCCGCCCGCTCGAGCGAGGCTGCCGTCGGCCGCGTTTCCGTCTCTACCCCGCCAAAATCAACCCCGAGCGTCAACCTCTGGTCGCAAGCATCCCGCCTTGCTCGCTCGGCTGGTCGCGCGCGAGCAGCGGCTCCAAGACCGGTGCAAGGGACTTCAACACCTGCGTCGGCAGGCTGCTCGTGAAGCGATAGCGCACCGCCTTTGACCCGGACACATACGCCGTGATCACACCGAAGAACCGGTCGCCTAGGGCAAAGCTGAAGGTGGCCGAACGGCTGATGACCTCCGAGGCGATCAGTCGCCCGCCCGGGCCGTAGACCTCGCGGCGGTGGTCGCCTGTTCCGGTCTTTCCGGCGATCACGAGGGGCGTGCCGTCGCTATCAAGATAGGCTCCCTTGAGGCGCTGTGCCGTACCGCGCTCGACCACATCGGTGAGCGCGTTGCGTGCGGAGGCTGCGACCTCCGGGTCCAGCACGCGCTCCCCGCTGGTCGGGGCACGCTCGAGGACGGTCTCATAAGGGGTGTCCGCCGCGAAGTGCAGATAGTCGAACCGTATGATCGGGTAGCGCACCCCGTCATTCAGCAAGATGCCTATGAGCTCCGCCAGCGCCGCCGGTCGATCGGCCGAGGCCCCGATGGCGCAGGCATAGGAGGCGGTCAGGCTGCGGAAGGGATAGCCAAGCCGCCTCCAGATGCTGTGGATCTCGGCAAAGGCCTCGACCTCGAGCAGTGCCTGGATGCGTTTGTTCTGGGCATCGCGGTGACGTGTCCTAAACAACCATTGATAGACCGCCAGGCGTTCCTTCACGCTCGCCGCGTAGACCTCTTCGAGGGGGGAGCCCGGGTGCGTGATGAGATAGCCTGCGAGCCATAACTCCAGCGGGTGGATGTGCGCGATGTAACCACGGTCATGGAGGTTGAAACGCTCCGGAGAGTATTTCTCGTACATGTGCACGATGTCCTCATCGCTCAAGCGTTTGGTCGTGGCATGGGTGCGCAGGTACGCCGCGAATGAGGCGACATCATGCTCGGGATAGACGGACCGATAGATAGTGCTAAGGCGCGCTGGAACCGGGCGCACGCTCTGGGTCAGCACCCTCAAGCTCGTCGGGGCGTCCAGACCACGGTACTTCGCGTAGTAGCGGCGCAGAAACACCTTTCCCTCCTGGTCGGCGAACCGCTCGAGGTATCTCCGGCGCCATTGCTCGTCGCCGGATTCTATCTTCCCGCCCACCGCCCCGGGCCGGTAGAGGTAGTGATAGACGATGTCGCGCATCAGGCGTACGAACACCAGATTGACTGAGTTGCGAAACGCCTCCCTCACGCCCATGATCTTTTTGTCATCGGCCTTGTCAAAATTCGCGAAGCTGTGTATTCCCCCACCGGTGAAGAATTGCTCAAAAGGGCTCGCCGAGTAACGCCGCTCCATGGCCGCATCGAGGATCTCTGGCAGGCTTAGCTCGGGCCTTGCACGCAGCTGCTCGATGACCCAGCGCGACAACCAATCGCGCCGGTGCAGCGCAACCGTGCGCAGCTCAGCAGGCAACCGGCCTGCGTAACGCCGATGGAGCTCCGCAATGATCTCGAGGTAGCTCAACAGGGTGCGCAGCTTGGCGGTGGATCCGAGGTCGAGCCGGATCCCCTCGTTGATGTCCAGGGGCCCGCCGTAGTTGTCGGTTTGCACCCGCAGGCGGCTGCCACCCGGGCCGCGCTCGATGAGCATCAGGCTATAAACGACCGGGCTGAGGTCGTCACCCCCGCCGAACAAGCGAAAACCATAGAGCCCCGCGGCACGCGCCTGTTCCGGCTCCGACAGCCTCCGCAGGGCCCGGGTCACCGCCTGCTGCGTGTCCTGGTCGATCGTGGACCGAGCAGTGAGGTCGAGGCGGTCCAGGTCATAGAGCCGCGCTATACCCAGGGCCGAGCCCAGGCGGGCGCGCAACACCGATTCGGTCTTGCTCACCGGCGGGGGCTCGAGGGCTTCGGTGGGCTTCCGGCGCAGGGCGCTCGGCACCCGAAGCGCGGTATCGCGCAGGGAGCTCGGGATGATCCCGTTCTGCGCCAGCAACCGCAGGTGGCTGTCCGTCAATCGCTTCAGGGGCTTCTGTCCACGGCCCAGATAGTACGCCGGACGACGCTGCGCCAGGATGAGCGACAGGGTGTCGCGATAGGAAGAGGCCTGCTCGGTGCCGATTGGCGCCGTGGAGTAGATCGCCTCGTTGCTCAACAACCGGTTGACCTCCGTGAGCTCGCGGCCATACCATGTCCACAGTCCGTCCCCGAGGCCGTGCACCTCGCCGTAACCCGGGGCGGCTGCCAGGGGCACCGTGTTCAGATAGGCGAGGGCGATTGCCTGTCGCGTCCCGATCGTATCGGGGCTCTTGAGATAGGCGCGCAGCGAGGCGCTCGCTACCTGCCGCAGCTTTTCGGGAATGGAATCCGTGCGTCCCCCAGGGGAATGGCGGTACTTCTCGAGCTGCGTCGCTAGCGTGCTGCCGCCTGAGACGTGGGTGTTGACACCAAGCTTGTTGAGCAACACATCGAGGCTCGCGCCGGCGAAGCGATCCCACTCGATGGCCGGGTTCCTGTTCCGCAGGTACTCATCGAGCAGCTCGCGGTTCTCGATATATAGCAGGGTATTGAGGATGATGGGGGGGATTTCCTGGAAGTCAGAATAGATACGCGTCGGATACGAGACGCCAAACAACACCCGATCATCGCGATCAACGAGGCGCAAGCCGCCCTGTGTCTTCTCCGGGTACATGGTAAAGAGGCCAACGTCGAAGACCCGCGCGAGCGCTGGCGAGACGCGCGCCTGGGCGGTGACCGCGAAGCCGAGCTTTCGCAGGCGTTCTACGTATTGGGGGAGGTCAACGTAGCCCAGCCGCTGATCGTAGGGTCCGGTCGCGGGGAACCGGATCTGGTGGCTCAACCCCGGCTCCAGCCGGTAAGTCAGCTCCTTGCCTAGAGACGAGAGATAACGGGCCTGTAGCTCCGAAGATTCAAGCTCGCGGAGGATGAACTTGGCGCCCAACGTGAGCGCCGCGATCGCCACGGCCCACGCCAGAAACTTCCCAAAGCGCCTGGGCACAGCGGATTCCATAGCACCGTCAGTAACCTGCCTTGCTGTGACCGCGCGCAGGGATCCGCAGGCGCTGCCCTGGCTGCATAACGGCGCGCCGGCCCATCGCGTTGAGCTTCAAGAGCGTCCCCACGGATACCCCATAGCGCGCCGCGACCCGGTACGGCGATTCCCCCTTGCGCACGACGTGCACCCTCTCCGCCAACCGACGGGCGGGATTGTTAGTCCTGCGCTGGCGGCCGGGAGTTCCGGAGCGCAGGCCCCGGCGGTGCTCGGTCTTGACCACTCGCGGCGCACCTGCCCGAGAGGAGCCTCCATCGAGGCCTGCATCCGCCAGGGCGATGTCGGACCACCTATGAACCCTCGGGCGGCCGGGTGCGCGCGAAGCCCAGGCTATGGGCGGTAGCTGTGGGCCTATCGGCCGGGCGTCGGCCGATGCGTACGCGCTGTGGCTGCGCGCCCCATCCGGCAGCCAGATGTCGGAGCCGGCCGGCAGGGCCACAAGCCCGCGCGTCGCTCGCGCACTCCAAGCTGGATTGAGCCGCATGAGCTCGTGGCGGTCGACCCCGTAGATCCGCGCGAGATGTGCGACCGACACGCCCCGTTTCAAAACGACACGCTCCGCTTCCAGGGGGGGATGGAATTGAATCCCCTCCGGAAAATAGCGGGGCAGATCGGCGAGGATGGAACGTGCCGCCAGGAATTCCGCATAGAAGTTACGCGAAGAGAATCCGAAGGCGCGGCCGTGGTAGCTCAGCAGAATGCGTTCAAGGTCGCCGCCGAACTGCCGCCGGGCGCGCACCATCCCGCCCACGCCGTGGTTATAGGAGGTGATGGCGAGGCCCCAATCGCCAAGATCCCTGTAGGCATCGCGTAGATAGCGCGCGGCGCCGCGTGCGGCCAGCACCGGATCATAGCGTTCGTCGAGCGCCCGGTTCATGCGCAAGAAGCGCCGGCCGGTGGCCGGCATGAACTGCCAGATCCCCACCGCGCCCGCGGACGACTGCGCGCGGTTGATGAAGGACGACTCTATGTGTGGCAAGCAGGCAAGGTCCTCGGGCAGGCGGGCCTCGCGGAAGACCTGGCGCAGGAGCCGTTCATAGCGGCCGCTGATCTCGACGCCGCGGTGAAAACGCTCCCGTATGCCGCGTTGCAGCCGGATGCGGGTGCTGGCACCCATGACAGCCTGCCGGCCGGCGTTCCGAACGATCACCGCGTACAGGCGTTGGGGCTCTCCGTTCAAGCGCGTTCCGTAGCGGATCCGCCGCTCGAGCTCCCGCAAGCTCCGCGCGAGCGCGAGACGACGCCCCTCCACATAGGCCTTCTGCGCGCGCATAAGGGAATCGCCCACCGTGCCCGGCACGTCGACGACCTCGTATACGACGTTGAGGTACCGGTCATCGTGCAAGGCAACCTGGTCTAGACGCCAAACGGCAAACACCCGGCGCCAGAAGTCTACCGCCGGGCGTAAGGCCGGCGGCTCTGGAAAGACGCTATAGGTAGACTCGCGGGGAGAGAAGCGGCGCTCTGATGGCTCGGCCGGAGCGTTCGGCGGCGATCCCGCCGCGATGAGGGTGACTCCCAAGAGGAACGCCCGGGCGCGGAATGACATAAGCTTGCAGGATAAGAGACTCAATGCGGTTTCGCAATAGAATTTTGTGGTAGATCCCGACCTCCCTACTGGAAGGACCGTGGCCGCACTGGCCGGCTGGACCAGCACAGTCTCCCGCCGCCCGCTTCCATCCGACCAGCGCTAGACGAGATGGCCGACCGCACCGCGTCTCCTAGCGATCCGCTTTCGCGCTACTCTGCCAAGCGCAACTTCGCGCGCACGTCGGAGCCGCGGGGCGTGCGGGCAAGAAAAGCCAAAGCCCTCGCCTTCGTCATCCAGAAGCACTGGGCCTCCCGGCTGCACTACGACTTTCGCCTGGAGCTGGACGGCGTCCTACTGAGCTGGGCGGTGCCCAAGGGGCCGAGCTTCGATCCGCAGGAAAAGCGCATGGCGATCCACGTCGAGGACCACCCGGTTTCCTACGGCAGCTTTGAAGGCACGATTCCACCCAGGCAGTACGGTGCCGGAACCGTCATCGTCTGGGACCGTGGCACCTGGGAACCGGTCGGCGACCCGCGCGAGGGCCTAGCCAAGGGCAAGCTGCTCTTCACGCTGCACGGCGAGAAGCTGGCTGGCCTGTGGGAACTGGTGCGCATCGCCAAGCGAGGCGACAAGCAGGAAGCCTGGTTTCTCTTCAAGAAGCGCGACGCCTGGGCGCGGCCGCTGGCCGAGTACGACGTGATCGTCGCCTTGCCCGACAGCGTGGTCAAAAAGCCCCTGGGCCGGATCGAGGAACGTGCGCCGCGCGGCGGCGTCGCGCCTTCCGTTCGGACGCGGAGTCCGCAGTCGGCTGCTGATCTGCCCGGCGCCGTCAAAGCAGACCTGCCCGCGACACTGGCGCCGCAGCTCGCCACCCTGGCCACGAGCGTGCCGGCCAGCGGAGAGTGGAGCTATGAAATCAAGTTCGACGGGTACCGGCTGCTGGCCCGCATCGAGCACGGTCGCGCTCGCCTCTTCACCCGCAATGGCAATGACTGGACCGCCAAGCTCAAAGCCCTCGCCGCGGCAGTCGAGACCCTCGGCATCCAGGCCGCGTGGCTCGACGGCGAGATCGTCGTACTGAACCAGGACGGCACGCCCGACTTCAACGCCTTGCAGAACGCGTTCGATGCGTCGCACACCGACAGCATCGACTACTTCCTTTTCGACCTGCCCTATCTCGCCGGCCACGACCTGCGCCACGTGCCTTTGCACGCCCGGCGGGCGTTGCTCAAGCAGCTTGTCGAGGCCAAGGGTGTCGAGCGCGTGCACTTCAGCGCGGACTTCACGGGGGATCCCACCAGCATCCTCGCGTCGGCTTGCGCCTTGGGGCTGGAAGGCATCATCGCCAAGCGGGTCGACGCGCCCTACGTGTCAGCCCGCGCGCCGACCTGGCTCAAGCTCAAATGCAACGCGCGCCAGGAGCTCGTGATCGGCGGCTTCACCGACCGCGCGGGCTCGGCCGTGGAAGTCGGCGGCCTCTTGCTCGGCTACCACGACCCGGACGGCAAGCTGCGGTACGCGGGCAACGTCGGCACCGGCTGGAATGCCGTCACCGGCGCCGCCCTGCGCAAGCGCCTGGCGAAGATCGAAGTGGCGCGCTCACCGTTCGCACCCGGTACCGTCAAGTCGGGACGCTGGTCGAAGCGCGCCGCCGGCGCAGAGCACTGGGTCAAGCCAGAGCTGGTGGCCGAGGTCAGTTTCGCCGAGTGGACGCCCGAGGGCCACGTCCGCCAGCCGGTGTTCCAGGGGCTGCGCAGCGACAAGGCGGCCAGCGCTATCACGCGCGAAACGACCGAGGCGTCGCGCGCCGCGGCGCCTTCCTCAGCGAACCGCGCGGGCACCGTGAAGGTTTCCCACCCCGAGCGGATCATCGATCCGTCGACGGGCCTCGAGAAGCTCAACCTGGTGCGCTATTACGAGAGCATCGGCGAGTGGATGCTGCCGCACCTCAAGGGTCGGCCCGTGTCGCTGGTGCGCGGACCGCGCGGCATCAGCGGCCAGCTGTTTTTCCAGAAGCACGACGACAAGCTGAGCATTCTCGGTCTGCGCGAGCTCGACCCAGCGCTGTGGCCCGGACACGCGGCACTGCTGGAAGTGCCGACCGCCGAAGCCCTGATCAGCGCGGCGCAGATGAACGTGATCGAGTTCCACACCTGGAACTCGACGACCCGGAACATCGACAAGCCCGACCGCATGGTGTTCGACCTCGATCCCGGCGCGGGCGTTGCCTGGACGCACGTGCAGGAGGCGGCCCTGCTGACGCGAGCGCTGCTCACGGAGCTTGGCCTCTCCAGCTGGCTCAAGACCAGCGGCGGCAAGGGCCTGCACATCGTCGTGCCGCTCGCGCCGCGGCTCTCCTACGACGCGGTCAAGGACTTCTCGCAGGCGATCGTGCAGCACCTTGCGCAGACCATTCCGGCGCGCTTCGTCGCCAAGAGCGGACCGGTCAACCGCGTCGGCCGGATCTTCGTCGACTACCTGCGCAATCGGCACGGGGCCACCACGGCGGCGGCATTTTCCGCCCGCGCGCGACCCGGACTGGGCGTCTCGATGCCGGTGGCCTGGGAGCAACTGCCCACGCTCAAGAGCGGAGCGCAGTGGACGATCCGCACGGCCCGCGAGCATCTGTCCTTTCAGAAGACCGACCCGTGGGCCGGGTACTGGACCTCCAGGCAGACATTGACGGCGGCGATGAAGGTCCTGGGCTTCAAGGCGCGCCCGGCGAAACGCTAGTCCGCTGAACTGTTGAAATTGCGGCGGGGTTCCCTCTCCCGCCGCTTCGCGGCACCCTGCCCGCAAGGCGATACGTTGGCCCTGAGTGAACCCCTACCCAAGATTCGAGTTCGACCAGCGGGTGAGCTGGTAGGTGCTATCCCTCCTGTTCCTGCCGGTCGCCGCACCTCCACTCGCACAGGCGCATTCGCGTCTAGGCTAGGCACCGGACACCACCCCCAAGACTCACCCTCGAGCCCCCGCCGACCACCGCTGCCGCCCCGACTGAGCGACTGCGGCTTTAATCATTTCTTACTGAGCATTTTCAATATCTTACCATCAAGACTCACCTTTGCCTTCGCTGCGCCTATTATAACAGCGCCGAAAACGTTCTCGCCTCTAAATGTCGTTCTCACCACCAAATGATCACGCATATCCCAATAGCGAGCTCTAACGTGCTCGTAGCTATATGGGTCATTCATTGACGCCCTAATCAAGGCCTCCAAAGTGCGATGACTACCATCCCACGCACTAAACTGAATCCTGATCTTCATGTAGGCCGAGTCCCTCGGCCTTCGCGTTAGTTTAGCCGTGGCGCACGCGTCGCGTTATCAATAGTCGGTCTGCAGGCCCGTGACCCGCTTCAGGTGCAGGTAGGCTACATCACCTGTTAGGTCTCCCGCGCAACCGCTTCCCGGCTCGCACCTCGGCCGCCGCCGCTCGGTTCAGCCTGCGCCAGCGGGAAGGCACGTAGACATGCCAATATGCTAAGTATGGTTATCGCGCACAATCATCCTTCGGGCGAGGCGAATCCGAGCGTTGCCGACGAGACATTGACGCACGCGCTCATCGAAGTGAAAGTGCTCGATCATTTCGTCATTGGCGTCGCGGAAGTAACGTCTTTCGCTGAGCGGGGTCTGCTCTAGAGAATACTTTCTGCGGCTCGCTGCGCGCTTCGAACTCCCAACCGCTCGAAGGCGGCTGGTTCTGATTAACGCATTACTTGCCGCGGTTATGACGCGCGCGGCCGACCTCGTTCAAGGCTTCTTCACCTGCCGATTTCATCGATTCAGTGCCGGCTTGAAGGGCCCGGCCCGAAATGTCGGCACTTTGAGCGAAGCGTCTATTGCCTTCTTCAACCTGCCGGCTCAGGAATTCCTGGCCCTGCGATACGATGCCGTACACGTTTTGCGTGTACTCGTTGGCAAAGCGGACGTAGTTGTCAATTGTCGTCTGCAGGCAAGTAGCGAAGGCATCGGATCCAGCAATCTTTGCCATGTTGTCTTGCACAAGCTCCAAATACTTGCTCGCGCTGTCTCTAGCGAGCTCAGTGATTTCGCGCGAATTGGCAAAACGTGAAAGCGTTTCAATGTTCGCGCTGGTGAGCTGCACTACCGGTTGTAAGAGGTTATACATAAGTTCTGTCCTGTTGAGGATTAAATCGGTTTTAGGTGCGTTCCTGTTCATGAAACACAGCGGCATTGTACAGGATTTGCTGCTTTGCAGCAAGTCCTTTCGCAGGCCAGGCACTTGGGCGCAAGGGGGCCGCCCCTGGCGGGAGGCCCCAGGAAGCGGTAGGAAGGAGGGGAAGGACTCTGGGCGCTACGGGGGATGGGCGGCCAGGCTCAGCTCGACGAACCGGACCAACTCCTGCTCGACTGCCACTCCTCGACGGAAACCTGGTTCCACCGTGGAACCAAATGTGTCTCGCGTCACCCGCCGTTCACGCAACCCGCAAGGGCCCCGACCTAGCCAAGAGGCGCCAGCGGGAGAAGGCTCATTCTCGTGGCGTCCTTTGCGCCCTTTGCCCCTTTGCGTTTCCGTCCCCCTCCTCGTCCTCGTCCTCCACACCGTCGACGATGACCCGCAGGTCGTTCGACGGCGCGATGGTGATGCCGCGGAACTCCGGACGCACGCGGGCGCCGGGAACCAGACGCAGCCGTACGCGCGCCAGCAGCTCGGCCAGGACGACGCGCATCTCCATCGACGCGAAGGCCATACCGATGCACGCGCGACGGCCACCGCCGAAGGGCCGTTCATCCAGCCCAGCAGCGCGCGGCGCAGCCGCTTCGCGGTCTCGCCTCCGCTGACCCCGAAGACGCAGTGCAGGATGACGTCGAGGGTGATCTCCTGGAAGAGCGCGTGCAGCGGCTGGACGCTGCCGACGGTGAAGCGCGAGACCGCCCGGGCCGTCATCTCGCGCATGCTGGCCACGTAGCCGCGCAGCCGCTCACCGTGGAGCGGCGGCATCATCACGCGGCGGTTGCGACGGTGCTCCTCGCCGTCGAGAAAGAGCAGCGAGCGCTCGCCGATGTTGAGTGGAAAGCTGGCGGTGCGCTGCTCGTAATCGTCCGGTGAGAGGGCGAAGACCTGCTTGATCAGCGCCGGGTCGCCCGTGACCAGGCGGAGCGGCTCGCCCGGCAGCCGCAGCGTGAACGGGTCCCCGTGGTCGCGGACGCAGTCCTCCAGGAAGGCGTGGGGATCCCGACCGAAGCACATCGCCTGCAGCAGCGCCGGCGCGGTGGGTCCAGAGGGCAGGAAGGGCCGTGGCACGCGAGCATGGTGGCATCGGTCGCGGTCGCTGGGTAGATCGTTCGGCCGCCTCCGTGCGTTTGCCGACGATGTTGTGCCGCCCCGCCAAGCCCGGAGGTGCCGTATGCGGACCCGAGGTTGTGCCTCATGCTCAGTGCGCTGCTCGGCAGCGAAGAATCCGTGCCCGCGGCAAGCCTGTCCGATCTCATCGGGCACTGTACACCGGCCCGCGGTCCGAGCGATCAACGGTCGGACATCGATGACCGGTAACTGCATAGCTTCACTGGCCAAGCTTGCGAACTATGCCAGAGTCGTGCGGTTGCGGGAGGAGCAGGAAGGGCAAAAGTGACTCCTGATCTGCCGCAGGCATGGCACGCGTACCGGTCAGCTCACTCGCGTAACGAGCGAGCACCTGGGGTTCCAGGCCCAGGTAGTGGGTCTCTGCGGTACCGAGCTCCCCGGCCACCCGTTCGAACAGCAACTGGGCGCGGGCCGCATGCTGGCGCACGCCACGCTCGCGGCCTTCCCGGAGCTTCACCCCCGCGGCGGCCAAGGCGATGAGCCCCTTGAGAAAATCGACCATCCTCCCGCTTCGGCCGCAGGCGTGCCAAAGCCCCTCCCAAGCCTCGTGCGCTTCCCAGTAGTATCCGCGATTGAAGAGATCGATGCCGTACAGATAGGGCTGGCAGTCCTCCCATCGATCGGGGTCGGGCCCGATCCGGAACTTCGGCGGGAGACCAAAGCTGTGCCCGGCGCGGTCGCGGGTAGGGTGCGGGTGTTTGCCATGTACGTAGGCGTAGGGGGGCAACGGGAGCTCGGGGGCGAGGCGCGGAATGCGTCGAACCATAAGCGTTGCACACCCACTCAACCTCCGCGGCATACGGTTGTATCGATCGGAGATCGATAATATCCGGCCGCGTGTAGAGCCCGCCCGACTGGAACAGGTGAATGTGCGCGTCCACGAGGCCCGGGACGATCCATTTTCCGCTCATGTCGACTACCCGAGCCCCTGCAGGGATGATGACCGCACCGCGAGGCCCACCGCCCTGATGCGCTCCCCGGAGACGAGCACGATGGCGTCGCGGAACGACTTGCTCCCGGTGCCGTCGATAACGGTCACGCCCACCAAGGCGGTCACGCCGGTCTGGGGAACGTCCGCCGCACCCGCGGGGACCGGCACGAGCAACAGAACCGCTTGCACCAGGGCTCGCACGGCTGTCCCCAAGCGGAGGCGTTTAGGCAGGCGAATAGGCTCTCACCTCTGCGCCAGCCATCCCTGAACCCGCGCGGATCCGACCTCGGGCTAGCTAGCAGCCTGTCGGACTCGCATGGAACGGTAAGGGGACAAGGCGGGGCTCGCGCACGATGATGGTGACTGGGTCGGCCGTTGAGGTTCTAAGAGCGACGCAATGACGATGAACGGATCGGTCCCGA
>JBQTJM010000044.1:0-15591 GCA_052387115.1 Gammaproteobacteria bacterium | reverse complement strand
ATCTGCTGCGCTCGGGATCTCGCATTCCGGCGGTGCTCGGAATCCTCATGTATTTCAACATACACTCCGGTTCCTGCGCTCCGGCGGAACGCGACCTCCCTTCGCTCGCGACGATTTTTTCACAAGCATCTCAGCGGTGGCTAGATGCGATCGCGCCCGGCGCCAACCCCTCCGGGCACGCCCTCCGCGCCACGAAGCTCGCGCGATCACCGTTTTTGATGATGTCGCCCATATGGAAGCCGAACGCGCCCGCGCGCCGGTCACTATAGTAGAATCGCAGGGCGTGCAGGATCGTCGGGAAGGCCAGCCGATCCCAGGGGATCGACGTCTCGTCCAAAGGCTGGACCTCCAGGCTCTCGGGTCCCGGCCCGCCGTCCACCGCGATGACCTCGGCGCGGAAGATCATATACACCTGGCTGACATGGGGCAGATTCAAGAGGGCGAAGAGACCGCTGACCTCGACGCGGGCGTTGGCCTCTTCTCGCGTCTCGCGTACCGCCGCCTCCAGGGCCGTTTCGCCGTTCTCCATGAACCCGGCCGGCAGGGTCCAAAGCCCGTAGCGGGGTTCGATGGCGCGCCGGCACAGGAGGATCCGATCGCCCCATTCGGCGATGCAGCCTGCCACGATCTTGGGGTTCAGATAATGGATGTACCCGCAGGCCGTGCACACCTCGCGCAGGCGGTTGTCTCCTTCGGGGATGCGCCGCTCGATGCGCGCACCGCAATGGTTGCAATAGTTCATAGCAGGGGCAGGAGGGACGGCCAGACGTTTTCCAACATCGCTTCCTGGGCCTCGGGTTTCGGATGTATGCCGTCCTCTAGCATGCGTTCTGGCTTGTCGGCGATGCCCTCCAGGATGAAAGGGCTCTTGCGCACCCCGTAGCGGTCGGCCAAGTCGCGGTAGATCTCGCGCAGCCCCTCGGTGTACGCACGCCCGTAATTGGGCGGAATTTCGATGGGGATCAAGAGCACCTTGGCGCCGCGCGCCAGCGTTGTCTCGATGATGAGCGAGAGATTGGATCGGACCTCGCGGAGCGGCAGGCCGCGGAGTCCGTCGTTGCCGCCCAGCTCGATGACCACGATGGCGGGCCTGTGCCGGGAGAGGAGCCCGTCCAGCATCGCGAGGCCGCCGGCGGTGGTCTGGCCGGGGATGCTGGCATTGAATACGTCGTGGGGGCGGCCTTGTTGCTGCAAGCGCTGACGTAGACGCTCGACCCAGCCGCGTTCCGTTTCCATGTTGTAGGCGGAACTGAGACTGTCGCCCAGTACCAGTATATTGCCGGCCGCCGGCCCGGCCACGGCAACCAGAATAGCAAAAGCTAGCAGGGTCGCGACGAGCCAAACGGCGCCGAGCCGACGAGAGAATATGGATAACGAGATCATCATTCGTGCGGTGGGGCTCACCAAGGAGGTCCCGAGCCCCGCGGGACCGCTGACCATACTCGATGATATCAGCTTTGCCATGAGGCGGTCCGAGAGCCTCGCCGTGGTGGGGGTCTCGGGATCCGGAAAATCGACCCTGCTCGGACTGTTGGCGGGGCTCGACAGCCCGACGCGCGGACGGGTGGTTTTCGACGGCGTCGATCTGGGGGAGCTCGACGAGGACGGCCGCGCCGAGTTTCGCCGCCAGCGGGTCGGCTTCGTATTCCAGTCCTTTCACCTGCTCCCGAGCCTGACGGCGCATGAGAACGTCATGTTGCCGATGGAGTTGAGCGGCGACCCCTCGGCCGCAGACTCGGCCCGCACCGCCCTCGATCGTGTCGGCCTCCGCCACCGGCTCCGTCACTATCCGAACCAACTCTCGGGCGGGGAGCAGCAACGCGTGGCGATCGCGCGTGCTTTCGCCGCCGGGGCCCGGGTCCTGTTTGCGGACGAGCCGACCGGCAACCTCGACCGTAAGACCGGGGCCGCGATCGGCGAGCTGTTGTTTTCGCTCAACGCCAGCTACGGGACGACCTTGATACTGGTGACCCACGACGAGACACTCGCCGCCCACTGTGCGCGTCGCATGACCCTCGAAGGGGGTCGGATCGAGCGTGCGACGCATCCGGGCCCACACGACCTCCCATCCTCATGAACATCTCCCCATGAACATCGCCCCCCTACAGCGGCGCGACAAAGGTGCGGCGCTCGGGGTACTCCTGACCAACCTCGGGACCCCCACGGCGCCGACGCCGCGCGCCGTGCGGCACTTCCTCCGGGAGTTCCTCTCGGATCCGCGGGTCGTCGAGCTGCCGCGATGGCTATGGCTGCCCGTGCTCCACGGCATCGTCCTGCGCCTTCGGCCGCGCTACGCCGCGCGCGCCTACGCCCGGATCTGGGGCGAGCAGGGCTCACCGCTGCTCACGCACTCCGAGCACCAGGCGGCGCGGCTGCAAGAGCGACTGGCGCTGCGCCTCGGGGATGAGGTCAAGGTGGTCCTGGGGATGCGCTACGGGCAGCCCTCGATCGGATCCGCCCTGGAGGCACTGCGCGCGGCCGGTGTCGGGAGGCTCCTGGTGCTGCCGCTCTTCCCCCAGTACTCCGCGGTAACCACCGCGTCGGTGTTCGATGCCGTGGCCCGTACGCTTGGGTCGTGGCGCAGCCTCCCGGAGGTGAGGATGCCCATGGGCTACCACGACGAGCCCGGCTATATCACCGCCGTGGCCCACGCGATCCGAATGACCTTCGAGGCGCATGGGGTTCCGGATCGGCTGCTCTTCTCCTTCCACGGCCTGCCGCGGGATGCGCTCGAGCGCGGCGACCCCTACGGCGCTCAATGCCGGGCGACCGCGCGGCTCGTCGCCGATTCCATGGGACTGCAACCGGATCGCTGGCAGGTGGCGTTTCAATCGCGCGTCGGCCCGCAGGCCTGGCTCGCGCCCTACACCCTGGAGACCCTCACGGCCTGGGCGCGAGCGGGCGTGCGGTCGGTGCAGGTGGTCTGCCCGGGCTTTGCGGCCGACTGCCTGGAGACCCTGGAGGAGATCGACATCCGGTATCGCGAGGTCTTTCTCGGCGCGGGGGGCGAGGACTTCCACTACATCCCGGCCCTCAATGACTCCCCGCAGCATATCGAGGTCTTGTGGCAACTGGTGGCCCGGCACGGCCGGGGGTGGCTCGATGCGGCAACCGGTTCGCCGGGCGAGCCAGGAATCTACGGTCTAGGCGCTAGCGATCAGCAAGACCACGAACAGGATCACGAGGCCGAGCGGTAACAGCACCGCGCCCCAATCGCGCTCCGTGGCCTGCCGGCTGCGCTCGATGGTGTTGCGTATCCCGGGCCGGAGCCACAGCACCAGCAGCATCGCGGCGATCCCGACCAGGACCATTTCCCAGGTTTCCATGGTTTCCATGGCTCATCCCCCTTTCAGATCGGTGCGGAGGTCCGTGGTGACCCGCCAGCGGCGGACCTTGAATAAGACGGAGGGCGATCCGTGTACCCGGACCGCAATACGACTGTCATCGGGCTGCCATATCATCGAAACGTGTGGAATGGATAATGCTCGCACGCAGCAAACACGTTCGCAGGAAACCACACATGGCAAGCTTAGCTCATCTTGCGGACCATGCCACCGGGTGGCAGGTCCTGGTACAGGAGATCGCCGAGATCGAGGAGCTCATCGTCGATGCGCGTAAACCCAGCGATCCACAGGCCTTGTGGTCACTCCACCTGTTGCAGTCCACCCTCCGGGTGAAGCGCCAGCAGTTGAAGGACCACATGGTCCACGGTAGCTCCTGACCACAACGGGCACGGCGGAGCGCCGGTCCGGCATCCGCACGCCGCGTGCTGCCCGTGGGGCGCACGGGGCTTCTACGCCGCACGACGGTGCGGCTACCCTGCCTGTGTCATGCCCGGCCATGAGGGTTGTAGCCGCCTCGGCCAGCCCCTAAGCTATGCGCCCATAGCCGTCGAGCCCGTCTCGCCGAGGGCGTGTCAGTCTAGCCGTTCGAGGTCTTTTTTTTCTCTTGGCCGCGGACCAGGCACCCGGGCAATCGCCGGCACCAGGCGGGACAAGCCGTCGGATCATAGGAGAGGTACCGAAGCGGTCACAACGGCACCGACTCGAAATCGGTTGGACCCATACCGGGTCACGAGGGTTCGAATCCCTCCCTCTCCGCCAAATCAATAGTTTGCGATGCGTTGCACATGTAATTTCACCTTTGCACCTCAATTTCATAGTGCATGGCAGTGTGGGCACCACCTGCCCGGCCAGGTTGAGTGCAAGCCGTTCGTTGGCGATGGCGGGGCGCGTTCAGCATGTTGATCCCCGCGCCGGGTGTACTCAAAGCCCTGCTTTTCGCGCTCTGATGGCCGCCATGTAAGCCGCCAGCGCGGCCGGACTCTTGCCGGAATCGACCAGCGCGACATGCTCGTCCGGCCGCACCAAGTACAGGCCGTCCTGCGTCAGGCCCGCCTTGCGCATGACGGGCCGCCAAGCAAAGACATGAAAGGGCAGGCCCAGCGTCTGGCACGCCTCGGCCAGACCCGGCCCGGGCAGGCCGTAGACGTGCACCTGCCACTCCAGGCCGTCCAGGACAGCGAAGTTGTCAGTCGGGTTCGAGCTTCCATCGAGCCCGACCCAGGGCAACCGGTCGCCGCCGTGGACACGACCCAGCTTGCCCACGCTCAGGGGGCTTCCGCGGTAGCTGATCGAAGTCTGCGACACCGTGCGGAACATGAAACGCCGCAGGGCTCTGAAATGAAACAGAAGCGGCAGGATCCAGGGCAAGACGTGCACCCGGACGAACCGGGCGAGCCGGCCGGGACTCGTCGCGAGGACGAAGGCGCGGTCGGTGGTCCGGACGAGGCGCCGGGCGAAGGCGATCCGCTCCGGCTCGTAGCTGTCGAGCAGGCTCGCCTCGGCCCGCCCCTCGATCACGTCGGCCAGCTTCCATGCCAGGTTCACCGCGTCGCCGATGCCGGTGTTCATCCCCTGGGCCCCCACGGGACTGTGGATGTGCGCGGCATCACCCAGCAGGAACACCCGCCCCTGCTGGAACCGGCCGGCCACGCGGTGGTGGACCCTGTAGGTCGAAAACCAGTTGACGCGCTCGACCTGGATACCCATGCGCTCGGCCACGTGCCGGCCGACGTCCTCCCAGCGCAGCGACTCCCTCGCGTCTTCGTCCTCCGCGGGTACCGTGCCGATCAGCCGCCCCGTCCGCCCACCTTTCAGGGGGAAGATCCCCAGGAAGTCGGCGTCGTCGAGCGCCACGTGCAGCTCGTCGTTGATCACCGGCCCGCTCGCCACCACGTCCGCGACGTAGAAGACGTGCGAATAGGTCCCGCCGGGAAAGCCCACGCCCAGGATTTCACGCACCCGCGAATGGGCTCCGTCGCAGCCCGCGACATAGGCCGCCTCACAGGTTTCTTCTTCGCCACTCGCGTGCTTGAGGCGAATCCGGACGCGGTCCGGCGCTTGCGCAAAGTCGACGAGCGCAATCTGACGCTCGACCTCGATGCCGGCACGCCTGAGGTGCTCGATCAGGAACCGCTCGTGCCGATCCTGCGGGTGGACCATCATGAAAGGATAGGCACTGATCCCCTTCCCGAGCTCGCCGATGACGACGTGTCCCACCTGGCGGGCGCGGACCCACAGGTTCACCGCCGCAAAACGCAGCCCGTCCTGGAGCAGCGCTTCGGCCAGGCCCATCTGGCGGTAGAACTCGAGCGTCCGGGCGTGTACGACGAGGGCGCGCGACGTCGTCCCCGGCTCGGCCACAGCGTCCACGATCCGGACCCCGACGCCCAAGCGCACAAGCCGTAGCGCGAGCACCAGGCCCGTCGGTCCGGCCCCGCAGATCAACACGTCGGTGTTCACGGCGGCCCTTATCATGCCGCAGCTCGCGGCGGCTCGGAAGCCGGGTGGTGCCAGGCCACGATAGGACCACGGCGGTACGATCTCGAGCTCCCCGGCTCGCAGCGGGTTCGTTCATCTCGATTGCTGCACAGCGTACTTCGAAACCGGAGATGCCGCGGATGCGATCCTGCACTTCAGCCCGGACCTCGGCGACGCTGATCGCGAGGACCTCGTGCGCGCCATGCGCCCGCCGGCTGCCGAACCCTAGGGATCGGAGCTGGCAACATGCGAGCCCTTGCGGCGTGCGGACGGGCAAGCCGAGGTGGGTGAGCATCTTGGTGATCACGGAGGGATGTTCGACGGCCCACTAGAGGAAGGGCCAATGCCGCGGAAGCCTAAAGACCCGCCCGTCTATTTCCTCGTCGCGCTTTTGGCGGCGACGTTGCTGGCGGGTGCGCTGCTCGCCTTGCTGCTGGCGTCTTGAGCGGGCGGGGCTCAGCCGCCATCGGCGGCTCGCTCCACCGCGGCGATATCGATCTTCTTCATCTGGAGCATCGCCTCCATGGCGCGGGGGTAAACCATTTCTTGAGTTGCTCGGGTGTGGTCCATGCCGTCCATATGCTCTCTCTGGAAACGTCGACAATGCGCTCAAACAACAGAGATCCAGCTTGGGGTTCGGTTGTTGAATGATTGAACGAATCATGATCCCTGCTCCTAACTATAAAGTTTAGAACGGGCACCGTTTCGCCATTGATGATCCACGGCGTGCGGAGGTTGTCTGTCAGCATACCCCAGGGCTTGCCCCAAAAGGTGGGCTGCCGGCGGCATGCTGATCGTGCCGCCGTCGGCCAGAGCTTGAAACACATGCCGCGCCTGCTCGATGGTGTCGCATGGCAGCGCACTGACTACTGCCTTCGCGTGTAGGTGATCTCCATCATCTTCATTTCCTTGCCGCCGTGGTGGGTCCCATACATGTCAAACGTCTGGGTATTGCTGTCCACAATCTTCCAGACGGCGCGATGGGTCATGTATCCTCCGCCCGGTTCAGGATGCTGCCCCTTCAGGGTGATGGTCTTGCCATCCGCGCTCGCCGTGCCTTCCATCATGAAGAACCCGGTGCTCATGGTATCGATCCAGGTCGAGACATATCGCCTGCGAAGGTTATCGTATGCGGTGATCCCCACCCCGGAGTAAGGCTGTCCCATCATGTCGCCGGTGAATTCTTGCTGGAGAAAGCGCCCGTCCAACAACATCTTCATTTCCGCGGAGCCGGTCGATTCTATGGGCGGCTTGTTAGGCTCCATCCATTCCTTGGTTTTGGTTGTCCAACTTCCCACAAGGCTCGCGAATTGCCTGTGCGGCTCGCCAGGCGTGGCCAGCTTCGCATAGACCTCCATCATCGCCTGCGGGTCCATCGGTTTCTCCGCCTTCTCCTTGGCAACGGCAACGGATGCGACCAGCACAACAGAGAGACCGGCGAGAGTGAGTTGTAGGTGACGCATAGTTTCCTCCTTTAGAATGTGGATGTGGTTGAAACGTGATCGAATGATTTGCTCAGACGTCGATGAGCAGACCGCGTGACGTTGAATGGCATCAACTTCGAATTGCACAATGACCATGCGAAAGCAGGCCTTAAGTTTTCGGAACCGCTATCACAAGCCCATCGACGGAGCGCGGGAAAGATCTTCTCCGACGGCGCCTTTGATGCTCGCCGAGCGCTGGACACGGAACGTGTCAGGCTTGGTCGCGGCGTAAATGAGAAGCGCGACGATCAGAACGACGGCTACGATGGCAATGGTCTTGAACATGGATCTCTTCGATGCGCTGTTGAGTACGGAATTCTTAGCCGTAGGTTGGCCTCTGCGGCCACCCGGGCGGCGAATCCTCGAAGTCCTCCTGCCGGCCGTACGGGGTCCTGTCGAGCAGGCTGTAAGCGTCGGTGAGTCCTTCGCAACCTCGGGCGTAGGTCGAATAGCTGTGGAAGATGTCGTCGTTGACCCGGAAGAAGACGCTCAGGCCGTGTGATTCGCCTGACGCGAAATAGGTCTCGTGCGTCCGCTGCTCAAGCTCCGCCTTGTCCCGGTAGTTATACTCGAGAGGGGCGACGGATTCGTCCAGGGTCACGTGGAAGTCGTAGTTGAAAGGACTGCCATAAGACGAAAGCCACGGCAGGTTCCAGCCCTTCTGTGCCTGGTACGCGTCGAGCTTGGCCAGCGGCGCGCGGGAGACCAGCACGAATGTCGTGTCGCGGGCCTGCAGCATCGACAGATCACCCAGCGCATCCACGAAACCCGTGCAGCCCGGGCAGCCCTTGTCCCATTTCGGGTCGAACATAAAGTGGTAGACGATGAGTTGACGGCGCCCCTCGAACAAGTCGAGCAGCCGCGCCATACCGCCGGCGCGCTCGAATACGTATTCCTTGTCGAGGCGCACCATCGGCAGCCTGCGACGTTCCGCATTGACTTCGTCCAGGTGACGGGTGTGCTCTTTCTCTTTCGCAAGGAGCTGTTTGCGCGCAGCGAGCCATTCGTCGCGCGACACGAATTTTGGATGTGGAACATTCGTTTCGGTCATGGTGATCTCTCTTAAGGTGCGGCGTTGTTGCGGTCAGGACGACTTGCCGCCGCTATTTCTTCCGCACGTTGTGCTTACCCGTAGCGGCTGTCCTGCCTGAGCTGTTCCTCGATCGGCCGCACCTCGATACTCCCGAGGCGCGCCGACGGCCACCGCGACGCTACCTGGATGGCCTCGTTCAGGTCCCTGGCGTCGATCAGGAAGAACCCGCCCAGCTGCTCCTTGGTCTCGGCGAAGGGGCCGTCGGTCACCGACTGCTTGCCGCTTCGAACCCGCACGGTGGTGGCGGTCTGAACGCTTTGGAGTGCGTGCGTGACGATCAAGTGACCGCTCTTCCGCAGGGCCTCGACATAGGCCAGAGTCTCGCTCCTGAGGGCGTCCCACTCACTCTGGGACAGGGCGTTGAGCTTCTTTTCTTCCTCGTAGGCCAGGCACAGGTACTTCATTGCATGCTCCAGGTCGGTGGTCAGGGGTTCCGGGTACTCAATAGTCGTTTGACGGGATCTCAAATCGACACCCGTCGTTAAATCGTTGCTTCGCCATCCAGGCTGCGACCACGTCCAGATCTGTCGAAGTCGTCCGGCATACCGTTGGCTACAAGAGAACCTACGCGGTCGCGTGCCATATTATGTGTTTCTGCTTCCGGCACGCCGATCCTTGCCGCCACGGTGCTCCCCGAACCTGCGCTCTACCCCACCCACCGCCGGGCGTTCTGGAAGAGACGGAACCAGGGGCCGTCCTCGTGCCGCCAGTCGCGGGGCAGCCAGGAGTATTGTCGGTGCAGGAAGCAGCGCTCGGGGTGGGGCATCAGGATCGTCACCCGGCCATCGGCATTGGTCAGGCCTGTGATTCCGAGCGGCGAGCCGTTGGGGTTCCGGGGATAGGTATCCGTGGGCCGGCCGTGGTGATCGAGGTAGCGGATCGTCACGAGACGATGCTCGAGGGCCGCCTCGGCGCCCCGTGGATCGGAGAACTCCGCACGGCCCTCGCCGTGGGCAACGACGATGGGGAGCTTCGACCCCGCCATTTCCGAGAATAATACCGACGCCGACGGGAGGATCTCGACCATGACGAGGCGCGCCTCGAACTGCTCCGACGTGTTGCGGGCGAAGCGCGGCCAGCCCGAGGCACCGGGGATCATCTCGGTCAACTGCGAGAGCATCTGGCAGCCGTTGCAGACACCGAGGACGAAGGCGTCCGTGCGCCCCAGGAAGCGCGCGAACGCCTCTCGGGCACGCTCGTTGTAGAGGATGGACTTGGCCCAGCCGCTGCCGGCCCCGAGCACATCGCCGTAGGAGAACCCGCCGCAGGCGGCGAGCCCACGAAAGACCGAGAGATCGACGCGGCCCTCGATGACATCGCTCAGGTGTACGTCCACCGACTCGAAACCGGCGCGCTCGAAGGCCGCGGCCATCTCGATATGACCGTTCACGCCCTGCTCGCGGAGGATCGCGACGGCCGGGCGTGCCAGGCCCGCCAGGGCCGGTGCGCCCTCGCGAGGGTCGAAACACGGCATCACTGACAGCCCCGGATCGTTAACATCCATGAGGCCCCGGTATTCCTCTTCGGCGCAGCCCGGATGGTCCCGCATCGACTGCATGCGATGGCTCAATTCCGACCAGGCGCGCTGGAGATCCGAGAGCGCGAAGCCCGGGAGGTCGCGCCCCCCGTGCCACAGCCGGAGCCTCGGCTCGGGGATGGGTTCTCCTATGACGTGGACGTGGCTGCCGATGACGCCTTCGGCCAAGAAGGTCTGAAGCACCGCCGGGACATCATCGCGGCGCACCTCTAGCACCGCGCCCAGCTCCTCGGAAAAGAGCGCGGCGAGCGGGTCCAGACCCAGCTCCCCCAGGTTCACAGAGAGGCCGGTCCGAGCCGAAAGCGCCATCTCCATGAGGGTGACGAAGAGCCCGCCGTCCGAACGGTCGTGGTAGGCGAGGACGAGGCCCACCTCGTTCAAGAGCTGGACGACGCCGAAGAAGGATCGTAGGTCCTCGGGATGGTCGAGATCGGGCGGCTCGTCGCCGAGCTGTCCATAGACCTGCGCGAGCGACGATCCCCCGAGCCTGTTCCGGCCGCGTCCGAGATCGATCAGGACCAGCACGGTATCCGGCTCGTGCGCCAGCTCGGGGGTAAGCGACCGGCGCACATCGGCGGTCGGGGCGAAGGCCGAGACGACCAAGGTGAGCGGCGCCGTCACCACCTTTTCGGCATCTTTTTCCAGCCATACGGTGCCCATCGAGAGCGAGTCCTTGCCGACCGGGATGGCGATCCCGAGTGCGATACAGAGCGCCGTCGCGGCCTCTACGGCATCGAAGAGCCGGGCGTCCTCCGCGGCATCGCCCGCCGCCGCCATCCAGTTCGCGGACAGCAGCACATCGTCGAGCTTCAAGATGCGGGCAGCCGTGAGATTGGTCAGGGCCTCGCCCACCGCCATGCGCGCCGAGGCGGGGGCATCGATGAGCGCGATCGGGGCGCGCTCGCCGATCGCCATACACTCACCGGTGTAGCCCCGGAACGAGCACGCGGTAACCGCGCAGTCGGCCACGGCTTGCTGCCAGGGGCCGACCATCTGATCGCGGCACACGAGCCCCGAGACGCTGCGATCACCGATGGTGATCAGAAAGCGCTTGTCCGCGATCGCGGGTAGCCGCAGCAACCGCTCGACGGCCGCCTCGATGGAGAGGCGCGAGGTATCGAGTACTGGTGGCGTCTTGCGCTCGCGTGTCGCCGCCTTGCGGAGCCTGGGGGGTCGTCCGAACAGGACGTCCATGGGTAGCGCGATGGCCTCGCGATCGCTACTCTGGGTGTTGGATTCACGGTCGAGCACGACCAATCGGCGCTCGGCCGTCGCCTCGCCGATCGGGGCATGCGGGCAGCGCTCTCGGGCGCAGATCGCGGCGAAGCGCTCGAGCGATCCGGGCGAGAGCGCCAGGACATAGCGCTCCTGGGCCTCGTTGCACCAGATCTCCAGCGGCGACAGGCCGGGATCGGCGCTTGGGATAGCGCGTAGCTCGAGACGGCCGCCGAGCTCGCTGTCCTGCAATAGCTCGGGCACGGCGTTCGAGAGGCCGCCGGCGCCCACATCATGGATCGACAGGATCGGGTTGTCCTCGCCCAGGGCCCAACAGGCGTCCAGGACCTCCTGGCAACGGCGTTCGATCTCGGCGTTGTCGCGCTGCACCGAGGCGAAGTCCAGCCCCTCGTCGCCCGTGCCGGCGCTCATCGACGAGGCCGCCCCGCCGCCGAGCCCGATGCGCATCGCCGGCCCCCCGAGCACCACGATCACAGACCCCGGAGGGACCGGTCGCTTGTGGGTATGGCCCGGGCGGATGTTACCGAGGCCGCCCGCTAGCATGACCGGCTTGTGGTAGCCCCGGATGTGGGGCTCGCCGGGCAGCGCCAGCTCGAAGCTGCGGAAATACCCGGCGAGCGCCGGGCGCCCGAATTCGTTGTTGTAGCCCGCGGCGCCGAGCGGCGCCTCCAGCATGATCTGGAGTGCCGAGGCCATGCGCCCCGGCCGCCCGTGGTCCTCTTCCCAGGGCTGGACGAAACTCGGGATCCGCAGGTTAGAGACCGAGAACCCGACCAGCGCGGCCTTGGGCTTGGCGCCGCGGCCGGTCGCGCCCTCGTCCCGGATCTCCCCGCCCGAGCCCGTAGCCGCGCCCGGATGGGGCGAGATGGCCGTCGGGTGGTTGTGGGTCTCGACCTTGGCGATGAGGTGGACCTCTTCTTCCGTGTAGCCATAGCGCCCGGAGATCGGGAAGAAGCGGTTCGCGAGGTAACCACGGCTCACCGTGGCATTGTCGTGGTAGGCGGAGAGGATGCGCCCCGGATGGGCGGCATGGGTCTCCCGGATGCGCGCAAAGAGCGATCGTTCCTGCAGCACGCCGTCCACCGTCCAGTCGGCGTTGAAGGTCTTGTGGCGGCAGTGTTCGGAGTTGAGCTGCGCGAACATCATGAGCTCGGCATCGCTGGGATCGCGCCCGAGCCCCCGATAGGCCGAGAAGAGATAGTCGATCTCGTCCGCGGACAGGGCGAGGCCGAGCCGCGTGTTCGCGACCACAAGGGCGTCGCGCCCCTCGCGCGAGAGGGCCACGCGCACCAGCGGCCCCGGCTCCGCCGGGACGAAAATCCTCTCGGCCTCTGCGAGGTCCAGCCACACCCCCTCGGTCATCCGATCGTGGAGCGGCGCGGCGAGGGCGAGCAGCGCTTCCGGGCTTGGCCGCACCCCAGTATCGAGGATCCAGAGCGTCGCGCGTTCGACGCGCCGGACCTCGCAGAGCCCACAGCCCTGCAGGATGTCCGTGGCCTTGCTCGACCACGGCGAGACTGTGCCGGGACGCGGTGTCACGAGCAGGGTGGGCGCCCCACTGGGGGGCTCGAACGGTGCGCCGAGGATCGCCCGCAGCCGCTCCCGCGCAGCGGCCGACGGCTCGCCGTCAATGAGCACGAGATACACCCACCGGGCCGCGAGCCCCGACACCCAGGCGGCGCCCTCGCGCAACAGCGCGAGACGCTTCTCCAACCGAAAGGCCGACAGGGCCGGCCCGCCGTCGAACCATTGCAAGCGGGGGGCGACGGGGCTAGGGCGGGTGGTCACGCGTCGTGGGTCTCGGGCGCAGGGGCACCCAAGCCTATCAAGTTTGTCGGGCGTTTCGATCCCTGTCTGGCACCGATGCCCGTGGCATGCAACGTGACCGCCTGCCCCGCCCGGTCCCTGGTGGGTCATCCGACACGCCCCGGACCCGGGCACGGGCCGCTTCGGCCGGCAGCCATACGGCGGAACGTTAATTAAAAAGCGGCTTCCGCCCTTACCGCCTTACGCGCGTTGATGCGGCGAACTCAGCAAGGACGCCGTTCCCTCCCTTCACAGCATCGTACGCGGACTGACGTATTGTCGAGCACGGCGGCCCAACTCCGCACATTCCGCGCTGTGTGTCGGCTTCAACCGCCGTCGTGAGGCGGCTCGTAGCCCTCACCAAACAGATATAGAACCATGGTTGTACTGCCGTCGCCTTGCTTGACTTGGTGTGCTGCAATGCTGGGCAGGGTCTCGCCGATCTGTTGAGGCAACCAACTTATCAAACTATCCATATCGGTGTTGCTCTGATACGTCAATTCCACCCGGCATTGGCGCGAGCGGCACTGCAGGTCGTTCACCTGGGCATTGACCGCCCTATCGGATGCGAACGCCTGCTCCAACGCGCTCGATGCTCGGGAGGACCACTCGATATTCCGCATGGACTCGCTCTGGAAGTTGTTTGCCAAGCTCTGTACTCGTGCCTGCTCCTGGTGCTCGGCTTCGGCCAAGGCGTGCGGATCGGTGCGGGGATCGCCCAGCGCGGTCTCTTCCTCACTCTCCTTTTTGCTGGCAGCCGGTTGCACTGCAAGCCAAAGCTTTGCCTCTTGGCGTAGCGCAGCGACCTTTTCATCGAGACGGTTTAACTTGGTGCTCAGCTCGGCGATTTTCTCGTTGGTAGAGTTGTATTCCAGGCTTTTGTCAACTTTCGTCGAAAGAGTTGTTACTTCGCTCTTGGCCGCTATAAAGGCTGGGTTAGCGACTAAGCGAGTCGTCGAGTCCTCGGTGCCATACTTGATGTAGGCAACGGCGGAAAGTGCAAGAACGCTGCACGCACTGAAGATAATGAGGGCACCGACACGGTTCATGAGCTCTTCTCCTTTGGATCGGTAAGGCCTGCAGCCTGTAAGTCAGGCTGCAGGCATCGCTTGGCGTGTATCGCTTGTGTTCCTAATCGAATACCGTAATATTCGTGAGCGTTTGTCGAACGGGGAGGAAACATTTCACGCTGTAATGGGCAAAGCGTCTAGTTTGGTTACCATTGAGCCTGAGGCTGACAAACCTTGAAGGCGGCTCGATACTACCCGTCGCAGCCCCCAGGAACTCACCCGTGAAATTATGGCTGACTAGCGAGCAAGGAGTTCTACCGGCATTGGGCCCGTTTCCACTGACGCTAACGTCTACGCTCAAGCCACCGCTGACATCTTTCTTGACAACCAAGGGACAGATCACCTCACCGGCATTGGACACTAACGCCTCTATCCCCACAGTGGAAGTTGGCGGTTCTCGAATCGGATAGGGCATGGCAG
Organism: Gammaproteobacteria bacterium; assembly: GCA_052387115.1. Lineage (GTDB taxonomy): Bacteria > Pseudomonadota > Gammaproteobacteria > JACCXJ01 > JACCXJ01 > JACCXJ01. Next base: position 1,123 of record JBQTJM010000044.1, on the reverse strand, counting down.
ATTTGTCCAGCGTGCATGATTGGCGGCTATTTCACGTTCACTCGAGCCTGCGTCTGCCATCGGCCTGCTGGCGTGCGCACGTTGATCCAGAGGCCTTGCCGGCCAGGTGGCGTCTGAACCGCGAAGTCGTACGTCTCCCCGGCGGCAATCGTTTGAGTCGCGCTGCGAGGGGCGCTCAGCTCGGCTGGCACCGGTGCGCCGTCTTTGGCGAGCGGGCGCCATTCCACCGGAGCGTCCGCGGTCCCCAGCGAAACGACGAAGACGTCGCCCGGCGTGATGTTGATGTACCGCACCCGATGACGAGTGCCGGCCTTCCAGGACAGCCGCGCGTCGCGCAGGCCGTTGAGCACCACCGAGGCATCTCGCCCTACCCCGTCACGCCCGATCACCACGGCATGATCGACCACGGGATCGAAGACCTCGTCGGGCTCGAGCACGACGAGCGCGCCGTACATCCCCGAGCTCAACTGTCGATCGTCGTGAAGGTGCGTGTGATACATGAACGTCCCAGCGCGAGGCGGTGTAAATCGAACCGTGAACGTCTGACCAGGCTCGATCATCGGCGCGACGCGCGATCCCGCGCCGCTCCATCCGTGAACGCCGTCGTAGTAGCTGTCCAGCTCCATGCCATGCCAGTGAATCGACGTCGCCTCGGCCAATTGGTTGACGAGCGCGATCTCGACGGGCTCACCGCGGCGAAGCGCAAGCGTCGGACCCGGAGCCGAGAGCTTGTCCGTCGCTGAGGCCTCGCTGGTGCCTCCGAGAACAAAACCGTACGCAGGGTGATCGCCGTATCTCCCGGCGCCGGAGCGCATCGTGAGGGTCAGCCTTCGCGGAGCCTTGGGCGCCGGCGCCTCCGGCTCTCCCGCCCCACCATCCGCCGCAACCACGGTGATCCCAAGAACCATCCCGGCCATGCCAGCCGACGCACCATGGGCCGCGTGATCGACGCCCTGTGCGGCGTGAGTGCCACTCAAACGTCTGAGTGGTGACACGTGCTCGGAGATGTGGCAGTGAAGCAACCAGTCGCCGTCGCGTTCTTGCCTCCAGCTCAGGACCCTCGTGGCACCGGGCGCCAGGAGTCGCGTCTCAACCTACTGTCGCTGCCCCGCACTGAGTGCGG
>JBQTJM010000043.1:0-1598 GCA_052387115.1 Gammaproteobacteria bacterium | reverse complement strand
GGGCTAGGTGCCGACAGGACGAAGGTGGGCATGGGGGTTGAGCCGTGAATCGTTCAACCGCCACCTATCCTCTTCCTGCCAAGGGGAGGAAAGGTGAAACGTAGCCCGAAAGAAACGAGGTGGGATCGGGGGAATGGCGGCGGCGTAGCCCGCGCTGTACACGAGCGACGACTTCTAGACATTGTGCTCCCGCCGCCCCAAGCCTTCCGCGATAAAGGACTGCACCAGGGTATTCAGGCTCACGCCCTCCTGTTTGGCGCGGGCCGCCAGCTTGGTATGTAGCGACTTCGGCAGGCGCTGAACGAACTTGCCCGGCTCACCGCCGCTGCCCGGCGCGGGAACCGGGTCGCCGAACTCGCGCGCGGTCAGGATCCAGCGTTTCACCGCGTCGCGTCCGTTGGCGATGGCTTCATCGACCGTCGATCCATCCGCCATGCAGCCGGGCAGATCGGAGAAGGTGATCAAAAACCCTGCGCCATCGGCCAGGGGGCGGATTTCGCAAGGATAGTCTGGAATGGTTTCGTTCATGGTTCAGCCTCCAGTGCCTTGGGCGATCAGGCGAACAAATTTCTTCACGAACTCGGGAGCAATCGGTTTGTGTGCCGGAACCGTCAACTTCGCGCCGCTCGGATGGCGAAACGTGACGTGACTGGTTCCCGGTTGCCGGTAAGACACGCCGTGAGCGTCGGTCACGGCCTTGAGTTGCTCGATGTGCCAGTCGCGAGGATGGGAGCGCATCTTGGCAAGGGTCTTATCGGCCTTGCTCATAGGGCAGATGATATTACATTTAACATCAAGGCGCGATCCGCCCGCACCCCCGTGGATCGGCAGTTCCAGGTCGCTGGTAACGACGCGGCCCCAGCGCTCCCCGGTCTCAGAAGGATCGGCACCTATCGAAGGACAGTACTCGGACGGGTTTGACTTTCGCAGCAGGCGGACGCACAGTGCCGATCGCGCCGCGCGCGTCCGGGAAGTGGACGTCGGGCGGGCCGGCGCAGGCGAAAACCCACTTCGATGGGTTATGAAGACGACCCATGCGTCAAGGAGGCATCATGCGCACACCGCCTTTCCCAGCTTCCAAAACTGTTCCCGGCGAGCCAATCCTCTGCGCCTTTGAGGCGCACCTAGAAAATACGGCACACCCCGCCTCCGGGGTCCTGAACCCCCTTCTCCCGGGCCGGAAGGCGTTACGGCCCCGCGTGGAGTACTACTACCGGCAGCTTAAAGCGCTGCCGCGCCGCGTGCGGCGCATGCTCCAGCGCCGTTATGCCCGCTCGCTCGCAGGCGTGGCGCTGCTCCTGGCGCTCGGCCAGGCACCGGTGCTCGCCGCGACCATCGATGTCGATGGGACCAACTGCACCCTGGTCGATGCCATCAAGGCCGCGAACACGGATGCCGCCTCAGGGGGCTGTCCGGCCGGTGGTGGCGCCGACACGCTCGTCCTCGTCGCGGGGAGCACCCACACGCTCACGGCGGTCGAGGACACGACCTACGGCCCGACCGGCCTCCCGCTCGTCACGAGCCAGATCACGATTATGGGCAACGACAGCACTATCGAGCGGGGGGCCGGGGCGTCGAAGTTTCGCATCTTGGCGGTG
>JBQTJM010000042.1:0-3472 GCA_052387115.1 Gammaproteobacteria bacterium | reverse complement strand
CCTGGATGTTCTCCTCGGTGGTGTCCGCCGCCCGCCCGGCGAAGACCTCGGTGAGACACGCGTTCAGGGCGACCACGGCCGGCTCAATGGGGATGATGTGGTGTGCGACGCCCAGCGCCTCGGCCTGCGCCCGTGCATCCTCCACGCTCATCGCCGCGGTGTATCGGGAGGGCAGGAGGACCGCCTCGACCTCCGCCGGGCCCAGGGCGTCGGCCGCGATGCACAGGGCGAGCGCCGAGTCGATACCGCCCGAGAGCCCGAGCACGGCACCGTGAAAGCCGTTCTTCGCGACATAGTCTCGGACCCCGAGGACCAACGCCGCGTACACGGCATCCGCCTCGGCCAGCGCCGGGGCGATCTCGCCGGGCAGGAGATCGGCGCCCATCTCGACGACGAATAGGCTTTCGGCGAATTCCGGGGCACGCCTGGCGATGCGGCCCGTGCTGTCCATCGCCACGGAACCCCCGTCGAAGACCAGCTCGTCCTGTCCGCCCACGAGGTTCAGATACAGGATCGGCAGGCCGCCCTCGCGGAGCGCGCGCCGCAACACCGCCTCGCGCTCCGGCCCCTTGCCGGTATGGAACGGTGAGGCGTTGATGTTGACGATGAGCCGCGCTCCGGCGGCCTGCGCCTGGGCCGCCGTGCCCTCGACCCAGATGTCCTCGCAGATGGAGAGGGCCGTCGGGACCCCCTCGATCGATACGACGGTGGGCGCGGCGCCAGGCGAAAAATAACGCTTCTCGTCGAAGACGCCGTAGTTCGGAAGGTGCTGTTTGTGGTAGGTCGCGGCTACCGTGCCTCCCCGGATCAGGGAGCAGGCGTTGTACAGGCTGCCTAGGTGAGGATGCGGATGGCCCAGGATGACCGCGATCCCCCTAACGGAATGCGCGATGCGCTCGAGGGCCTCTGCTACGGCCCGGGTGAGACCAGGGCGCAGGAGCAGGTCTTCGGGGGGATAGCTCGTCAAGGTCAGCTCGGGGAAGACGATGAGCTGGGCGCCCAGGGCGTCGCGCGCCTCTGCGGCGGTCGCGATCACGCGCGCAGCGTTGCCCGCGATGTCGCCGACCACCAGGTCGATCTGGGCGAGCGCGATGCGCAGGCGGGGCATCCGCTCTACCTACGTGCAGTGTCGGCATCGGGTGATGCCGGGCGTGGGGCCGTATTGGGGGGCGTGCTCAGGTCTCGAGGCAACGCGAGATGGCCGGCCCGATCTCGGCGGGCGAGCGCACCGTGACTACGCCGGCCGCCTCCAAGGCCTCGATCTTGGCCTGGGCGGTCCCCTTGCCGCGCGAGATGATGGCGCCGGCATGGCCCATACGCTTCCCGGGGGGGGCGGTGACCCCGGCGATATAGGCCACCACGGGCTTGGTCACGTGCTCGCGGATGTAGTCGGCCGCGTCCTCCTCGGCCGTGCCCCCGATCTCGCCGACCATGATCATGCCCCGGGTGTGCGGGTCGCCCTCGAAGAGCGCCAGGCAATCGACGAAGCTCACGCCCTGGATGGGATCGCCGCCGTTCCCCACGCAGGTGCTCTGGCCGAGCCCGCACAGGGTGGTCTGGTGTACGGCCTCGTAGTTGAGGGTGCCGGAGCGGGACATGATGCCGACGCAGCCGGGCTTGTGGATGCTGCCCGGCATGATGCCGATCTTGCACTGGCCCGGCGTGATGATCCCCGGTGAATTAGGCCCGACCAACCGGGTGTTGGGGTAATGCGCCAGGCTGGCCCGCACCCGCAACATGTCGAGCACCGGGATCCCCTCGGTGATGCAGACGATGATGCGAATACCGGCATCCGCCGCCTCGATGATCGCCTCGCCGGCGTACGGCGCGGGGACGAAGGTCATGCTGGCATCGGCACCGGTGTCGCGTACTGCCTGCTCCACGGTGTCGAAGACCGGCAGTCCCAGATGCGTGTCCCCGCCACGCCCCGGCGTGACCCCTCCGACCAGCTTCGTCCCGTACTCCAGGGCCTGCTGAGCATGGAAGGTCCCCTGACGCCCGGTAAACCCCTGACACACGACGCGAGTGTTCTTATCGACCAGGATCGCCATCACGCCCCTCCCTTGGCCGCGGCGACGACCTTCTCCGCGGCATCCGATAGGTTGTTGGCCGCGGTGATCGGGAGGCGGGTCTCCGCCAGGATCGCGCGCCCCTTGTCCACGTTGGTGCCCTCCAGCCGCACCACCACCGGGACGTGCACGCCGACCTCCGTCACCGCTTTGATGATGCCCTCGGCGATCAGATCGCAGCGCACGATGCCGCCGAAGATGTTGACCAGGATGGCTGCCACCTTGGTGTCGGAGATGAGCAGCTTGAAGGCCTCGGCCACCTTCTCGGCGGTGGCGTTGCCGCCGACGTCGAGGAAATTGGCCGGCTCCCCCCCGAACAGCTTGATGACGTCCATGGTGGCCATGGCGAGCCCGGCGCCGTTGACCATGCAGCCGATGTTGCCGCCGAGGCTGACGTAGTTGAGGTCGTAACGCCGGGCGATGTTCTCTTTCGGGTCCTCTTGGGTGGGATCGCGCCACTCGGCCAGGGCCGTCTGCCGAAAGAGGGCGTTGTCATCCACCGCGACCTTGGCGTCCAGGGCCTCGAGATCGCCCTCATCCGTGATGATGAGCGGGTTGATCTCGATGAGCGCTAGGTCCTTGTCCAGGAACAACCGGTACATGGCCGGCAGGATCGTTGCCAGCTGCTTGCGCTGCCTGGCATCGAGCCCGAGCTTGAGCCCCAGGGCCCGGCATTGATACTGGAGCAGTCCGAGCAGGGGGTCGATGGTGAAGCTCAGGATCTTTTCGGGCTCGGTCGCGGCCACCTCTTCGATGTCCATGCCGCCGGCCTGTGAGGCGATGACGGCGATGCGCCCCTGCGGCCGGTCCACGAGCATGGCGAGGTACAGCTCGCTCGCGATGTTGGAGGCCGGCTGGACGAGCACGCAGTCTACCGGTTGCCCATCCGGCCCCGACTGCTTGGTAACGAGGCGCTTGCCGAGCAGGTCGCGCACCACGGTCTCGACCTTTTCGAGCCCGTCGCAGAACTTGACGCCCCCCGCCTTGCCGCGGCCACCGGCATGCACTTGGGCCTTGACTACCCACGGCCCCTGGAACTCGGAGGCATGGCGCAGGGCCTCCTTGATGGAGTGCGCGGGGCGCCCCGCTGGGACCGGGATTCCGTACTCTTCGAACAGTTTCTTGGCTTGGTATTCGTGTAGATTCATTACCTGGTGCTTCCTCGCTGCCGATCCGGTTGGCGCTTGCGGGTCTTCCGCCGCACCGTTAAGGTGAACCGGCCGCAGGCGGAGACTATAGTCAAATCCGCTCGCCAAGAAAACCCGATGAAAAGCGCGCGCCAATCACATGCGCATGGTAGGGGCACCCCCCATTGGGTGCCCAGTAGCGGGGCCCCACAGGGGGGTGCCCCGACCCAAGACAACCTTATCACAGGGGGGCCCTCACAGAGGGCCCGCTCACGC
>JBQTJM010000041.1:0-3358 GCA_052387115.1 Gammaproteobacteria bacterium | reverse complement strand
GCCGGCACTCCATACATGCGCGCGACGAAGTCCAGGTTCTCGCGCACGCTCAGATCCCCATACAGGCTGAATCGCTGCGTCATATAGCCGACGTGGCACTTGATCTCGTCGGACTCGGTGAGTATGTCATACCCGAGGCAGACGCCGCGCCCGGAGGTCGGTTGCAGCAATCCGCACAACATACGGATCGCCGTGGTCTTGCCGCTGCCGTTGGGGCCCAGGAAGCCGTAGATCTCGCCGCGCTCTACCTGTAACTCCAAACCATCGACGGCGATCAGATCGCCAAAACGTTTGCTCAACTCGTGCACGTCGATGACGAGCTCGGGCAGGCTCATGCCGCTAGCCACGCTGTCGCCAGATTTCGACGGGTTGGCCGGGGTGGATTCGATAGGGTTCGGAAAAGGCGGGCCTGGCCTCGATCCGATACACCAGTTTGTCACGCGTCTCGCGACTGTAGATCACCGGCGGTGTATATTCCGCGTCCGGCGAGATGTAGCTGATCTTGGCCCGTAGCTCCTCTGGACAGTGGTCGCAGCGAAGCTTCAGCTGCTCGCCGATCCGCAAGGTGCTCAATACCTCTTCCGGGACGTAGAAACGCACCTTGACATTTCCCGGCGGTAACAATGAGACCACCGGCCGGCCCGCCGGTACCCACTCGCCCGGCTCGAAAAAGGTGTCCGCGACCAAGGCGTCTTCGGAAGCCTGTCGGGTCTTCTGAGCGATATGCCACTCCGCCTCGGTCAGGGTTGCACGCGTCGCTTCCACCTCCGCCCGTGCCGCCCGGATCGCGTCGCTGCGGGCCGTGCCGAGGCCGGGAACACCCACAGCCAGGCGCGACGCAGGGTCACCTCAAGCCGTTCCTTCTTGACCCGCGCCATCGCACGCCTTCTGTGAGAGATTGGCAGCAACCGGCCGAAAGAAGGCGACCATCATCTATAATGCCTGGGCACGAGGGGCGGGGCTATTATAGCGAGGCCCCTATGACATCGACGCGGGAGAGTCCGTATGGCACAGTGGACCGACCAGGACCCGGAAGAAACCAGAGAGTGGATCGAGTCGCTGGAGGCCGTGATCGAGCGCGAGGGCACCGAGCGCGCCCACTTCCTTCTCGAGGGACTCATCGACAAGGCGCGGCGCAGCGGGGCCTATCTCCCCTATTCCGCGAACACCGCCTATCTCAACACCATCCCCGTTTCCAAGGAACAGCGCTCGCCGGGGGACCCGGCCATCGAGTGGCGCATCCGCTCCATCATCCGCTGGAACGCGATGGCCATGGTGGTTCAGGCCAACCGCGAGCACGCCGGGCTCGGCGGACACATCGCGAGCTTCGCCTCCAGCGCGACACTCTACGATGTCGGATTCAACCACTTTTTCCATGCCCCTAGCGAGGCGCACGGGGGCGATCTCGTGTTCATCCAGGGGCACTCGGCGCCCGGGATCTACGCCCGTGCCTTCATCGAGGGACGTATCGAGGAAGATGATCTCAGGCGCTTCCGGCAGGAGGCGCTCGCGCCCGGGCTTTCGTCCTATCCCCACCCCTGGCTCATGCCCGACTTCTGGCAGTTCCCCACCGTGTCGATGGGGCTCACCCCCATCATGGCGATCTATCAGGCGCGCTTCATGCGCTATCTCGACGATCGCGGGCTCCTGACCACGGCCGACCGTAAGGTGTGGGCCTTCGTCGGCGACGGCGAGACCGACGAGCCCGAGTCCTTGGGCGCCATCAGCCTGGCCGCACGCGAGCGGCTCGACAACCTCATCTTCGTCGTCAACTGCAACCTGCAGCGCCTGGACGGCCCGGTGCGCGGCAACGGCAAGATCATCCAAGAGCTGGAGGCCGTGTTTCGCGGCGCGGGCTGGAACGTCATCAAGGTCATCTGGGGCGCCTACTGGGACCCGCTCATCGCCCGCGACACCAGCGGGCTTCTGCAGAAGCGCATGGAGGAGTGCGTGGACGGCGAGTATCAAAGCTACGCCGCCCGCGACGGGGCCTACATCCGCGAGCAGTTCTTCGGCAAATACCCAGAGCTCGAGGCCATGGTCGCGAGCATGACCGACGAGGACCTATGGCGACTGAACCGCGGCGGCCACGACCCGCACAAAGTCTACGCGGCCTATCACGACGCCGTGCGACATACCGGCCAGCCCACCGTGATCCTGGCCAAGACCATCAAGGGCTATGGCATGGGCGAGGCCGGCGAGGGCCAGAACTTCACCCATCAACAGAAGAAGATGGGGGAAGAAGCGCTGCGGCAGTTCCGCGACCGCTTTCACATCCCCGTGAGCGACGACGAGCTGGCCGCGACGCCTTTTTACCGCCCGCCCGAGGACAGCCCGGAGCGGCGATATCTCAAGGAACGGTGCGCGGCCCTGGGTGGTTTTCTGCCGGCGCGCAGGCGTCTGGCCCCGCCGCTTCAAGTTCCCAATATCAGTATCTTCGACGCGCTCTCGAAGGGCAGCGAGGGGCGCGAGCTGTCCACCACCATGGCCTTCGTACGCATGATGACCGCGCTCATCAAGGACAAGACCATGGGCCCGCATTGCGTGCCCATCGTCTCCGACGAGGGCCGGACCTTCGGCATGGAGGGCCTGTTCCGGCAGGTCGGGATCTACTCCTCGGTGGGCCAGCTCTATCAGCCCGTGGATCACGATCAGCTCCTCTATTATCGGGAGGACAAGCGCGGCCAGGTCCTCCAAGAGGGGATCACCGAGGCCGGTGCGCTCGCCTCGTGGATCGCCGCTGGGACCGCGTACACCAACCACGGCGTGCACATGATCCCGTTTTTCATCTTCTATTCGATGTTCGGTTTCCAGCGCATCGGGGACCTCCTGTGGGCGGCCGGCGACATGCAGGCGCGGGGGTTCTTGCTCGGCGGTACCTCGGGCCGCACCACGCTCGCGGGGGAGGGCTTGCAACACCAGGATGGCCACAGTCACCTCCTGGCCGCCACCGTGCCGAACTGCCTGTCCTACGACCCGACCTATGCCTACGAGCTTGCGGTCATCCTCCACCAGGGCCTGACCCGCATGGTGGAGAAACAGGAAGGGGTCTTCTATTACATCACGCTGACCAACGAGAACTACGCTCATCCCCCGCGGCCCGAGGGTGTGGACGAAGGGATCCTGAAAGGCATGTATCTATTCCGCGATGGCGGCGCGGGCGTGAAGGTCCAGCTCCTTGGCTCGGGGGCGATCCTGAACGAGGTGATCGCCGCGGCCGAGCGGCTCAGGGTAGAATTCGGGGTCGCGGCGGATGTCTGGAGCGTGACGAGCTTCACCGAGCTGCGGCGCGAGGGCCTTGCCTGCGAACGCTGGAACGCCTTGCATCCCCACTCGGTTCCCAGGATCAGCTATATCG
>JBQTJM010000040.1:0-40281 GCA_052387115.1 Gammaproteobacteria bacterium | reverse complement strand
TCATCGAGCCGGTGACTGCGACAGACCCAATTCTTTCCCTCGGTAGCCGCCCTACCGTAGTCGATGTTGACGACGCTTCGCTTCAGCATGATCGCTATCTCACCCAGCCATGACCTCGGTCTTCCTTGATACCAGCTATCTGCTCGCGCTGGAACTCAGCGTCGCGCCGGAAAGGGCCGCGGCTTCTTCAAGGGTCTCGCGCACCGGCTTCGGTACCCGGGCGCTGATGCGGTCTGTCTCTAGCATGGATGCCTGCGATTCCGAAACGAGTCTAGCACGGTGGTGCCATTCCGGGTCCAGCAGCGCCCCCACCCTACACGTGGGTCGTTTTCGACGACGCCGCGTAAGAGCCGCGCGGCGGGCGGCATCCCGCCCCCAGTGATCGGTGTCTACTTTGCCGAGATAATCGAGGAGGGGGACGATGGCGGTGGAGGCGCTGGTGCCAGTAGCGGGGCACCTCGGTCTTGAGCCAGGTCATGCCGTCCTTGACCTCGTCGTGCTCGGCGACGCGGCCAACGGCGATAGCACCTGGCGCGTGATGGTCGCGCCGAAGCCGGTGCTGGCAAGATCGCAAGATCGGCTCGTTTGGATTCACTCGGCGTCTTGAGCCGCGTGCGGTTGGCCTCGCCGCTCTCGAGGAGCCCCCGGTATTCCTTGACCCCGTAGCCACGGGCAAACTCCTGATACACGCCGCTCCGGTGCTCGCCGTGGCGCTCTACCTCCAGGCCCTTGAGATAGAACCGCTCCGCAGGCAGAAGCCGCCGCCACAGGGGCCGGTCCAGGCCCTTCGGGATGAGATAATTGCTGGCGGTATGCACGGCGTTGCGGGGGCTTTGCGGCAACCGCCATCAGGCCCCCTGGCAGGTGCTCGGCATCGAGGCCCCGCTCCCGCTCGGAGAGATGCCCGCGCTCCCCGAGCCCGTGCCGATGTTGCGCAGGCCCACCGAGGGCGAGGACATCGTTGCGGACTACGGGAGCCTGGGTCTGACGCTGCGCCGCCATCCCCTGGCACTCCTGCGCCCCGTGCTCACACGCCTCTCTTTCCAGTCGGCCCGCGAGGTACTGCGGCTCACCCACGGCCGGCGCGCGCATGCCGCCGGCCTCGTCATCACCCGCCAGCGGCCGGGCACGGCCACGGGCGTCGTGTTCCTGACCCTCGAGGACGAGACCGGCCCGCTCAACGTCATCGTCTGGAGCAGCCTCTTCGAGCGCGAGCGCCGCATCGTGCTCGGGGCGAGGCTCATGGGGGTGACGGGCGAGGTGCAACGCGAGGGCGAGGTCGTCCATCTCATCGCCCACAAGCTCGAAGACCGAACGGCCCTGCTCGGGGGGCTCCGGACGGTGTCGCGGGATTTCTGCTAGCCCCTGCTGCCGTGAAGGAGAGACTACCGACCATGACGACCGTGGAATTGCATCTGAAACTGAACTGGTACACATCGTACGCGCGCCTGCCCCTCCCCGTTCGTGCCCGATGATCCCGACGACAGACGATCCCCTCTGGTGTGACCTCCGCGACGAGATCTACGGGCCGCTGATCGGTGCTCGCGGTTGGCACCAATGTGCTCGTATACGCACATCGGTCGCGAGGCGCGCGAGCGCATGCTGATACTACGGGCGTCTTGTTCGCGGTGATTGCCACTTGTTCAGGCGTCCGTATGGACCGAAATGTTATGCCGCAGACTCAAGTGGCACTTCCCAGCCGGGGAAGACAAGAACGGCCGGGTGACACTTGAGAGCCCGGGCGAGAACCTTTGCCCGCTCTATCCCGAGGCGCACGCGATTGTTTTCGATCGCCGATAGGGTTGCTTGAGAGATACCGGACAACGCAGCGAGCTGGTTCTGGCTCAACCCCTGCAACTCGCGAATAAGGCGAACCGATTCGCCAACCGAAACGTCAATGCGCTTTCGCGCGGGTCGAAACTCTTTCATTTCACGGCCTCCGGTAATCGTGAGGGGTAACATGCACTACCTGAAACAAGAACTGCTCGGAGAGCACCCGATAGATCACGCGCCACCGATCTCCCAGGCGCGAGGCGCGATAGCCCTCCCACTCGCCCACAAGGGCTTCGTCGTGAAATCCCTTGATTGCACGCAGGCCAGGTGGGCCTGAGATCACCACAATATCCTTCCACTTCTCGTACCGCTTCAGGATTTCGCGCGGCACCGAACCGGAAAGTTGCTTGTCTATTCGACGGTGCTCCTCGATGCGCCACATGCCATAGTGTGGCTATACCAAATAGGACATGTCAAGCCCGGGGCGGCGTAGTGTTCCTGACCCCGGAAGATGAGACCGGCCCGCTCAACGTCATCATCTGGAGCAGCCTCTTCGAGCGCGAGCGCCGCATCGTGCTCGGGGCGAGGCTCATGGGGGTGACGGCGAGGTGCAACGCGAGGCCGAGGTCGTCCATCTCATCGCCCGCAAGCTCGAAGACCGAACGGCCCTGCTCGGAGGGCTCCGGCCGGTGTCGCGGGATTTCTGTTAGCCCAAAGGTGCCTTCCACGAACTGTACGGGTTCGTTCATAATGGCATCGCTTAGATTCTTGCACAACCCATGTTGTACAAGCTGAGCCGGGGAGCGAGATTCCGATCCCCTCCCCTGCGGAGCGGGGGAGGGTTGGGGTGGGGGTAAAGGCGCCGCGGTCGGGAAAGGGCTTGGTCAGCGCGTGTGGCGCTGACCCCCACCCCTACCTTCCCCCGTCCGCAAAAAGCACGGACAGGGGAGGGAGTTTCCCGGCGCTTCCGGAGAGAGTCGGAGCTTGTCGAGGTACATGTCAAATATTTTCCCGAGCCATCGCCAGGACCTACTGACCATGACTACACTGGAATTGAAACTATCCCTGCCCGACCGCCTCGCCGAAGAAGCACAGGCGGCCGGATTGCTGACGCCCGAAGCGATCGAATCGATGTTGCGGGAAACCTTGCGCCGCCAGCATGTCGAGGAGTTGCGCCAAGCGATGGCGACACTCGCCGCTGCCGACATCCCGCCGATGTCGATAGAGGAGATCGAGGCCGAGGTCAAAGCTTATCGCAACGAGCGTCGGCGTGCGTCCAGTACTTGATACCAACGTCGTGGTGGCCGGCCTGCTCTGGCAGGGGCCACCACATCCTTCTCCGTGCAATGGAGGGCAAGGTGATGCTTGCCACGAGCCCGGCTCTCCTCTCAGAGTTGGAGGGATACTAGACTGGCCGCTTAATCGCTCAATCCTCTGCATGCAAAGGCGAACGCTTATAGGCGGCGACGACTTTCTTCAACCGTGCATTGGGGGCCGGAGGCTTTTCGAGGGCCTTGAAGAACACCTCCGAACCCCGGCGGCTCAGGCGGATGATCCGCTCCCCTTCCAGCACCGCGTGCTGATGCGGTCTTTGGTCGTCTCTAGCATGGGTTCTACCTGTATGGACCTGCCGGTGGCGCCAATATGGCTCCGGGTCCAGCCTCTCCCCGAGGCCGTGCACTGTGGCCGGGCGAAAGCGGTGTCGCGTGTCGAAAGCGTTCACGTAGTTCCCCGCGAGCGGCGTCCCGCACTCCTCCCCGGCCACGCCGGGAGACGCGGAGCGGGATAACTCCCCGGCCGACCGGCACGGGGTTTCATGTGGATTGTGGGTTGGCAGCATTCTCGCGTTCTTGTCCGCTCCTTGATCCACCCGCAATGAAAATCCCTACCGCCCTCCGATCGGACCTGTTCAACGGCCCGCTATTGCAGCAATCCAAGTTCGCGACAAACCCACGCAAATCCCTTTAAGCTGTAGGTCTGCTCGCTCGGCGTAACCTGACGACCTAAGAAGCCTTGGTAGAGCAGCGGATCGAGGAAGTCACTCACGAACTCATCAGCAGATCTGAAACCGAAGCGTTCATTTCATAGTCCTCCTTGGTGATCGCTCGCTCGCCAATCAGCTTCAGCCGCGCGACGTTCTGAGGGCTCTTTCGAAGGTCGCTGGTAGCATCGTCCGTCATCCTCCTCAGGAACCGCATTGAGAACTCGTCAGGAATCTGGTTATCGATCAACACTTCTTTTAGCGCGTCCGTCAGTACCTGCTCTATGACGCTAGGAGCCGCGACGCTATTCCCTAACTTCCCGCTAACACCTAGGCGAACCTTCGCAACGATCTTCTGTACCAACGTGTTGGCCGTGTCGAAGACGAAACGAATCTCGCCGCACGCGGCCTTGAAGAGAAGATCGTGAATGCTCTTCGAGAGAGGGCTGACGGCGTCCGTACGGTTGCGATAAACTCGCACTCTTCGCTCTATTATGCATTGGCCCCCAACGGTTCGACCCGGTATGGGGTCTGCGTGAAACCAAAGTCCTCCCACATGGTTTTCATGGACAACCTCACTTGGACGTAGCGTCGCCTTCTTCGTCGCCTTCGACTTCAACTCTAACTTTCGCCACCGTGTCCGCCCGCAGTCGTTCTTTCAGCTCTCTAAGAGCGGCGCTGCACAAATGCTCCTCAACAAGGCGCAAGCCTCGTCGTCGGCGCCGACGGCCGGCACTCGGTCGTCCGGACGATTGCTGGCTTGAAGGTGGATGAGTTCGGTGCGCCCAGGGAGGTGCTGTGGTTCCGTCTGTCCAGACGGTCAGCGATTCGGAAGGTCCCGTGGCCCGCTTCGAGATGGGACGGATCTTCATCATGCTGAACCGGGGCGACTACTGGCAGTGCGGCTACGTGATCCCGAAGGGGTCGCTCGAGCAGGTCCGGGAGAGAGGGCTACCGGCGTTCCGCGACAGCGTGGCGCAGCTCGCGCCGTTTGCGGCCGACCGCGTCGGCGAACTGCAGGAGTGGGACACCATCAAACTGCTCACCGTCCAGGTCGATCGGCTGCCTCGAGTATCGCCCAGGCCTCCTCTGCATCGGCGATGCGGCGCACGCGATGTCCCCGGTCGGCGGCGTGGGCATCAATCTCGCGATTCAGGATGCGGTCGCTACCGCGAATCTGTTGGCGGCGCCATTACGCGCGGGCCGGCTGACTACCGAGGATCTGCGCGGGGTCCAGTGGCGGCGCGAGTGGCCGACTCGCGTCACCCAACGGTTCCAACTCCTCGTGCAGAATCGGGTCATTAGTCGCGTGCTACGTGGCACCGGCCCGCTCTCGCCGCCGTTGCTTCTTCAGCTCCTCGCGCGTTTCCGGGTCCTGACCCGGATCCCAGCCCGGCTGATCGGGATCGGGGTCAGACCCGAACTAGTGAGAACGCCTGCCGCGTGGTCCAACACACGCACTTGAGAACGGAAAAGGGGGGTTGCATAGGAGGGCCTCATCATGAACCACAAGAGACGGATCCATGATACCATCGTTTACTGCCGGGTGGACGCTCGGGTACTATGTGGGCCCCTCTGGTTGCTCGTGCCCGGTGTGATCGGGGTCACGCTCATTGTTCGAGATCGATATAATTCTTATGCTTAGATACATGAGAACGACGCTGACACTCGATGATGACGTTGCGGCGGCCTTGGAGCGCTTACGGCGAAGCCGTGACGAGAGTCCAAAGGTCTTGGTGAATGAAGCCCTGCGCCGGGGCCTGAAGCAGCTCAATAAGCGGCCGGAGCAGCGTCATCCGTTTCGGACCACAGCGGTAGTCCCTGGGCCTTGCCGCATCGGAAGCGTCGATAACATCGCGGATGTGCTTACGCTCGCCGAAGGCGAAGCCTTCAAATGATCCTCGTCGACGCGAATCTCCTCATCTACGCCCACGTCAGCACCTTCCCCCAACATGAGAAGGCCCGAGAGTGGCTCGATACACAACTCAATGACGGGGATTTCGGCAGATTCTCTGGATTGCGTTGGCAGAACCCATTAGCCGCCTGAAACCAAGTACGCGCAGTACCCCATCGGTTGGGCTGGCAAGCGGCGTGTGTGTCGAGTGCTCGTCCAGTTTGATGCACAACGTTCAAGCGACCGGCTGCGCGCCCAAACGCGCTACAACATAACTCCACCTAGCGAGAGGGGAAATACAGAGATGCCGTTGGATATTCCATCCTCCGACCTGTCCGCCGTTGTTCTGGCGGCCTTCGAGCGTGCGCCCGGGCCGCTCACCCTGGCGGCCCTGAAGCGGACCCTGACCAAGCCTTTCCGGATGCAGAACAGTCTGCGGGACGCCGTGCTATGGCTCGTAGCCGAGGGGCGGGTGCACCGCTGGCCAGGGGCGGGTAAATCGGAGAAATATTGGATCCACGAGCCCGACGTGCTCATGCGCGCGAAGATCGTCGAGGCATTGCATCCAGAGCCGCAGTCGGCTACGGAGATCGCCAAGAAGCTCAAGGCGTGGGGCCTGAGCGCCAAGGCGCTCGAGGCACCCTTGAAGGAGCTGGTGGGGGGAAGGCAAGCCTACCTTCATCCGCCGCTGGCGGGTTCAACATTGCGTTGGGCCTTGCAGCCGCCGGCACCGCAACAGCTTCTGAAGAAGACGCTTAAGGCCTTCGGGGATGAAAGCTCAACCCTCGCCAGGCGCGGATTTCCTCTAGAGCAACTGGACCAAGCCGCACGCCGGTTGTTCGGCGGAGCGGACGCCCCAACGCGCACCGATGATAGCCTAGGCGATGATGGCCTGAGGGACATGCCGCGGCGCCTTTTGGGCATCATGCGGCTGGCCTCCACCGGTGGTGCGATTCCGCTGCGCGAGCTGCGTCGTCTCACCTTCATTGCCAAACCGGAGTTCGACGCGGCCATCCTGGCCCTGCGGGATGCGGGATGCGTTCATCTCCACTACCACGACCATGCGGCTGCGATCGACGAAGACGAACGCTATGACCTCGTCACGGACGGTCGGGGGCATTATTACGTTGCTGCCGGTTTGTTAGCGAGGTGAGCGATCCATGAACGCGCTTCCGGCGCAGAATCCCTTCCAGGGTTCGGTTCTGCCCGACGCGCGCCACGATCCCGAAGGTGACGTCGAGAAGATAAACGCCGAAGCCTTCGATGCGTGTCTACATGCGGTCGAACAGGCGCGCGTGGGGCGGCACAGCGCGTCCGTGCTGCTCAACGGCGTCCCTGGCAGCGGAAAGACGCACCTCCTCGCCCGGCTTCGTATGTATCTCGAAGACCGCATCCGCCGCGATCCGGGGGCGCTCGCCATCTTCGTCTATGTGCGCCTCGATACTACCCCGCGGCGGCTCTGGCGCCACGTGCGCGAGCAGGTCGTCGAGGACCTGCGGCGCGAGATCGGTGAACGCTCCTGCCTGGAATGGCTCCTGGAACGGCGCATCGAGACCCTCAACGAGGCGGGCAGCGGCGTCGGTCTGCCAGCCGAGTCGTTCCAGCGGTCGAAGGGGGACGAGGAGGGCATCACGGAATTCCTGGACCAGACGGTGAAGGACCGAAACTTGGCCACCATCCTCACGCATCTCTTGCTCGCTCGCCATCGGCTGGAGGCGCATGCCTGGTTGCGAGGAGATTCGCTCCCGGAGAGCGTCCTGGAACGACTTGGCGTTGTCACCAGCGATCCGGACGAAGACGAGGACGCTGAAGGACGAGCGCGCCGTGTCGTGCTGGCGCTGTGCCGGCTGGCTAGACCCTCTCCGTTCATCTTCTGTTTCGATCAGATCGAGGCGCTCGAAGCCGAGGGCGGCAAGAAGACGGGCTTCGAGGCTTTCGGGCGGATGGGCGCAGGGCTACACGACCACGCGGATCATCTGGCGCTGATCTCGTGCATCCAGACGGCGCATTTTAACGAGCTCATCGACTATGTTTATGGCGCAGACCGAGACCGGGTCTTCAAGACGCGCTCCGAGCTCAAGCCGCTGAACCTCGACCAGGCGCAGGCACTCGTCCGGCAGCGGCTGGACGCCGTCGCGGAACTTGCGGAGCTGCGAAAGAAACACGAGTCCCCATTATGGCCGTTGGACGAGAAGGACCTTCAGACCCTCATCCGACTGGACGGCTGTCCGGCGCGACGGCTCATCACGCACTGCCGTGATCTCTACGAACGAGCCAGGGGAGCTGCGGCGCCTATGGAGACCACGGGCGAGTTCCTTGAACGCATCTGGACGGAACGTCGTGAGAAGCAACTGCAAGAGGGTACCGAGACGGACGCCGACGGTATCCTCCACACCGCTCTACCGGACGCTTTGCGACTCTCCGGCAGCGCTTGGCAGCGTGCAGATCCCCCCGCGGCCGATGTGGAGCTCAGCTTCGCGGGCGACGGGCGGACCCTGCACATCAGCCTCTGCAATCACCGCAACATGACGAGTCTGGCGGGGCGTTTGCGGCGCTTGAAGGGCGCGGGTCAGCGGCTTTCGGCGTCGAGCCTCGTGTTGGTGCGGCACCCCAGGCTGCCGCTTCCTAAGACGGCGCAGCGGACGAAGCAGTACCTTGATGAACTGACCCGCGCGGGCGCTCGCTTCCTACAACCCAGTGAGGAGGCATTTGCGGTGCTGGCCGTATTACGGGAAATGCTGGCCGAGGCCCAGGCGGGCGATCTCCACTGCCGCGGGGAGACGCTCGCGCCCGATGCCGTTCGCGACTGGTTAAGCGCGCACTTGAGTCCGGAATTGCGCGAGCTGGCGGAGGAGCTCCTCGGCACCACGCCATCGGCGGCGAGCGATCCGGACCTGTGGCTGCGTCAAGCACTATTGGAGTTCCTGGAAGAACGTCTCATTGCGAAACTGGTAGACGCGGCGGCCAAACTAGGCGAAAGCGAAGCCCGGCTGGCCGGTTGCGCGCGGCGGTTCCCGGAGCAGTTCCGTTTGCTGGAGGGCGCCCCGCCAGTCGTCTACCGCTATGTCCCCGAGGAACTCACCGCCGAGGAGCAGTCATGACGCGGTTGATCAGCGTCCGCGAGGTGCGTGAGGAGCTCTATCGTGCCGCCGGCGGCCCGGGCGGCGCGGGAAGTGGTAAGCCTTCCATCTCTCTGTTGGGCACCTGGTTCCACCAGTCGTTCTCGGCACTTCTCGGCGCCGACCCGCGCTACTCGCTGGAAACCGCTCTCGCCGAAACAGGCGGGGACGTTGCGGAGCAGGCCGAGGCGCTCAAGCACCACGCTTTTCGTCGCCTGATCGGTCCGCGCCTTCCCCGCCATCACTCGCATCTCGCCGATTCAACCGAAGAGCTGATGGGTTTCTGGGAAGCCATGGATGACCTATGCCATTGGCTTGCGGCGATACGCCTTGAGGCGGCGGCGCGAGGCCGCGAGCGCCTGCACATCGTCAGCGAGGAAGCGCTATCCTGGGAGCACCACGAGCCCGGATGGACCGACGCCGTGCGTGTCAGTGGGCACGCGGACGCCGTCTTCTGCCGGCCCCAACAGGCGCCATGGTGCGTCGTCGAGCTGAAGCTCGGCCGGGGTCAGCCGGAGGCTGATGTGGGGCAGGCGTGCCTTTACTACCTCATGCTGTCGGCCAAACGTGAGCGCAGGTCGCAAGAAGGTTCTCTGGCGGTGGTGAGCTTCACGCCGCGGCGGCAGGTACGCGTCTTCTCGCCTAAGGATTTAGCGCCGGCACTACCGCGGCTCAAGGCCCTGATCGGCCGCTTGGCGGGTGTTCTGCCTGACGTGCAACGGCCCGCGGCCGTTGACAAAACCCGACCATCGGTACCAACGGACGACCGTTATGCGGATCTCGCACGCCAGTTGCTGAAAGTCTTCGAGGAATTCGGCGCGCCGGCAACCCTGAGTGGGACGGTCATTGCGGGGCCGGCCTTCCTGCGTTTCCCTTTGGAGCCGAGGCGGGGCGTAAAGATTGCCAAGGTGCAGAGGACGGCAATAGAAGTCCAGGCCCGGCTGAAGCTCGACGCGCCGCCCTTCATTACGCTGGACCGCGGTCAGCTTGTCGTGGATCTACAGCGACCCGACCGGCAAGCGCTCACCTTGCCGCAATTCCGCGACCAGTTGCCCCGGTGCGATCCGTTACTGGGTAATGCCCGCGTCCCGATCGGCGTCGATCTGGAGAACCGGCTGCACTGCGCAGACTTGGCCGAGGCGCTTCATGCACACGTCCTGGTGGCCGGCACGACCGGGAGCGGCAAGAGCGAATGGCTCCGCGCGGCGCTGTCAGGGCTCTTGCTGACGAACACCCCCGAGACGCTCCGGTTAGTATTGATTGATCCCAAGCGGCAGGCGTTCTCGGAGTTGGCATGTTCGCCGTTTCTGCGGGACGGGAGCTCGCTCGTATTCCCCGACGAACGCGACGTGACGGAAGTGCTCGACGATCTAATAGAGGAAATGGAAAAGCGCTATCGGCGGATGCAGGCCGTCCAAGCCGACAACCTGGCGGAACTGATCCGCCGCACGCGCCACCCGGTACCGCGCATCGTTTGTGTCTGTGACGAGTATGCCGATCTGGTGAGCCGCGGGCGGCAGGAACGCAAGGCGGTTGAAGAGCGAATTCTGCGCCTTGGGCAGAAGGCACGCGCCAGCGGCATCCACTTGATCGTCGCCACCCAGCAACCAAGCCGCGAGATCATCAAGGGCGCGCTCGACAGTAACATGCCTTGCCGCGTGGGCCTGAAGATGCAGAAGGCGATCGAATCGCGCATGCTGCTGGAGACGAGCGGCGCGGAGAAACTACTCGGCAACGGTGATCTGCTGTTCCGCGACATCGGACCACCGCGCCGTCTGCAGGGCCTCTGGGTCCCGCCGGAAGTTAGGGCGGAGCTGTTCTCGGGTCGAAGTCCTCTCCCATCCGGCTCAGCTCCATGAGCGAACCACTCCCTTTGCCCCTCGCTCGCCCGAGACCCCAAAACGCCCCGCAACAGGGCCACTCCAGCCGATGAAGGGCCCAAAAGTCCCCCATTCCAGGCCGAGCATGGCAGCAGTAATTGGAACGGCGAGCGAGGGCGGTCGGAACCACTGGGGCCGAGCAGCATCGAAGTAAGCAATTCCTGGATCGGCGGAGGAGGACATATGATCAGCTTTCGGATGAACCGGCGTGAATTCATCGGTGCGATCGGCGCGGCCGCCTTCGCGGCGGTTGCGAACGGTCGGGCGGCAGAGAGCCCGTCGGTCGCGCCAGCGGGGATGCAGAAGCGTGCGATCCCTAGTAGCGGCGAACAGCTGCCGGTGATCGGCATGGGCACGTCGGGCACCTTCGACGTCGGCGCCACGGAGGCCGAGCGCGCGCCGCTCTTCGAGGTGCTGCGCCTGCTGTTCGATGGCGGCGGTAGCCTCATCGATACCGCGCCCAGCTACGGCCGCGCAGAGACCGTGACCGGCGATCTGCTGCAGCAGGGCGATTGGCGCCAACGCGCCTTCCTCGCCACCAAGATTTCCGTGAACGCAGGCGCGGGGGCGCACGCGCAGTGGAACGGTTCGCTGGCAGACCTGCGCAGCGACAAGGTCGATCTCCTGCAGGTGCATAACCTGGTCGACTGGCGCGAGAACCTGGCGTTCCTGCGCGAGCTGAAGCAGGCCGGGCGGATACGCTACGTCGGCGTCACGCATTATCTGGATCACGCCCACGACGAGCTCGCCCGGATCGTCGAGGCCGAGCGCATCGATTTCGTCCAGGTGAACTACTCCGCGGCAACGCGCTCCGCCGAAAAGCGGCTACTGCCGCTGTGCAAGGAGCGCGGCGTCGCCGTGCTGGTCAATCGTGCCTTCGAGGACGGCCGGCTGTTCGATGCGGTGCATGGGCGGGAAGTCCCCGCCTGGGCCGCCGAGATCGATTGCCGATCCTGGGGCCAGCTGTTCCTTAAATTCGTGCTGGCGGATCCCGCGGTGACCGCGGTCATCCCGGCGACTTCCAAGGCCCGGCACATGCTCGACAATCTCGGCGCCGGCGTGGGCGCGGCCGCCGATGCCCAGTATCAGGATCGGATCGCGGCACTGGTGTCCTGAGGGTGGCTCAGGATGCGGATGATCCGAGACGCCGGTATTCGCCGCCTACGGAACTTCTGCATCGCCTGCTCAAAGCCGATCGTGGCGAGCTGTCGGCCGTCGTTGCTGGCTTCGGCGTGTTCTTCTGCCTGTTCGCCGGATACTCCATGCTGCGGCCCCTGCGCGAAACCATGGGTATCACCGGCGGCGTGCAGAACCTGCAATGGCTGTTCACCGCGACCTTTGTGACGATGCTGCTGGCGGTGCCGGCCTACGGCGCGCTCAGCGCGGCCGTGCCGCGCGCGCGGCTCATTCCCTGGGTCTACGCATTCTTCATCGCCAATCTGCTGGCCTTCACCGCGGGTTTCCGCGCCCATCCTGATTGCGTCTGGCTGGCGCGCGTGTTCTATGTCTGGTTGTCGGTGTTCAACCTCTGCGTCATCTCGGTCGCCTGGAGCCTGATGGCGGACGTATTCCGGCCGGCGCAGGCTCGGCGCCTGTTCGCCTTGATCGCGGCCGGCGCCAGTGCCGGCGGACTCCTCGGCCCGATGCTCGCGGGCCTGCTGGTCGGGATCATCGGTCATGCAGGGCTGGGCCTGCTCGCCGCCGGACTTCTGGGCCTCTGCTTGCTCGGTGTCGGCATTCTGCTGCGCTGGCGTGCACGCGCCGGCGCCGGAATGGGATCGGGCACCGAGGATCCCGAGCTGCCGATTGGCGGGGGTATCTTCGCCGGCTTGTCGCGCATCGCGCGTTCGCCGTACCTGCTGGGCATCAGCGCCTTCGTCGTGCTGCTCGCGACCGCCAGCACCTTCCTGTATTTCGAACAGGCGCGCCTGGTCGCGGAGACCTTTCCGGATCGCGTGCGCCAGACCCAGGTGTTCAGCGCACTGGACGCGGTGGTGCAAGCGCTCACCATTTTCACGCAGATCTTCCTCACTGGCCGTCTGGCCGCGCGTCGTGGCGTCACCGTACTGTTAACGGCGGTGCCCGTCGTGATCACCGGCGGACTGCTCTGCCTCGCCTTCATGCCGGTGTTCGGCGTGCTCGCGGCGGTGATGGTGTTTCGCCGGGTCGGAGAGTACGCGCTGGTCAGGCCAGGCCGGGAAATGCTGTTCACCGTCGTCGATGCGGAAACCAAATACAAGGCGAAGAACGTCATCGACACGGCGGTCTATCGCGGCGGCGACGCGGTCAGCGCCTGGGTCAAAGCCGGAATCGACGCACTCGGCTTCGGCGCCTGGCTCGCCGCGCTCGTCGGCGCGGCCCTGGCAGCGGTATGGGCCGGCGTCGGCTATTGGCTAGGCCGCTCGCACGACGCGAAGCACCAGGGGTGCTTTTGCACGCCCGTGTAAAGCAAAAACCCGGCATTTTGATCGGTCCCCTCTTGGCCAGGCCATGCGGCTTTGAAGCGTTCGTTTCTCGCCCGCCCTTGACCGTAGACCGATACTTACTTTTTACGGTAGACGTTTAACCCGATCTTCTCCTCGCGTTCAGGGACAGGCACGTTCCCCTCCGTAGAGGCGATGATGATGGTCTTGCCCGAGGAAGAGGGACCGTATTCTTTGGAGAGATCGATCTGGATAGTCAGAATATTCCCCTCGACATGCATCTCGACATTTTTCATGGGTTCCTCGAAGGCGGTAGCTGGGTTAGTTGGATTGCACCTAAGCGCCTTGAGGGGTACGGCCCTTAGCTTCACAGTGGCGGGCTTGGCCTTGATCAGCATTTCCTCGCCGGTAAGTGGATGACCCCTTGCCGGCCTTGGTTGCAGGCCCCCGCGCGCTCTGGAGCTTCACCCCGACTTCTGGGAGGACAAACTCCCCGGAGCCCTTCTTCCTCAGATGGCGCCTAAGGATAAAGGATAGGAAATTCAATGGGTCTTGGCAACAGGAGCGGTTGCGTCGGACGGACCGGCCGGTGGTTGGGTGGTCCGGGAGGGCAAGCCGACACGCCGGGATAGTTCCGGCGGTGGTGATCTCTGGCCCGCGGCCTCAGCTGCGCCCTTCTCAACAGCCGGCCCATGGGCTTCTATGCCCCCGCCCAGCTCGTGCAGGACGCCCGGCGCCATGGGGTCGAGATGCGGCCGATCGATGTCGGGGTCGCCGATTGGGATGCACCCTGGAGGGAGCCCCGCCCGCCCTGCGGCTGGGGCTCCGAATGGTCAAGGGCTTGTCCCGTGCCGGTGAGTACCTTCCGCTCTGGATTGGGCAAGAGATCGAGCTCGATCCGGTAGAGGGCGCACAGCAGGTCGCGTGCATCGTCGTGGCGGGCCATGTGCTCGCGCAGCGTGTCGTCCGCCGAAAAAAAGCCGCAGTTCGGAATACGACGGCGAAAACCCGTGCCCGAACATAAAAAAACCCCGCGGGTGCGGGGTTAAGGGTGGTGGAGGTCGTTGGCTCGGAACCGAGAGGGTCATCGATCCCGCTGGCCACGATCGCCCCGCTCAGATCCAGCGCTGAGGGGCGCCGCCCTCACCGCCGGCTGCGCTACGAGGGAAGCCAAGAGTGTGACCAGAATGAGCTCGATGGCACTGTTCATCGCGTTACTCCACGGGTGCTTGCACCACCAGTTTGAGCAAGCCCTGGACCAAGCCTGGGACCGCCCACCCCTAATGATTATCTATTTGATTTCAGGTGCTAACGGAACAACCTCGGAGAGGCCCAGGTGCAGCGACTGCGCCATGGCAGGGCGAGGGTCCCTGTAATGGTGCGGCGCAGCAGGGTAGTGATCGCTGACCCCCCGCAAGGGCCCGCGACCCTGGCGGGGTGATGGACCGTCGTGTCCACGGCGGCGCGTTTCCCGGTTGTCGAGCCCTTAGCCCATCCCCCGATCACCCCCCTCCAGGGGGCCCCGCCCGGCGCAAGATCGTCAGGATCCTGGCACAACGGCCCCGAGATCGCGCCAAGATGCTGGCGCCGGCGTATTCCAAGGGTCTCTCATCGCAGTTCTCCCGTGCCAAGGGAACGGCTACGCTGGACCTCAAAGACGGCAGCCTCACGGTCGAGGTCTCCGGACTTCCCGAGGGCAAGGGTTTCGACGTTTGGTTGGTGGATAATCGGCCAGGACCCAAGGCCAGCGTGAAACCGGAAGGAGGAGATGGGTTCTTGCGTGTCGGTCGATTGCGCCCCGAGGCCGGCAAGGCCTCTCTCGGTACCGTCCTCGAAGCCGACATCGTCAAGGGCTTCAAGCTCGATCTGGTGGTCGTGGCCGAGGCCAACGGCACGGCCAGCGACGCGGGTTGGCTCTACGGTACGCCGACCCTGTTCCAGAGGCTGTACTACGGAGAGGAACGCGCCAGCGTAGATAGGGCGGCGCGGGGAACCGGGCCACTCATGGCGCTTGCCAAGGCGCCCTTCCAGATGCTGATCCCGGCACCCGCCTATGCCCAGACCACACCGGACTTGGAAGCCCTGATCGCCGAGGGCGAGCGCCTGTTCTTCGGGGAGACCTTCGGCGGTAACGGCCGCACCTGCGGCACCTGTCACCGCGCGGAGAACAACCTCACGATCGACCCCGCGTTCATCGCCACGCTGCCGCCCCGCGATCCGCTGTTCGTGGCGGAATTCAACCCGGCGCTGAAGGACCTCGAAAAACCCCGCCTGATGCGGAGGTTCGGCCTCATCCTGGAAAACGTCGATGGGCTCGAGGACCCGACCAAGAAGTTCGTCATGCGCGGCGTGCCTCACACCTTGGCATTGACCCACTCCCTCACGCAGCCGACCAACCTCCCAGGGGCGCCGCCGGAGATGACCGGCTGGTCCGGCGATGGCTCGCCGGGCGGGACCTTACGGGACTTCGCCATGGGGGCGGTCACGCAGCACTTCACCAGGAGCCTAAATCGGGTCCCGGGTACCGACTTCCAGCTCCCGACACCCGAGCAGCTCGATGCGATGGAGGCCTTCCAGTTGTCGACCGGCCGCCAGGACGATCTCAACCTCGACACCTTGGTGCTGGCGGACCCGGATCTGGTGGGCCCGAACGAAGCCGATCAAGGGCGGCTCATCTTCCGAGACGGGACCAGCGGCGGTGACCCCACGCTCCCGGGCGGTAAGTGCGCCACCTGCCATCGAAACGCCGGGGCCCTCAACACCCCGAATGACGAGAACCGCAACTTCAACACCGGGATCGAGGACCGCGCGGATTCACCGACCCTTGCCCCCGGGATCCCCCGAGATGGTGGTTTCGGCGTTGCCCCTAACACGTGCGACGTGAACAGCGTGGGCATTGAAAGCCTCGGCGACGGGCGCTTCAACTCGGTGGTATTGGTCGAGGCGGCCGATACCACGCCGCTATTTCATAACCACGTAGCCAAAACCATAGAAGAAGCGGTCGAGCATTATAATAGACGCGAATTCAACAATAATCCGTGCAACCAGCGGGCGATAAGCGGGCAGATCCAGATGAGCCCCGCGCAGGTCACGGCGGTCGCGACCTTCCTCAGGGTCATCAATGCGGATGGGAACGTGCGTTCGGCCTCGGAGCTCGCGCAGACCGCCCTGGGGAGAACGCCGCTGGCCAGCGCCAGGCCGCCGTTGCGCTTGGCGATCGCGGATACCACGGACGGCATTCGGGTGCTGCTCGAGAAGGGCCTGCACCCTGGTGCCGCGGCGGCACTGCGGGAAGCGAGACGCCTCTTGGATCGAGCAGGCGACACCGCGTCTAATGTCCGGAGGGATGCTTTGATACGACTCGCCATCGCCGCACTCAATAGCGCGCACGATACCATGGTGCTCTAGCCAGGGCCTCAGGTCACACGGGTACGGGCGGACGCCCGTACCCGTGTGTCTTCATCCCGGCTTTGGAATTGACTTTCAGGTTCGGTCCGTAGCTGACCGCGCCCCACTGTTGCGGGCCACCCCGCCGCCGTCACAGCCACGCCCCCGGCCCGCGCGTTCCAGGACCACGAAGCTATAGGGATAGCGGTTGGCGGGGTCGGGCGGGTGATCGATCCTGTCGCGCTCGCGCCATTCGCCCGCGTCATAGCCGACAAACCAGGTGTCGCCGCTGATCTCGGCGTGTATTTCGGTGAGGTAGATCCGCTCGCACAGCGGCAAGGCCCCGGCATAGATCGCGGCACCCCCGATCACCATCACCTCAACTAACCCGACTTAGCCGATTCGGGCTAAACTTTACGAGCACCTCGGCGGGGTCCGTCGCGAGTGCGAAACCGCGGTCGTGACTCCGAACTAGCCAAGTACGGCGAGCATCTCCTCGATGCGGGTGAACTTCTCGCGGGGTTTGCCCTTGGGTTTGCCGCGCTCGACCTCGGCGCTGTCGAGCTGGAGCCACTCGGGATAGGACAGCACCCGCACCGCTCGCGTTTCGAAGAGGGGGTAGAGGGCCTCCGCACCGGCCTTGGGCGCCGGGTCGAGGTTGGGGAGATCGGCCAGCAGGGAGCCGACGGTGTCCACGCTGCACGCGCGGTTGGTGCCGATGATCCCGGTGGGGCCGCGTTTGATCCAGCCGGCGCAGTAGACTTGGGGGACGACGGACCCGTTGGCGTCCTGGACACGGCCCGACCGGTTCGGGATCACGGCGCGGCGCTCGTCGAAGGGCACGCCGGCCAAGGGCACGCCCTTGTAGCCGATGCTACGGAACAGGATCCCGCAGGGTAGTTCCTCGGTCTCGCCGGTGCCGCGCGCCGCTTGCTGGAAGGGCGCCCCTTGCAGCCGGTTGCGCTCCAGGACCAGGCCCTGCAGCCTTCCTTCGCCGAGCAACCGCACTGGGCTCTTCAAGAAGTGGCAGATGAGGCGCCGAACCTTGCCGCTCGCGGGAGCGGTGAAGCTGCGGAAGATCTCGACGTTCTTGGCGCTCACGACGTTGTCCTTGTCCGAGATCTCCGCGAGGCTTTCAGGGTTCAGCTCCAGGTCGCGGGCCTCGGCGACGCCATCGCAGTCGTCGAGCTCGCCCAGCTCACGCAACTCGCGATTGGTGAACTTGGCCTGCGCGGGGCCGCGCCGGCCAATCACGTGGATCTCGCGCACCCGGCTCTCTGCCAGGGCGTCCAGGGCGTGCTCGGCGATATCGGTGTGTTTCAGCTCGCCCACGGTCTTGGCCAGGATGCGCGCCACGTCGGCCGCGACATTGCCCTGACCGATGATGACGGCCACCTCTTGAGAGAGATCGAATACCCGGTCGCGATAGTCGGGATGGCCGTTGTACCAGCCGACGAACTCCGTGGCCGTGTGGCTCCCGGCCAGCTCCTCCCCCGGCACACCCAACCGCCGATCGGTCTCGGCCCCACAGGTGAACAAGACCGCGTGGTAGTGGGCGCGCAGCTCGTCGAGGGTGACATCGCGGCCCACGGTGACGTTAGCGAGAAAGCGGAACTCGGGAGAACGCGCGATCTTGTCGTAGACGAGGATCACCTGTTTGAGCTTGGGGTGATCGGGCGCGACCCCGCTGCGCACCAGGCCGAAGGGGACCGGGAGCCGCTCCAGCATGTCGATGCGGACCGTCTTGCCGGATTTGATCAAGGCCTCGGTGGCATAGAAGCCGCTCGGGCCGCTGCCGACGACGGCCACTCGAAGGGGGTTTTGTTCGGAACCTAAGGTGCTCATATTGATCGTTGATCGCCGGCCGACACCGGTTCCCTCAGTACCCCAACTCCGCCTTGCGCGCTTCGGCAGTCGGTAGCGGATCCTGCTTGCCGTCGATTTCGGGAAGGTTGGGGGCGCGCTCGGCGTTGATCTGGATCCACTCCTTCTTGTCGTCCGGGATGTCTTCGCCCTCGTAGATGGCGTGCACCGGGCACTCGGGAACGCAGGCGCTGCAGTCGATGCACACCTCGGGGTCGATGTAGAGCATCTCGTCGTCGCCGTGGAAGCAGTTGACCGGGCACACGGTCACGCAGTCGGTAAACCGGCAAAGCAGGCAGTTGTCCGTTACGATGGTGGTCATGGCTCTCTCCTCTTATGGTTTTCTAATGCGGGGATCCCCTCACCCCAACCCTCTCCCGGAGGGTCCCGGAGGGAGAGGGAGGACAAGGCGTGGTTCAGCGATCCGTCAGGCGTCCAGGAGCAAGATCTCGCCGCGGTTGGTTTCGATGGCGTCCCCGCTGTAGCGCCGGTAGGGGCCTGCGATGTGAGCCTCACCGACGGCCATCCCCAGGCGCTTGAGGTGCAGGAGATACAGGCGCAGATAGAGAGGCTCATACCGGCACGCGTAGCCGAAGGTCGGGAGCAGTGGCGCGGGTTGCATGGAGACGATCGAGCCGCGCTTCATGCTGGCGCCGCAGCGCAAGCCGAGTCGGCCGAGCACGATGAGGGTGCCGGCGAGCATGTTGACGCCGCCGAAGTCGCCGCAGTCTCCTCCGATCGCGATGAGGCCCCGGCGCATCGCGTTCCCGACCTCGTTGCCGGCGTTGCCGTGGATCAGGATCTCGCCGCCGCGCATCCCGACCGTGCTGCCGCGGTAGGCGCTGCCGACCAGGTGGCCGGCGTTGCCGTGGATGGTGATGCGCCCGCCGCTCTGGTCCGGCGCGACCCAGTCGCCCGCGCTACCCGTGACGACGATCTCGCCGCCCGACATCCCGGTGCCCAGGTGCATGCCGACATCGCCGTTGACGACGATCCGGCCCGCGCTCATGCCCGAGCCGATCATCTTGACCCTCGAGAGGTCGCCCTCGACCCGGATCTCGCCCTCGTAGCGCCCGCTGACCCGGAAGTACTCCCCGAGCGGAACCCGCTCGTTGCCGTACTGGAGCGGCAGCGCCGAGACCTCCGCCTCGCTCAAACCGGTGAGCTTCTCCGGGGTGATTACCTCGGCCTCCATGGGCACCTCGGGGCTATGATGGAAGGTGAGCTGCACGGGACTCGACCTACGCCGCCAGGAGACTGTGCAGGCCGATCTGGTATTGGCCCAGGCTGCCGCCGTAGTTCCCGGCCGTGATGCGCAGCGCGCCGTGCGCGGCGGCGGCGGCGATCCCGACCCGCATGGCCTCGCTCACGCCTTCCAGCTCCAACCCGTCGATCACGATTTCCAAGACGCACCCAGCCTCTGGGATCACCTCGGTGGTCGGCGCGAAGGCGCGCAAGGTCGGGCAATAGGCGTCGTTGGTGGATGCCGGCAGGCCCTTGTACTTCGATCCGGGTTTGCTGCCGCTGCGCACGACGCCGTCCGGGAAGGGCAGGATCACGCCGGGCACCGCACGCATTGCGCCCACGGCCGCCTCGGCGGCACCCAAGGTCACGGGAAGGTCCGGGCCCAGGATCAAGAGGTTGCCCCCGCCCACGGACGGCTGCACGCCGAAGCGGTCCTCGACCACAAACTCCCCGTCCATCACCGGGATACGCCAATAGCGCCGGCCGTCGAGAAACTTGGCGATCTGATAGCCGTCACCGAAATAACGCAGCTTGCCGCCCACGACCGCCTTCTGTTCTCCTTCCAAGCCGTTGAAGCAGGCGCTGGTTGGACACGTCATGACGCACTGACCGACCCTCTCCAAGAGGCGCTTGCCCACCGAATCGGCGCTCATCGAGAACAGCAGCACGCTCACCCCCGGTCGCCCGTCCGGGGTCTCGGAAGGAAACAGCTCGCGCTCGATGCCCGCCTCGCACTTGCAACCGATGACGGAGGTGGCGAATCCGGTCATGGCGCGCGCCGCCGCCATCGCCCAGGCCGGGCTATACGCGGTGATGATGACCCGCGAGCCCCACATGGCGAAGGCTTCGGCGAAGGTATCGACGACCTCGGCGTTCTCGACGCGCATTCTTATTGTTGTTGTACTGCCGGGATCACTTGGCCAGGGATCACCTGATGGTGGTGTAGATAACGGTCCGAGACGGCGTAGTTGTCAAACCGGATGCTGTAATAGTCCTCGAAGAACGGCCGGATGGCCTTCTCGATGTCGGGGTCGTAGGCCGGCGTCGCGTGCAGGACCCGCCCGTCGTGGTCGGCCCGGAACTCGTGGTCCTCGATGATGAGCTTGCCGTCCTTGATGACATAGCGCGGTGTGCTGAACATCTTCTCCTTGTCCGGGTCGTCCTCGTAAAGGGTGATGTCGGCGTCCGCGCCGACGCCCAGATGCCCCTTGTCCTTGAGACCCAGCGCCCGCGCCGGGCCGGCGCGGGTGATGATCGCGATCTCGGAGAGGGTGTACTCCCGATCCAGGTTATCCCCCAGGATCGTGTTGCGGATGGCCTTCTGGTTGACCTTACGGATCTGGTCGTTGCGAAACTCGCGGTCCATGAGCAGCCGAATGAGCCTCGGGTACATCGTGAAGGAGCCGCCGTTCGGGTGATCGGTCGAGAGCAGGATGCGCCAGGGGTCCTTCGAAAGCAGGAACAGCTCGAGCCCGATCGCCCACTGGAGCGCATGGACATAGACCTTCTCCTGGTAGGTGAACGGCACGATCCCGCACCCGCTCTCGTTCTCGGTGTCGGCATTGACCCATTTATTGCCGGATACGCCCTTCAAGAGATAGGCGAGCGGCGCGTCCGCGGTCATGGCCGTGGCCTTGCCGAACATGACCTGACCCACATCGGCCGTGATGTTCGGGTGGTTGTTGATGTAGTCCGCGATCTCCGGCCCGCGCGAGGTCGGGTTCTTGCCCGGCTCGCCCCCGTAGCTGTGGAACTGGACATGGGCGATATGGACCCGGCGGCCCTCGGCGGCGCGCATGGTGTCGAGGGTGGTCGTGGCGTTGCCGGAATGCCCCAGGTTATTGCAATGGATGTGCGCGGGATGGGGGAGGCCGAGGTCGTTGACCGTCTCGATGA
Source organism: Gammaproteobacteria bacterium (assembly GCA_052387115.1). Taxonomy (GTDB): domain Bacteria; phylum Pseudomonadota; class Gammaproteobacteria; order JACCXJ01; family JACCXJ01; genus JACCXJ01. The sequence goes on along the minus strand of JBQTJM010000040.1, from coordinate 18,820 downwards.
AGGCACGGATGACCTCGATGGGGGTGAGGTCGAATTGATCGATGTTCTCGTTCAGATCGGTGATGTTGGCGTTGCGCCGGCCTTTCCACAGCGCGTCGCTGCCTGCGTTGACTAGCTTGACCGTGTAGGCCTTGGTGGCGTTGACCCACCAGGCCACGGCCTCGCGGAACTCCTCGCGCCGGCCCTCCTTGAGCAAGCGGTACAGGAACACGTTGTTCCCGAGGAGCACATAGAAGCCCTTGTCGATGATCGGGGTGTCGTGGAGCTCTTCGAGCACGTGCCGCGCGCCGATGGGCGTCACCGCCGCCTCCATCGCGGTCGTGTAGCCCATCGCGGCATAGCGATAGCCGGTCGCGAAGGTCGAGGGAATGATCCCGCCGCTGCCGGAGCGTGTGTACGGTGTGCTCGGGACGACGTCCAGGCGCTTGTCTTCGGGTTGGAGCTTGCGCGCCAGGTTGACCTTGGGGCCGGCGATGTGGCAGTGGATGTCCACGCCACCCGGCATCACGACCATCCCCGTGGCGTCGATCCTCCGGGCATCGGCGGGCACCTCGGCCACGATCTTAGCATCCTGGATACAGAGGTCCTGGACGCACCCGTCGACCCCGTTCGCGGGGTCGTAGACGCGCCCGTTGGTGATGCGGAGCGCCGATCCCATGGTCCGTCCGGTATGTATGGCTTAGGCGGCCTTGCGCAGGGCGGCGCCGCGCTTCTCGTTCAAGAGCTCGCGTAACCGGTCTTTGAGGGCCGTCAAGACTTCTTCATCGCCCGGGAACGGCGAATCGAAGGCCGGGCGCAGGGTGATGGGCACATCGTCCATGCGGTACACCGTCCCCGTGGTGTTGATGCCGTAGGTTGCGGTCCGAAAGGCGACGCGCGCGAGCTCGGTCGTGTCGGTGTCCTTGGCGTCGAGCACGATGACCGGGATGCGCTTCAGGTGCTCGATGGCCGGTTTGGGGAAGTTCGAGCCCGGATCGCTGGCGATGATGAGGGCGGCATCGGCCTCGCCGCGCGATAGGAGATCCACGGTCGTGAATTCCCCTGGGTTGAAGCGCGGATAGCCGCGGCTGAAATTCACGCCGAAGGGATAACCCGTCTGCCAGGACACGACGTTGTCGGCGCCCGTGACGTTGCCGTGACCGCGTACGGGCTTGGCGACGAAGTGCGTGTACTCGTTGAGATCGGTCGCGAGCGCCAAGATGGCGCCCGAGTTGAAGTGCCGGCCGCGGGTCATGGTGAGCCCCATGCCGAAGAACAGCACCCCGTAGCGACAGCTCTTCATGCGCTCGACCAGGTTCTCCAAGGTCGCGAGCGGTATGCCGGTGCTCTCTTCGATCGACGCGTCGATCTTGCGGCCCTTTACCAAGGCGCGCAGGGCCCACAGCAGCTCGAAGTCCCGGCCCGGCTTGACTTGGAGGAAGAGGTCCGCGACCGGGGCGCTCGGGGTGCGGCGCACATCGGCGAGGACGACGTAACGGTCCTTGCGCCCATTCGGGATGTACATGCCCTTCGGGGTCACGGCATAGCGCGTGAAGTGCCTCGGGTGGGATTCGGCCGGATTGCCACCCCAGTACATCACGAGGTCCGCGCGGTTCTTGATCTCGCCCAAGGTGGCGGTGCTTTCGCCCACGCCCTGGAAGGCGATGCCCGAGGGGCCGTGGCAGACCGAGGTCGTGGTGTCGATGTTCCCGTGCATCAGATCGGCGATGGCGACCGCCTGGCGCTGGGCCTCGCAGGTCGTGTCGGAGAGGCCGTAGATGATCGGCAGCCGGGCCTTGGCCAGGATCTGGGCGGCGGCCTCGATGGCCTCGACGGTGGTCGCGGGCCGGCCGTCGATCTTGGCCGGCGGTTTGTCTTCGATGGTGTGCTCGGCGAACCAGGCGCGGCCCAGGGTACAGGCGTTCTTGGCCTTGGTGATGCGCTTGGCGTCCAGGTCGACGGTGAGATCCATGTCGTCGCAGACGCAGCCGCAAAAGGTGCAGGTGGCGTGCTCCACGACGCGGATGTTTTGACCGATGGCGGGCTCACTCATGATCCAGTCCTCGTAGGTTTCAGGGGTTTCGACGGCTCAAGGCACATCCACGCGTTCCACCTGCACCTCGAAGTTTTTGGAAATGGGCATGCCGCTCCCGGCCGTATCGCCACCCATGAGCTGACTCGAGGGCGGCCCGTAGGCGATGAACAGCATCCCGGAAGGCAAGTCGGTCGGCTTCTTACCCTTGCAGCGGACTATGGCCTCGCCCTGGGCGTTGCTGAGCCGGACGGCGTCGCCGTCCTTGAGACAGAGACGCGCCATGTCGTCCTGGTTCATCTCGACGGTGGAGGTGACCTCCCGGTATTCGTCCTTGAGCTTGCCGGCATTCAGGGACGTGCCCTGTTTGTTCGACCGGCCCGGGATCAGGATCATCGTTTCAACCACGGATGCATTCTTCCACCTGCGGCGCCCCTTCTCGGCTCCATCGGCTCGGACCTATCGGCCCGGACAGATTCGGCGCTCGCGAAATAGTACAAGTGTAACATGCCATGAGCCCCGTCGACGGCCGCGCGCGAGGGCTCATTCCGGATAGGGCCCATCCGGTATCATGCGGTGGCCGCATGATCTATCATGCGTGTCATCGCGTCCCTAGAACTATAAGCGTCGACCGACCCCCAGGTGGTGGCACTGGATCCTCAATTCACGCGCCCGGAGCATGAGGCGACGATCACGATCGCCGCCCCGGCGCGACTGCACATGGGCTTCCTCGACATGAGCGGCGACTTGGGCCGGCGCTTCGGCGGGCTCGGCCTCGCGCTCTCCGAGGTACAGACGCGGCTTTCGGTGCAGCGCGCCAAGGGCATTTCCGCCGAAGGACCCTCGTCGGAGCGCGCCGCGCGTTCCGCAGAGGCGCTCCTGGAGGCGCTCGGGATCGCGCACGGGGTGCGGATCCAGGTCCATGAGGCCATCCCCGAGCACGCCGGACTGGGATCGGGAACGCAACTCTCGCTGGCCGTGGGCGCGGCGCTGGCGCGCCTCTTCGAGCGCGAATGTCATCTTCCGGAACTGGCCCAGGCGACGCGCCGCGGGCTGCGCTCGGGGATCGGGATCGGGGCCTTCGACTCGGGCGGGTTCGTGGTCGACGGGGGGCATAGCGAGCGAACCGCGATCCCGCCGGTGATCGCCCAGATGCCGTTTCCGGAGGACTGGCGCGTGATCGTGATCCTGGATCGCGCGCGCCGAGGACTGAACGGCGCAGCCGAGTCGGCAGCCTTCAAGCGCCTCGCGCCCATGACACAAGAGACCGCCGGGCGGTTGTGCCGGCTCTTGGTGATGCAGGTCCTGCCGGCGCTCATGGAACGGGATTTCGTGCCCTTCAGCGCAGGGGTCGCCGCTATCCAGGACACGGTCGGGGATCACTTCGCGAGCCTGCAAGGCGGGCGCTACACGAGTCCCGTGGTCGCCGAGGCCCTTGGTTGGCTGCGCGCGCAGGGGGTCACGGGCGTCGGGCAAAGCTCCTGGGGTCCCACGGGCTTCGCGCTCTGTGAGGACCCGGCACAGGCCGAGCGCCTGGTGCGCGCGGCGCGCCCGAGATGGGCGGACTCACTCACTTTCCTCGCGTGCACGGCTCAGAATCGGGGCGCCGAGGTGATGATGAAGCGCAAAGCGGCGTGAGGGCATCGGCGGAGCATACCCTTGAAACGACCCCGGCGGCCATTGCGGACGGAGACCATGAAAGACCCTTACCTCTTGCACATGTTCAATTCCACCAAGAACGTCAGCCCCTTCGACGTCAACATGGCCTACGAGGCCGATTTCGATGGGGTCATCCCCTATGCGGACGTGACGGTCGAGGACATCCACGCGCTGACCCAGGACACCATCTTCTCGCGCGGGCCGACCGGGGTGAAGCGCACCGGGATCTTCATCGGCGGTCGCGATTTCGGGCTCGCCCTCGACATGCTGGAGGAGGCACGCAAGGCCATGGTGCCGCCCTTCGAGGTCTCGGTGTTCGCCGATCCCAGCGGCGCCATCACGACCGCGGCGGCGCTCATGGCCTGCGTCGAGATATGGTTGCGCAAGAAGGGAGCGGGCAGCCTCGCGGGACGCAACATCTACATCTTCGGCGGCACCGGTCCGGTGGGTCTGTGCGCCGGGGTGATCGGGGCCGGCGCCGGGGCCCATATGTACCTGACGAGCACCCGCGGTAGCGAGGCCGCCCTGAAGGCGGCGGCGCCCTACAACAGGCGTTATGGGGTCGAGATGCGCGGCGCCGACAGCAGCGGCGATGCCGCCATCCGCGCCTTGCTACAGGACGCCGATGTGGTGGTCGGCGCGGCCAAGGCCGGCGCCCAGGTGCTGTCCCGCGCCCAACTCGCCGAGGCGCCGCGGCTCCTGGTCGCGGCCGATGTCAACGCCGTGCCGCCCGCGGGGATCGAGGGCGTGGGCGTGCAGGACATGGGCAAGGAACTGCCATCGACCCCCGCCCGGGCGGCCGGCATCGGGGCGCTCGCCATCGGTAACGTGAAGTACAAGGTCCATTACCGGCTGTTCCAGATGATGATCGAGGCCCCTAAACCGGTATACCTCGATCACACCCAGGCATTCGCCGTGGCACGGGAGTATGCCGCCGGCTGACCGAACCTCTTGCGATCGGCCGATCGTCGTCGTGGCCCAGAGCGGGCGGGCCTTGGCCCGCTCGGCGGCGCGGTCGGGGCTCCCGGTGCATGTCCTCGACCTCTATGCCGACGGGGATACCTGCGCCCTGTCGCGGTCGGTATCGCGGATCGGCTCGATCGTCACCGGGTTTTCCGCGGAGCGCTTGCTCGACCGCCTGCATAGAATCGAAGGCCGGAAGGGGATCGGCGGCATCGTCGCCGGGAGCGGTTTCGAGGACCGGATCGAACTGCTCGAAACGATGGGCCGCGTCGGCCGGCTGCTCGGCAACCCGCCCGAGGTCGTACGGCGCGCGAAGGACCCCGCGTGCTTTTTCCCACTCCTCGTGCGCCTCGGGATCCCGCACCCCGAGACCATCACGGGCGCGCCCGTGGGACCGGTTTTCGATGCCAGGGGCTGGCTTTGCAAGCGCATCGGTGGCGCGGGCGGCGCACACGTCCGGCCGGCCAAGGCATGCTGCCCGCCCGGTCATTATCTACAACGCCAGGTGCCCGGCCGGCCGCATTCGGTCGTGTTCCTGGCCGACGGGCGGCACGCCGCGATGGTCGGATACAACGAGATCCGGGTCCAGGGCGGGACGGGCGCGACGCGTTTCCGCTACGCCGGGGCCGTGACCGTTTCGGAGCCGCCGGCCGCCCCTACCGTCGAGGACGCGGTCCAGGCGCTGGTCCCGGCGCTCGGGCTCGTGGGCCTATGCGGTCTCGATTTCATGCTCGACGAGGACGGGCGGTACTCGGTGCTGGAGGTCAATCCGCGCCCGACTGCGACCTTTGAGCTGTACGAGGACCTCGATGACCATGGGCCGGGCTTGTTCCAACTGCACGTCGCTGCCTGCCAGGGTCGCTTGCCTCGTGCGGCTCGTTCGGGGCGCGGGGGGGTCGCGGCGCAGGAGGTGCTCTTTGCGTCCGAAACGTTCGCGATCCCGGGTGGACTCCAATGGCCCGACTGGGCACGCGATCGTCCCGCGGACGGGACCATCATCCAGGCCGGCGAGCCGATCTGCACCCTGCATGCGCGGGCGGCCCAGCGAAAGGTCGTGGATCGCCTCTTGTCCGACCGGCGGGCCAATCTCTCCGCGGTGCTCGGGTGGCCGCAAGCGGCATAGACTATAACTGGCTCCGGCCATGAATCGCTGCCTTGGATCCCCGCTCCCTCCGGGACCCTCCGGGAGAGGGCTAGGGTGAGGGGATCAATACAGGGGATTGGTGACCTGTGTCGTATAGGTCGATCCGGGGTTCAACAAGACACGAAGAGCTTTGCCCATGACGAACGAATCGGTTCCGGTGAGCGTCAACGCACGCACGCGTCCTCTAGTGGAGGCCCTGGTTTCGGAGGCACCGTCGCTACGGATCAGCGTCGAGCGCCTCGCCAACGGGACGCAGGTCATCGATGCCGGGATCAAGGTCCCCGGCGGCTTAGAGGCCGGCCGGCGCATCGCGGAGATCTGCCTGGGCGGGCTCGGCCAGGTGCGGATCCGGGCGGGCTCGGCCTTCGCCAACTGGATGCTGCACGTCGATGTGCTCACCAGCGACCCGGTCATTGCCTGCCTCGGAAGCCAGTACGCCGGCTGGAGCCTGGAGCACGGCCAGGGCAAGGGCGCCTTCCGGGCGCTGGGCTCGGGGCCGGCGCGGGCACTGGGCAGCCATGAGCCGCTGTTCGATGAGCTGGGGTATCGGGACGCCTCGACCACCGGTGTGCTGGTGCTCGAGGTGAGCGTCCTCCCGCCCGTCGAGATCGCGGACCGGGTGGCGCACAACTGCGGGATAGAGCCCGAGAACCTGACATTGATCCTGACCCCGACCACCGGCCTGTGCGGCGCGGTGCAGGTCGTGGCGCGCTCGCTCGAAGTCGCGCTCCACAAGATCCACGCCCTCGGTTTTCCCTTGACGGCGATCGTGGACGGCATGGCCACGGCCCCGTTGTCGCCGCCCTCGCCCGACTTCATGACCGCCATGGGCCGCGCCAACGACGCGTTACTCTACGGCGGGGACACGCACCTGTTCGTGGATTGCGGCGATGCCGAGGCCGCCGATCTCGCCCAACGCCTTCCGAGCAGCGCCTCGCGCGACTACGGCAAGCCCTTCGCGCAGATCTTCGAGGACTCCGGCAATAGCTTCTACGACATCGACCCAATGCTGTTCAGCCCCGCGCGCGTGTGCATCACCTCGCTCCAGAGTGGGATGAGCCACAAGGCGGGCAGCCTCAATCCGGCCGTCCTGGAGCAGTCCTTCGGCCACACGGTGAGCTAGGAGGGCGGACCGGTCCCCCTCCGGCTTGAGGCCTATCAATTGCCCGTGGGGCGGGGTCCTGGCTCGGGGCTCGGGCGCTGTGGCGCGTGGGCTGCCGGTGGTGCTGTTCCCGGTCGAGTTCTCTGCTACAGCTCCCTGCAACTCAACTCGGGATTGGCGGTGCAGCCCAACGATTCCGCCAAGGGGCGCATGACGACCCGATGGCCGGTAAGTGCAAGGGCGGTCGAGTCGCGGGCGGCCGTAAACGTGGTTGGACACCTTTGGCGCATGCAGGCCCGCGACTCTCATAACCCGAACGCCCTATCTCGTTCCCCATTGGGTGTTGGGAGATAGAATAGATGTCGTGCGCTCGCTCAACGCCACAAGCACATGCCTTAAGAAGCTCTGCGAAGACTACGTGTGGAGACAACACAAATGGAGCATTTCCAAAAGCTGCTCTCGCTGATTGGTGAACTTCAAACCTTTCCGAAGATTCTGCTAAGCACACTCTTGATTCTGTTGTTCGTGATTGCGTGAGTGGTTTTATGGAACCCAACGTCGTTTTTGCAGAAAGCTCAGGACACCCCTACCGAGGCTTCTACACGAAACACCCAAACCTTCACTGGGTCCCATCGGAACTGTTATTAATGCTGATAAGATAGAACAGCTAACCGTGCATTCTGGTGACACGCCGGAAGTTAGGCAACAGAAGATCAAACAAGCTAAGGCGAGGTCTTGGCGAATATAGCCGCACTTGATGCTCGTCTCGCGTACGTACACGAATCCTTAAAGCCTGACGCCTTCGACAAAAGATATCAGTCAGCTAACGACAGTGTTGCACCGTCACTGGAACAATCTACTATGTCTGGTTACCGTCGGCTAATAGCGGAGCAGCGTATAGGTACGCTCAGGCACACTTTAAACAGCAGCCCCTTGCATACGGAGTTTGGGCAACCTTTTACACAATTGCTAACCACTTCAGGAACAGATCCAGAACCAATCCGAGCGTTTTACGATCAACTTGAGAATGTTAAATGGGCAACGGAGTCTTTATTCAACTCCTTATCTGAACCCGGTCAGTATTCATCTCCGGGTACGCCGATGCACGAATATTCCTCTCGTCGTGTTGCGCTGTCAGCGGAATCACTACGCACAAATAGCCAAATTGCTTATATAGAAGGTTTACAGCTCCTGAATGAACTCTGTGTACCTACATCGTCAGCTGCAGCGCGAATAGGGGCGCTTCGACTACTTGAGCCACGTCAGATGACGATGGATCGACATGCGCTTGAGGAAATAAAGGGCAAGTATGTGCGAGAACTTGCAAATGTGGTTGCAAAAAAAGCAACGTTAAAACAAGACGGGTCGCGGCTTCTTGACGAAGAAGCAAATCGACTGCAAGCAGAGACAAACGAACTTCTTGCCATTAAGGAGGCGGACCTGACGACGGGGGACATAGTTATTGAGTACGATGGTAAGAGCATTACGGGTATGAGTGATATTGTGCCCACTCTAAGCGATACGAGAGTAGGTGAAGTGCTCCGGATAATTTACCTTCGGCTCGACCCGAAGTCCGGCCGCTTCGTTCGGCATAGTGCTTCAATAAAAGGAGGCTCGCTTGGGGCCGGTATCATGCCAATCTAGTATAGCTCCGCTGCCGGATCCCCTCCCTGCCTTCGCTCGCACTTCGCTCGCCGCCTCACTTTCCGTCGCCGCCGTCCGCTCCGCCACTTCGGGCAGATGCTCGCAAAGAGCGCGAGCAACTGCCCTCGCGGCTCCGCAGGCCGCTGCGTCATCCCGGTTGTGCGCGGGCGTCAGCGGTTGCCGCGCTTCCGATTCAAACGGTTCGTGTCTGCTAGCTAGCCCAGGTTTACTGCGGGACGGGCGTGATCGGCTTCGGGGAGGCCGCGGCCGCGCGCTGAGCGCCCCGCAGTATAGGAGGGTACGTACCCCGATAACCGAGGATTGCGTGCCGCTCCAAGACCGCATGACCGTGGACAGGAACGGGCTTGCGGCCTGACGCTGCCACCGCGCGCACCGGCAGGCCTAGCCGCGAAACAGCCCTGCGCACCCTCAAGACGGACACATCCACAACTGGACCCCAGTGAACAGAGCCGTCGTACCTTGCACCCTACCGCTGTCCTGCTATGCTGGACTGCCATCGCGCATGGAACATTGCCTGCCGCAAGGGAACACCTCCTCGACCCCAACAGGGACTGGGACTCCAATAGAGAAAGAAGGCAGAAACCAGGTCTATACTTTGCCCATGAATACGCATCTTCTTGATCAAGCTCGTCAACTCAGCGTGGAAGAGCAGCTTGAGTTGGTGGAGGCGCTCTGGGACGACATTGCGAGACGCAACACGGTCCCGGCCCCGACGGATGCTCAAAAAGCAGAGCTTGACCGGCGGCTCGCGGACCACGAGGCGAACCCTGATGATGTAGTTCCGTGGAATGAGGTCAAGGCCTCGGCGCTCGCCCACATTGGGCGATGACCCTTTCGGTTACGTTTCGCCGTGCCGCCCGCGCAGAGCTCATCGAGGCGGCTGCGTGGTACGAGGCACAGCGCCCAAACCTCGGGGTTGAGTTTATCGCTGAAGTCGAGCGATGCGTTGCGCTCGCTGCCGAGCAACCCCAACTCTATGCGGTGGTTCACAAAGGCATGCGCCGCGTCACAGTGGAGCGGTTTCCATACAGCGTCTACTTCCGTGCGGAGACGCGGCGCGTTGTTATTCTGGCAGTCTTTCACGGCAGCCGTGACCCGACAGTCTGGCAGCGCCGGGCCTAAAGATTGAGGGACGTGCGGAAACAACGATTTTGAGTCAGCCTGTCAGGGCGTCGGCTTCGGTCGCCCGGCCCCTCCGCCCGCAGCAATGCGGCGTAGTTCTTTCGGGGTGTCGCCACGGTAGGATGTTCCGGCCCGAGGGCCTTCTCAACGATGGCCAGTAGCGCTGATGGAGCGGCTCGGCCCTTCGCGTACCGGCCTTGGGCCCGATAGAGCTCGGCCAGGTTATTGAGGCTTTGGGCCGCGCCGGGATGCTCGGGGCCGAGGACCTTTTCCAGGAGGGCGAGTGAGCGCTGATAGAGCGGCTCGGCCTTCCCGTACTGGCCTTGGGCGTAATAGAACAAGGCCAGGTTCTTGAGGCATGCGGCCACGTTGGGATGCTTGAGCCCGAAGGCCTTCTCCAGGATGGCAGTGCCCGCTGATAGTTTGCCGGCACCGTCCCTGGGGCTCCGCCGCTTCGCGGTCCCTGGCCTTGGCTTGTCGGCCTTGAAAACCTCCGCATACCCTCTCTAGAATAGAACACAGGAGAACACACTGGGCTACATTATGACGAGCAAAACGGTATCGATCCGCTTGAGCCCCGAGACCCTGGAGCGGTTGGAGGCAATGGCCGAGGTAACGGGCAGGCCCCGTGCCTGGCTGATGGCGCATGCTATCGAGCGCTACGTGGCGGCTGAGGCTTGGCAGGTCGAGGCGATTCAGAAGGCGGTCAAGCGCTTAGAGAGCGGAGAGGCTGAGTTTGCCGACCACGGAGAAGTCGAGGCCTGGCTCGAGACCTGGGGCACGGTGCAGGAGGCGGGGCCTCCGGTATGCGAATAAGGTGGCAGGACGATGCGATTGCCGATCTGCGCGAGCTCCGCGCCTATGTTGCCAGGGATAACCCCCAGGCCGCGGTAAGGATCGCGAAACGCATCAAGGAGGCTGCGGCCGCCTTGCGCGAACAGCCCGCAATGGGCCGTCCCGGCCGGGTGCCGGATACCCGAGAGTTGGTGATCACGGGCACGCGTTACATCGTCGCCTACCGCGTGATAGGCGACGCTCTCATTATCCTTCGCGTGCTGCATGGGGCCAGGAGATGGCCAGGGCAGTTTGAATGAAACCAGGCCTCGAATGCCTCGCTAACCCGAACCCCGGGCGCTGCTCGCTGAGCGCCCCGGAGGGGCAATAGGAGGAGACGTACCCCGATAATCGAATCGCGTCCCGCTCGAAGGCCATGACCAGGGACAGGAAAGGGCTTGCGGCTCGACGCTGTCCTGCTATGCTGCCGTGCCATCGCGGCTACAACAAGACCCTGGCCTAGAAACACCCCCGCGTCCCCTCGAGGGAGACAGATCCACAATCGGACCACAGTGAACAGAGCCGCCGTACCGGATCCCTCCCACCACGCCCCCTGTATCGCCATCGTCACCGACGAGCCGGGCTGGCACGGGGCCGAGCTCAAGCGGGCGCTCGCGGCGCGCGGCTACGCGGGCCGCTACGTCTCGCTGACGGAATGTCATATCGACCTCGGCGCCCCGCACTCGGTCGTGATCCCGGGGTTTGCGGCGGGTCTGCCGGCCGGGGTGTTCGTGCGCGGGGTACCGGGCGGGGGCCTGGAACAGGTGACCCTGAGGCTCGATGTGCTGCACATCCTCAAGGCCCTCGGGGTCGTGGTCTACAACGACGCGCGCGCCCTCGAGCGCACGGTGGACAAGGCCATGACCAGCGTGCTGCTGAAGCAGTCGGGCGTCCCGACACCGGAGACCTGGGTGTGTGAGTCGCGCGCCGAGGCCGAGTCCCTGGTCGCGCGCGAGCTGTCCCTGGGCCGGCGGCTCGTCATGAAGCCGCTGTTCGGCTCTCAGGGGATCGGCGTCACGCTCATCGATTCGCCCGCGTCCGTCCCCGACGTCGCGGAATTCGGGGGCGTCTACTATCTCCAGCGCTATGTCGAGAGCCGCCATGATGACGCGTGGCGCGACTGGCGGGTCCTGGTGGTCGCGAACCGCGCCATCGCCGTGATGCAGCGCCGCAGCCCGAACTGGATCACGAACCGGGCACGCGGTGGGCGCTGCCATGCGGTGGACCTCGATCGGCCGTTGTGCGAGCTCGCGGAGCACGCGGCGCGCGCCGTGGACATCGACTATGCAGTCGTGGATCTCTTGCAGGACGGCGAAGGACGGTTGCTAGCGACCGAGGTCAACAGCGTACCGGCCTGGTATGGACTTCAAGGGGTCTCGGGCTTCAACATCGCCGAGCGGCTCATCGATCACCTGCTCTCGCGCATTGCGGGCGCCACCGTTCTCGAGGCCGTCCCCTGACGAGAAGCGCGCTCGTCCCATCGCGGGTCCGCGAGGCGGTGCTCGCGAGTTGTCGGCTGGAGGTAGTGGCATTCAAGCCCGGCAACGTAAGCCTACGCTCGCCGGGCCACGGAATGACGGCCGAGGACTTCGTCGCGAGCGCCGAGGTCGTCGCCCCCATCCTGTCGGCGCCCGGTCTCTCGCTCGGCCGGCGGGTCTTTATGAGCGTCGAGGCGACCCGCGCCGCCGTGGGTTGCAACACCAACCTCGGGATCGTGCTCCTATGCGCACCCCTGGCGCAGGCCGCGCTCGAGGCCGGTGTGTCCCACGACTGGCGTCCGCACCTTCCGGTCGTGCTGCGGGCGCTCGATGTGGAGGATGCCTGCGATGTCTTCCAGGCCATCGTGCTGGCCTCCCCCGCCGGTCTCGGCCAGAGCGGGCGCCACGACGTGCATGAGGCGCCCGCGGTCGGGCTCCGCGATGCCATGGCCGAGGCCGCGTCTCGAGACCGGATCGCCTACCAGTACACCCACGACTATGCGGATGTCCGGTCCCTCGGCCTGCCCTGCCTCCACGCCTGTGCGAGCCGCTGGGCGGCACGCGAAGACCGGCTCGAATGGGCCACGGTGGCCTGCTACCTGGCCTTCCTGGCTCGCATTCCGGACACCCACATCGCCCGCAAGCACGGGCCGGATGAGGCCCTGGCGGTGCGCCGCGAGGCCGAGAGGGTGGAAACCGGCTTCAAGGCGTGCGAGAATCCCGCTAATGCAATAGCTTTATTGCAGGATTTCGATAACAAGCTCAAGCGGGGGGGGCTCAATCCCGGCACGAGTGCCGACCTCACGGTGGCCAGCCTCTTGGCGTTCCACCTGGATCACCCGACCTGCGCAGGGCGCGTCCCGTACGATTACTAAGGTGGCAAGCGATGTCTATCTTCAGAACACTTGTCGAACAACAACCATCCGCAGCAACCCCAGGAGTTAAGACTATGGCAGTCGTTGATCGAGTATTGGTAGGGGAGTCGTTGGTCGGTGATGGCAATGAGATTGCTCACATCGACCTCATCATGGGTCCGCGGGGCAGTGCCGCAGAGGCTGCATTCTGCAACGCGCTCACCAACCAAAAGGACGGGTGCAGCACCCTGCTCGCGGTGGTGTCGCCGAACCTGGCCTGCAAGCCGAGCACGATCCTGTTCAACAAGGTGACCATCAAAGGCGCCAAGCAGGCCGTGCAGATGTTCGGGCCGGCGCAGCGCGCGGTCGCCATGGCCGTGACCGATTGCGTCGAGGACGGCACCATCCCGGCGAGCGAGGCCGACGACATCTTCATCTGCGTCGGTGTCTTCATCCACTGGGATGCCGAGGACGACAACAAGATCCAGGACTTCAACTACCAGGCCGTCAAGGAATCCATCAAGCGTGCGATCAAGCGCGAGCCGAAGCCGATGGACGTGGTCTCCAGGAAGAAGACCGCGCATCCCTTCGCCGCGCACGTCTAAGGCATGAGCCTTTAGACGGCCCGAATGGCACGAGGGTCGTTGGACCCGCGATGCCCCGGCCCCGGCCGGGGCATTTTTTTTGGCGCCGAAGCCGCGGATGCGGCTCGGGTTCGAGGGTCGATCGTGCTCGTATCCGCTGCGATTTCGTGCTAGGGTGCCTTCAAGATCGAAAATGAGCCCGCCTCCATGGCCGCCCTCCTGCTCCTCAACGGCCCGAATCTCAACCTGCTCGGCACGCGCGAGCCGGAGCGTTACGGTACCACCACGCTGGGAGAGATCGAGCAACGGCTTCGAGACCTGGCGGCGGCCTCCGGGCACACCCTGGCGGCCTTCCAGAGCAATGCCGAGCACGAGCTCATCGACCGCATCCATGTTGCTAGACACGCGGGCGTCGCCTTCATCCTCATCAACCCCGGGGCCTACACCCACACCAGCATCGCCCTGCGTGATGCCTTCCTGGCGGTCCAGATCCCGTTCATCGAGGTGCATCTATCAAACGTCTACGCGCGGGAGGCGTTTCGACACCATTCCTATCTCTCCGGGATCGCGCTCGGGGTGATCACGGGGCTCGGTCCCCACGGTTATGAGCTGGCACTGCGGGCGGCGTTGGCGCACCTGGCCGCGCCCTGATTTTTCCGCGGAACCTGGATCGACATACGCGGATGGACATACGAAAAATAAAGAAACTGATCGATCTCGTGACCGAATCTGGGATCGCCGAGATCGAGATCCATGAGCGCGAGGAGTGGGTCCGCATCAGCCGCCATGGGCCGCCGGCCTCGGCCCATACGGTCTTTCACGTCCCCGAGTCTGCGGCGCCCGACCTGGTGGCGCGGGCGAGCCTGACGGCGCAACCGGAGGTCAAGGCGAAGCCGGAGTTCGAAGGCCATTCCATCACCGCGCCCATGGTCGGGACCTTCTACCTCGGGCCTTCCCCTACCGGCCGCCCGTTCGTCGAGGTCGGCCAAAGAGTCAAGCGCGGGGATGTCCTGTGTATCATCGAGGCCATGAAGGTCATGAACCAGATCGAGGCCGATACCGATGGTGCCATCGCAGCCATCCTGGTCGAGAACGGCCAGCCCGTGGAGTACGACCAGCCGCTGTTCGTCATCAAGCGCGGGTAATTAATATTTTTTTGGGGACCATGCCGGTCTGCGCACGCCCCGTGGCGACGGCGCACTGAATACTCGATCTCCCCATGCTCGAAAAGATCGTGATCGCCAACCGCGGGGAGATCGCCCTCCGCATCCTCAGGGCGTGCCGGGAGATGGGGATCAAGACCGTCGCCGTGCACTCGACCGCCGACCGCGATCTCAAGCCGGTGCGGCTCGCCGATGAATCGGTGTGCATCGGGCCGGCGCCGGCTTCCGAGAGTTATCTGAACGGTGCGGCGGTGATCAGCGCCGCCGAGGTCACCGATGCCGTCGCCATCCATCCGGGCTATGGCTTCCTGGCCGAGAACGCCGACTTCGCCGAGCGCGTGGAGGAAAGCGGCTTCGTCTTCATCGGACCCAGGCCGGACACCATCCGGCTCATGGGCGACAAGGTCTCGGCGATCCGCGCCATGAAACAGGCCGGCGTACCGTGCGTGCCCGGCTCGGAGGGCACGCTGGGGGACGACCCGGACGAGAACCTGCGCATCGCCCGCGACATCGGTTATCCGATCCTGATCAAGGCCACGAGCGGGGGTGGGGGGCGCGGCATGCGCGTGGTGCATTCCGAGGCCGCGCTCCTGAACGCCATCGGGCTGACCCAGGGCGAGGCCCAAGCGGCCTTCGGCAACGGCGCGGTGTATCTGGAGAGATTCCTGGAAGCGCCGCGGCACATCGAGATCCAGGTACTCGCCGATACCTGCGGCAATGCCATCCACCTGGGCGATCGCGACTGTTCCATCCAGCGCCGTCACCAGAAGATCATCGAGGAGGCCCCGGCGCCCGGCGTGTCGCCGGCAGAGCGCGCCGCCGTGGGTGCCCGTTGCGTAGAGGCCTGTCTGGAGATCGACTACCGCGGGGCGGGGACCTTCGAGTTCCTCTATGAGGACGGGCAGTTCTACTTCATCGAGATGAACACCCGTGTGCAGGTCGAGCACCCGGTGACGGAGATGGTCACCGGCGTGGACATCGTGAAGGAGCAGATCCGGGTCGCGAGCGGCGAACCCCTCTCCTACCGCCAGGAGGACATTGTGTTGCGCGGACATGCGGTCGAATGCCGGATCAACGCCGAGGATCCCGCAACCTTCGCCCCCTCGCCCGGCACCATCAGCCTGTTCCACCCCCCGGGCGGGCCCGGGATCCGGCTCGATACCCACATCTACCAGGGTTACAAGGTCCCCCCCTACTACGACTCCCTGATCGGCAAGCTCATCGCCCATGGGGAGGACCGCCAGGCGGCACTCATGCGCATGCTCAACGCCCTGACCGAGATCGTGATCGACGGGATCAGGACCAACCTCCCTCTGCATCGCGACATGATGCACGACGCGGGCTTTCGGGCCGGCGGTATGGACATCCATTACCTGGAAAAGAAGCTGGGCCTATTCTGAGTGACGTGGTCCGCGCGCCCATCATGGCTCCCTGGCGCGACCCTGAATGACCCATTCTTCAAGAAAAGAACCCCGCACGGTGGCGGGGTTCTCGATCGGGCGGCGCGCCTGTTAATTAGATAGATAAAAACTCGGCGCCTCAGGTCCTATCCCTTACATCATATCCATGTCGCCCATGCCGCCCATGCCGCCGCCGTGGCCGTGGCGGCCCGGCATCTTGTCCTCTTCCTTGGGGAGCTCGGCCACCATCGCCTCGGTCGTGATCATGAGCCCGGCGATCGACGCGGCGTTCTGGAGCGCCGTGCGCGTCACCTTGGTTGGGTCCAGGATGCCCATCTCGACCAGATCGCCGAATTCGCCGCTGGCCGCGTTGTAGCCGAAGTTGCCCGCACCTTCCCGGACCTTGTTGACAATCACCGAGGCCTCGGCCCCGGCGTTGGCGACGATCTGGCGCAACGGTTCTTCCATGGCGCGCTTGGCGATCTGGATACCCACGTCCTGGTCGTGGTTGTCACCCGTGAGCTTGTCGAGATTCGAGAGGGCACGGATAAAGGCCACGCCACCGCCCGCCACCACGCCTTCCTCGACGGCCGCGCGGGTCGCATGCAAGGCATCCTCGACTCTAGCCTTCTTCTCCTTCATCTCGGTCTCGGTGGCGGCACCGACCTTGACGACGGCCACCCCGCCGGCGAGCTTCGCGACGCGCTCCTGGAGCTTCTCCTTGTCATAATCCGAGGTGGATTCCTCGACCTGGGCGCGGATCTGCTTGACGCGCCCCTCGATGGCCTTGGGATCGCCCGCGCCGCCGATGAGCGTGGTCTCCTCCTTGCTCACCGTCACGCGCTTGGCCGTGCCGAGATCGCCCAGACTGGCCTTCTCCAGGCTCAGACCGACCTCCTCGGCGATGACCGTTCCCGAGGTCAGGATGGCGATGTCCTCGAGCATGGCCTTGCGGCGATCACCGAAGCCGGGGGCCTTGACGCCGCAGACCTTGACGATGCCGCGGATGTTGTTGACCACCAGGGTCGCCAGCGCCTCGCCCTCGACGTCCTCGGCGATGACGAGCAGCGCACGCCCGGACTTGGCCACCGCCTCGAGCACCGGCAACAGCTCCCGGATGTTCGAGATCTTCTTGTCGTGGATGAGGATGTAGGGGTTCTCCAGCTCGACGCCCATGCTCTGCTGGTTGTTGATGAAGTAGGGCGAGAGGTAACCGCGGTCGAACTGCATGCCCTCAACCACCTCCAGGGTGTTTTCGAGCGACTGGCCCTCTTCCACCGTGATCACGCCCTCCTTGCCGACCTTGCTCATGGCCTCGGCGATGATCTGGCCGACGGCGGTATCGGCGTTGGCCGAGATCGTACCCACCTGGGCGATGGCCTTCTCGTCGTTGCAGGGCTTGGAGAGCTTCTTCAACTCCTCGACCGCGGCGCTCACGCACTTGTCGATGCCGCGCTTGAGATCCATCGGATTGAGACCGGCGGCCACGGACTTGATGCCCTCGGTCAGCATCGACTGGGCCAGCACCGTGGCCGTGGTGGTACCGTCGCCGGCCTCGTCGGAGGTGTGAGAGGCGACCTCCTTGACCATCTGGGCCCCCATGTTCTCGAACCTGTCCTTGAGCTCGGTCTCCTTGGCGACCGAGACCCCGTCCTTGGTGACCGTGGGCGATCCGAAGCTCTTTTCCAGCACCACGTTGCGGCCCTTGGGACCAAGGGTGATCTTGACCGCGTTGGCGAGGACGTTGACGCCGGACAGCATACGTCTGCGGGCGTCTTCGCTAAACCTGAGTTCTTTTGCAGCCATGTTCAATACCTCTCGTAGTGTTCTAGGGATCGGTCAGAGATCGGGCCGCCGATCAGCCTTCGATGATGCCCATGATGTCGTCTTCCCGCATGACCACGAGGTCCTGGCCATCGACCTTGACCTCGGTGCCGGAATACTTGCCGAACAACACCTTGTCACCGGCCTTGACATCCAACGGCCGGAGCTTGCCGTCGTCGCTCCACTTGCCGGGGCCGGCGGCGACCACCTGACCTTTCATAGGCTTTTCCGCGGCCGTGTCGGGGATCACGATGCCCCCGGAACTGGTACGGTCTTCTTCGAGCCTCTTGACGATGACTCGATCGTGTAAGGGACGGATGTTCATACGGTCAACCTCCGATGGTTCTTGTACAATGGGATCCAAGGGCCGAAACTGTTAGCACTCTCCCTCAGCGAGTGCTAATTATAGAGTGGCGAAACCCCCTGTCAAGCCTTAAGCATGTGGCTGGTGGATCGAAATGGTATTGAACGACAAGGGAAATCCAGAGCAGAGGGGCGAGGGTCCGGGGACCGAGCCCAGTGTTCCCATGGCCGCCCCGCTCGTGATCATGACCACCTGCCCCGATGCCGAGAGCGCCGAGCGGCTGTCGCGCGGGCTGGTGGAAGGGCGGCTCGCGGCCTGTGTCAACTTCCTGCCCGAGGCCGGATCGGTGTATCGCTGGCACGGGGCGATCGAGCAGAGTCGTGAGACCTTGCTCTTCATCAAGACCACGCGTGGCCGGTACGCGGCGGTCGAGGCCTTCATCCGTGCCGGCCACCCCTATGAACTCCCCGAGGTGATCGCGGTCCCTATCGAACGGGGGTCGGTGGCTTACCTATCCTGGCTGGAACACATGGTGAGTGACGTGCAATGAGACGATGGCTGCTCGTGATGCTGGGGCTGTTGGCAGCCTATTCCGCGTTCGCGGGTGAGCCCGCGGGGTCGGACTGGTTCGCCGGTTTCGGGGACCCGTCCCGGTCCGCGGCCAGACCGCGTGAATTTCTGCACCCGGACCAGGCCTTCACGCTTTCCGTGGA
>JBQTJM010000039.1:0-4160 GCA_052387115.1 Gammaproteobacteria bacterium | reverse complement strand
CGCCTCCGCGACCCGGATAGGGCCATCGAGCAGGGGCTGCTCTACCTGCATGAGACCGAGGTCTTGATCTTGGACCAGGGCCGCACCGTGTTTCGCTCGGCCATGACGATCCGGCTCCTGCCGGGCTCCGGTCGATTCAGCAGGGAGGATTACGCCGCGCTCGAGCGCCATTACAGGGAACGCAACCTACAGATCCACGTCATCGATGAGTTCGCGCGCCGCGGTGCCCGCAAGATCGCCGATGCGCTCGCCCTGGTGGCGGCGTATTTTTCCTGGGGACGCGATCGCTTCGTCGCGGCGTACTTCGCCGGTCGCAAGGAATTGCTCGAGTTCGCCACCACGGCCGAGTCGTACCGCCGCATCGTGGAGGCATTGCGCAACCCCGTGCAAGAGCGGCTGGTACAGGCGCGCGAGACCGGCAATCACCTGGTCCTGGCGGGCCCCGGGTCCGGCAAGACCCGGGTCGTCGTCCATCGCATCGCCTATCTGTTGCGGGTCCTGCGCGCGGCCCCGGAAAGCATCATCGCCCTCACGTTCAATCGCTCGGCCGCGATCGAGGTGCGGAAGAGGCTCTACGATCTCGTGGGCAAGGACGCCCATGGGGTGACGGTCCTCACCTATCATGCGATGGCGCTGCGTCTGACCGGGGTGAGTCTCGCCAAGCTCGGCGAGGCGGGACAGGAGCCGCAGGTAGAAGTAAATTTCGAGGCGCTGATCGGCCGCGCAGTCGATCTGCTCGAGGGCCGGGTAGAGGTCGGCGCCGACCTAGACGAGCTCCGCGATCGGCTGTTGCGCGGCTACCGCTACATCCTGGTGGACGAGTACCAGGACATCGACCGGAGGCAATACGCCCTGGTGAGCGCGCTGGCGGGCCGGACGGCGAAGGAGGGTGACACCCGGCTCAGCATCATGGCGGTAGGGGACGACGACCAGAACATCTATGCGTTCCGGAAAACCAGCGTCGGATTCATCCGCCGATTCACCGAGGACTATCACGCCGAGCCCGTCTATCTGGTCGAGAACTACCGCTCGACGCAACACATCATCTCGGCGGCCAACGAGATCATCGCGCCGGCGCCGGGGCGCATGAAGATCGATCATCCGATCCGGATCGATCATGCGCGACAAAAGGAGCCGTCCGGCGGCCGCTGGGAGACGCTCGATGAGCTGGCACGCGGGCGGGTACAGTTATTTCGGGTGCCGGGCGATCGCAACCTCCAGGCACAGCTCGCCCTGCACGAGATCGAACGCCTCCGGGCCCTCGACGGCGAGGCCGATTGGTCGGACTTCGCGGTCCTCGGGCGTACTCACGAGACCCTGGAGCCGATCCGCGCCTACTGCGAGCTGCACGGCATTCCCTATCGCACCGGCGAGCGCGCCGGGTTCGGCCTGTCGGCCATCAAGACCCGCGAGGGACACGCGCTCCTCGGCGCATTGCGGAGACGCTCCGGCCGATTGATCCCGGCCCGCGCGCTGTTGCGCTGGATCGCCGCTCGCGCGCGGGCCGATCCGCGAAACCCGTGGTGGGAAGACCTCATGGCTTGCGCCGTCGAGCTCGATCTCGCCGTGGGCCATGCGCGCGTCCCCGCGCTCGAAGCCATCGAATGGTTCTACGGATCCGCCGGTATCCGGGCGCGCGAGGCGCCCGGATATCTCAATGTCCTCACGGCGCATAGTGTCAAAGGGCGCGAGCTCAAACACGTCGTGGTGTTGGATGCCGGGGACTGGAAGGCCGGCGGGGCCGAGGAGCGCCGGCTCCTTTACGTCGCGATGACGCGCGCCAAGGAAACCCTGTCGCTGTTCCAATCGCGGGACAACCCTTTCCTGGCGGCGCTCGGAGACAGCGAGGCCGTCCGAACCGTGGAACCCAAGGTCCTGCCGCTGCCCCAGGCGGCGCTCGACCGCATCCATCGGGAGCTGACACCGCGGGACGTGGATCTCGGCTACGCCGGCCGCCGCGCCGCAGAACACCCGGTGCACGCGGCCATTGCCCGCCTCCGGGTCGGAGACGCGCTCGATCTCGTCGAGCGCGATCTTCGGGATGGGGCCGGCCGCGTGGTCGGGCGGCTGGCGAAGGGCTATGCCCTACCGGATCGTACCCTCGCCGGGGTGAAAGTGAGTGCCATCGTCGTCCGAAAGCCGCAGGTGCCGGAAGATCAAAACCGGGCGCGGCCCAAGGTCGAGGAGTGGGAAACGGTGCTTTGCGATCTCACATTCGAGTAGTACCCTTCGCGGACCGCTTTCACACTGCCAGATCACCGCCCGGTCCCCCCGACGAGATAGTACGCGTTGCAAAAGGGCATTGACCCTCCTGCCTTCAGGCGATGTGATGTGCGCGAGGCGTTCCGGCACGCACGCCGAGATCATCCCTTTGCGACAGATGCCGTTGTCGTCCTGGCCTGGTCGTGGACCTTTTGGGCTATCATGTTGGCCCGCAAGAAGCACAAAAATGCCCCCTAGGGTGTGCGAGTGCCTGGTATAGAATCGGCGTTTGAGAGGCATGGCTGTCATCTCCTTCGGTGGACCAGCCAACTGCTTATCATAAAAGGGCTCTGATCCTGACCCGTTTACCGGTGCCGCACCCCGACGCGGTTTCAACAAATCCTAGAACCTCTTCAGTTTTTTGAGTTTTTCTGTCTCCCCCTTTAGCTCTCTGAGTTCCCGTGGATCTAAATGATCCCAGGGTCTTGGACATGGCCGCCTGATAAAAGCTGTTCAAGGTGGTTACGGCAGCCTCGTTCTGCGTGCTTTGATTCTGTGGCAGCGGGCGATTCAATAAAGCCTCTGCTATTACTTCTCCGGGGGTCACCGGTCTTGTGCGGACGGTATAGGAGTAAGGGGCCGCAAAAGGCTCCAGTTCCAGTGCTTGAGCCATACTTTCTCACGTGTCATCGGCTCGAGCAACGCTAATATCACGTTTCCTCTCACCAACACGGTTCCTTCTTGGGAAAAAGCCCTGCGCGTTTGTTTCGCTTCTAGGCCTTGCAGGTCCATGCTGATATCGAATGTCGGGGCCAGTATGAGAGAAGACCGCTCTTTTTCGGAATAAGTCCGAATGGACCCAGCGTATTGAACCCTTTCGCCACGAGAATCTTTTCTATATCGGTCTTCGCGGCGTCAAGCATCTCGTCCAGGTAGACCGGGTTCCGACAAAACAAGCCCAATCACCCCACGACGTTCATGGATCGCACAAAGCCATGCGAATCATCGAAGGTATTCACCGGTCACCCATGCGTCGGAACCCGAAAAGATGGTTCCGACCTACACGGGCTTCATTCGACAGAGGCCAAGCCCCATACCTCAAACCTGCCGTACTGAAGAAAGTGGTGATCGAAACTGAACGCGGCGCCTATCCCACGCCCCTCGATGATCGCGAACGACATCGCGTCGCACAGGCTCCAGTCCTTGTCGGTATACCTTGCTAGGATCTCTTTGGCACGGGCTTCCTCTTGAGGGGTCACCCGGAGCACGGGCAGCCCTGCGGCAAGCAACCATTCCCGAGCGAGGGCCCGACCCAGCTTCCGCAATAAGAGCGCATGTGTCTCGGCTTCGATGTAGTTGGTGACGAAGCTTGGCCTTTCTTGGGCGGCGATCCGTGCCGCGATCGACGACGCGGTTTGGTGGTCCGCATCGTCTGCATCCAGCAACGCCAGGATCGCACTGGAATCCCAGAGAACACCGCGCCTCATCGATCAAGGATCACATGCTTGTCACGGGCTCCCGGCTCTTGCCCACCGCTCCTCCCCGCGCCGATCAGCCGAAAGATAGGATGATCCTTCCGTAACGGTGGAACCTGTTCGGCCTGTCGTCGCAAGACTCGGGATTCCAACGCATCTCTCGGTACCAAGCGGCGGCCTCCCTGGCGCACGCTGGGCAACGTCCCACTGCGGATCATCCTCCATACCGTGGAAACGGACACGCCCAAGCTCTGACCTGCTTCCTGGACGCCCACCAACTGTGATGGCTGATGCATGCGTTCACCATGTCAAGGGATGTATCGTTGTGGCAATTGTATCATGGGTGACGGACTCTGCGCCTCCGCGACCCGGATAGGGCCATCGAGCAGGGGCTGCTCTACCTGCATGAGACCGAGGTCTTGATCTTGGACCAGGGCCGCACCGTGTTTCGCTCGGCCATGACGATCCGGCTCCTGCCGGGCT
>JBQTJM010000038.1:0-8734 GCA_052387115.1 Gammaproteobacteria bacterium | reverse complement strand
TCACGATACTTCTGATAGACGGGCATGATTTTGGCTGACGAGAATCCGTGGATGGTCGTGAGGACCGGTGTCTTGACCAGCCGGGTGTAGGTCAAAGCCATGAAGTCGTAGTGGCTGTGGATGAGGTCAAACTCAGCAGCGTGCTCGAACGCTTCGGAGATGTGAAGGTATTCGGCTACTTTGGGATCGACGGCGGGATCTTCTTCATATCCCTGGTCCACCACGGCGTGCAGATGAGCGCGGGTCACAGAATCCCCGCTGGCGAACAACGTTACATCCCAGCCACGGGCGACGAGTCCTTCGGTGATGTTGCTAGCCACCGTTTCCCAGGCGCCGTATTGCCGAGGAGGCGTTCGCCAGGCTATCGGCGCCAGGAGAGCCACTCTCTTGCCGGGCTTTGTCATACTGTTCGACGGTATTTCCTAGTGCATGGACAGCGGGGAAATCTTTATGAATTGGTCACCGCGGCGGGGGCAAGAAATCGAAATTGAGGATGTGGGGGAGCCGTGCTGCGGAGGGGATCACGGCGAGGTTCGGGGTGGGACACTCCGCAACATTACCGTTTGATGGGGACCGAGGAGCACGAGCGTGGTCGCGATGGAGAATGACTGACGAGTCATTGTGCGACGACCTCTGCGACCGCGCGCCTGAAGCTCGGCGGGTCGATGGCCGGGAACCGGTAGAGATCGGGCTCGATGCACGCGAAGTACTCCGCCAGGCGCCGTCGATCGATGAGGTTGCGGTCGAGCATCTCGCGCACGTCGGCGAGGTCCTGGCGGTGAGCGCGCTCAAGCTTCGCGAGCGCCTGCGCGTACACGTCGAAGTGATAGAAGGCGACACGCCCCACCTGCGCGACGAAGATACCGCGGTCCTCCCAGCCGGGCGGGACGGGGATGAAGTCCGCGGGCGACGCCATCTCCACGTTGATCCGCAAGCGCTCCTTCAGGGAAGGGATCGCGCGCAGCAGCGCATCGTCCTCCGGCCGCATGATGAAGTCCACGTCGATCGTGGAGGCGCGCCACCCCATCAGCACCGCGGTGGTGCCGCCCACCAGATAGATGCGTACGTCCCCACCCGCCGCGCGCCCGAACGCCTCCATGAGCCGGCGGATGCGTGACGCATCGGCTAACTCACGCACGCGGCCGCCCGCTCGAAGCTCACGAGGCGTCGTACGAGCGCGTTGTAGCGCCCGTGCGCCGAGTCGGGATCGGAGCGGGCGAGCAGCTCGTAGAGGCAGCGCTCCGGATCCGCTTCCGTTCGTGGAACGCGCAGGCCCAGCCGCCGGAGCCGTGGCGCGCCGATCGAGACGAGCAGCGCTGCGACGCTTTGCCGATGCAGCCGCAGGTCGTCGAGTCCCTCCTCGATCAGGTCGCCACCCGGAAGATCGGCCGGTGTCATCGCTTTACCGCCACGGGCCGTTTCCGTTTCACGTTCACGAGTACGATGTGCCTGTCGCCCAGCCCTAATGATGCCAACGCCTGGTAATCTAACAAGGATAGGGGTTCAACGTTGTTTTGCAACAAGTACGCAAGCCGTTCGATCATCCGGTAGCGAAGGTGTAGAAGAGCCCGAGCCCCGCGCAGGCGCCGATGACCTCGAGGACGTCGCGCTGGAACTTCACCAGGGCCACGAAGGCGGTCACCGAAACCACGGCCGCGAACCACTGGAACCCGCCCGTGAAGGGCGCGACATCGGTGCCGGCCGGCCACAGCACGTGCCAGGCGAAGAACACCGCCAGGTTGGCTATGACACCGACCACCGCGGCGGTGATGGCGGTGAGCGGCGCGGTGAATTTGAGGTCGCCGTGGGTCGCCTCGATCAGTGGGGCGCCGCAGAGGATGAACAGGAACGATGGCAGGAAGGTGAAAAAAGTGGCCACACCGGCCCCCGCGATTCCCGCGAGCAGCGGCAGGTCGGGGCCGAAGACTTCCTGGGTCGAGGCGCCGATGAAGCCCACGAAGGCCACCACCATGATGAGCGGGCCGGGCGTGGTCTCGCCGAGCGCCAGGCCGTCGATCATCTGGCTGCCGGTGAGCCAGCCGTAGTGCTCCACCCCGCCCTGGTAGACATAGGGCAACACCGCGTAGGCGCCGCCGAACGTGACCAGCGCCGCCTGGGTGAAGAACGCGCCCATATCGCGCAGGGTACCGGCCGGCACCAGGACCATGGCCGCGCCCCACAGGGCCAGGAACAGCCCGTTCAGGGCCGCGAGGCGCGCCGGTCGGAACTTGGCGTGCGGGGGAGGGGGGAGGTCGTCATCGATGAGGGCCGGGCCGTAGGCCTGGTCCGATGCCGCATGTCCCCCGCCCACCCGGAACTTGTCCGGGGCCAGGCGGCCGCCCGTGTAGCCTAGGATGCCCGCTGCCAGCACGATATAAGGAAAAGGCACGTCCAAGGCGAAGATGGCGAGGAACGAGGCCGCCGCGAGGCCCCACAGGACCCGATTCCTGAGCGCGCGCGAGCCGATGCGCCAGGCGGCATGGAGGACCACGGCCACGACCGCCGGCTTGATGCCCGAGAATACCCCTCGCACCCACACGACATCGCCGAACGTGACGTAGACATAGGTCAGGACGACGAGGATCACTAGCGAGGGCAGGACGAACAAGGTCCCGGCCACGATGCCGCCCCAGGTCCGATGTAATAACCAGCCGATGTAGATGGCGAGCTGCTGGGCCTCGGGGCCGGGCAGCAACATGCAATAGTTCAGGGCATGCAGGAAGCGGTGCTCGGAGATCCAGCGCCGCTTCTCCACCAATTCCTGGTGCATGATGGCGATCTGGCCCGCCGGCCCGCCGAAGCTGATGAAGCCGAGCTTCAGCCAATACTGGAAGGCCTCCCAGAAGCCCGGGTGGGCCGGACGGAAAGGCGCATCGTTCATGATGTCCGCAACTCCTCCAGGAATGACATATCCTCCGGGCCAGCCTAGGATGGGGTATGACGAATACTGTACCGGAAACCCCCGAATCACGAGAGGCGGTCCGCTATGCCCGCGAGGTGCTCGACACCTTGTTCGGGCTCCTGTGCGCTGTGGTGCGGCGCCGGCAGCCGGAGATCGAGCCTGTCTTGCGTGGCGAGGCGCCCATCCCGGCGGCGCGCGAGGACCTCTTGCTCCGTTGCCTCCAGGCTTTCGGGATCTGGTTTCAGCTCATCGCCCTTGCCGAGCAGAACGCGACCATGCGGCGCTTGCGCCACACCGAGGCCGAGCGCGGACCGGAGGAGGTCCCGGGCACCTTCGCCCATGTCCTTTGCGAGGCGGCACGAGCGGGTGTTCCGAGCGAGGCGATCCAAGCGCTGTTGCGAGACGCCCGCATCCGGCCGGTCCTGACCGCGCACCCCACCGAGGCCAAGCGCGTCACGGTCCTCGAGATCCATCGGCGTATCTACCTGCGCCTGGTGGAGCTGGAGACGCCGCGCTGGACACCAAGGGAACGCCGCGCGCGTATCGATGCCCTGCGCAACGAGATCGAGCTCTTATGGCTGACCGGGGAGCTCAGGCTCGAAAAACCCACCGTCGCGCAGGAGGTCGCCTGGGGGCTGCACTTCTTCGAGGAGGCTCTGTTCGCACAGGTGCCCGAGGTCATGGCCAAGCTCGAAACCGCGCTCGAGTCCCACTATCCCGGTCACGCCTTCCGCCTGCCGCCGTTGTTGCAGTTCGGGTCCTGGATCGGCGGCGATCGAGACGGCAATCCCTTCGTGACCAATGCGGTGACTCTCGACACGGTCCTCCGGAACCGCACGGCCAGCTTGAGGCGCTATCGTGCCCGGCTGCTCGACCTGGCCCGTTTACTCAGCATCGCGGAGCACGCGATCACGGTGCCTAACGCCTTCACGGTGAGGCTGGCGGGGCAACTCGCCGATCTCCCCGACGGCCAGGCGATCGCCCGCCGCAACCCCGGCGAGGTGTTTCGACAGTTCGCGTTCTCGATGCTGGAAAAGCTCGAGGCCGCGCTTGGGGACCGCCCCGAGGCCTTTGCCTATCGCAGCGCCGATGCCCTCGCCGATGACCTCAACACCTTGGAGCAAGGGCTGGCGGACGCCGATTGCGGCGCGCTCGGGCGGGCGCTCGTGCGTCCCGTGCGCCGCGAGGTCGAGGCGTTCCGTTTCCGCACCGTGCGGCTGGACCTGCGGGAGAACACCACGGTCATCAATCGCACCCTCGAGGCGCTCCATCGAGCTTCGGCGCCATCGACGGCCGTGGGCTCCCCTTTGTCGCGACACTGGCTGCAAGCGGAGCTGGCGCGTCCGCTGGCGGCGCTGCCGACATTCCCGGGGCTGACCGCGGAGGCCGAATCGACGCTCGCGACCTTTCGACTCGCGGCGGAATTGCGTGCCGGTGTGGACCGCGAGACCTTCGGTGGCTTCATCCTGAGCATGACCCAATCGGTCGCGGACGTGCTCGGCGTCTACGTGCTCGCGAAATACGGCGGCCTGTTCGTCGATGCCCAGGGGGTCGAGGCCTGCACCTTGCCGGTCGTACCGCTCTTCGAGACCATCGAGGACCTGCGACGCGCCCCCGGAATCATGCGCGAGCTCTTGGCGACGGCCGTCGTGCGCCGTTCGGTCCGCGAGCAGGGCGGGGTGCAGGAGGTCATGATCGGCTATTCCGATTCCAACAAGGACGGCGGGTTCTTCACCTCCAACTGGGAGCTGCACCTCTGCCAGGCGCGGCTCACGCGCGTGGGGGAGGAGGCCGGGATCCCGATCGCCTTCTTCCACGGCCGCGGCGGATCGGTGAGCCGCGGTGGCGTCCCGACCGGGCGGGCGATCGCGGCCCAACCCGCGGGCTCGGTGGGGGGGCGCTGCCGGATCACCGAGCAGGGGGAGGTGGTGTCGGCCAAGTACGCGAACCGCGGGACCGCCCGGTATCACATGGAGCTCTTTGCTTCGAGCGTCTTCGAACACTCGCTCAAGTCCACGACCGAGGCGGCGCTCGCGCCGGATCCAGAGGTGGACGAGGCCATGGAGGCCCTGTCCGGCGCCGCCTATGCGGCCTATCGGCGCCTCGCCGACCATCCGGGACTGGTCGAGTACTACCAGGCGGCGAGCCCGGTCGAGGAGCTCGCCCTGCTGAACATCGGATCGCGACCGGCTCGGCGCTTCGGCGCCAAGTCGCTGGTCGATCTGCGCGCCATCCCCTGGGTCTTCGCCTGGACCCAGAACCGCCACATGGTACCGGGCTGGTATGGCGTGGGCAGCGGGATCGCGCGCTTCATCGAGGTCCGGGGAGCGGCCGGCGAGCAGTTGCTGAAACGCCTGTTCGAGCGCTCGCGGCTCTTCCGGCTCATCATCGACGAGGTCGAGAAGGGCCTCGCGCAGGTGGACCTCGCCATCGCGCGCGAGTACGCCACGCTGGTGCCGAGCGCGAGCGTACGCGACGAGGTCTACGGTATGGTCGCGGAGGAATACCGGCGCACGGTCGAGCGGGTGCTCGGTTTGAGCGGCGCGACGGCGCTCTGCACGCGCTTCCCGAGGTTACAGCGCCGCCTCGGGCGGCGCCTGTCCATCATCAACCAGGTCGGTCGGGAGCAGGTGCGGTTGATCCGGCGTTTCCGCGCCCTAGAGGCGCCGGCGGAGACCCGGCAGCGTGAGCTCGTCCCCTTGCTGCTCTCGATCAACTGCATCGCCGCGGGCCTGGGATGGACCGGGTAGCCCGGAGGCGATGTTCTGAGGCACTTTGATCGAGGGCCTGGTGGGCTCAAGGGCACTGCCGGGTGCCGATACTTTCGCTGGAACTGTTGTTTTGCTATCCTATGTTTGTAGGAATCAAGTTCTCGTGTAGTATAGTACACTGTATGATGTCGTAAAGAGGAGACAATCATGGCGCACAACCAATGGCTAGTGAGCTTCGGCCTGCTCGGGGTAGTGATGGCAGGCGCGGTCCGTGCGGAGGGGGAGTTCCTGGACAACCGCTTCTATCTGGTGCCGTTCGGGACCTTCGTCGTACCCGACGGCGCTCGCGATGTTTCCGAGGGCTGGGGCGGGGGGCTCGCGGTCGGTAAGATCATCAACCGGTATCTGAACCTCGAGCTGAAAGGGCTCTATAACAACTTCCAGAGCGACGGGCCCGGCGGCAGCGGCGACGTGGATGAGTATGGCGGGGGTCTGGATGCCCTAGTGTTCCCATGGCGCAGCCAGCTGTCGCCCTATGGGGTCGTCAGCCTCATGGGCCTGAACACCGAAAGCGACCGGCGCGGGTCCGAGTTGCACTTCACCGGTGAAGCCGGCGCCGGCCTTCAGTACGAGCTCGACGACCACGGGACGTCGCTTCGTACCGATGTGCGCTATCGCTACAATGCCGACAGCGAGACCGCCCCCGCCAATCAGTTGCACGAGATGGTCGTGAACCTGGGGATCTATGTCCCCCTGGGTCCGAAACCGCAACCGGTCGCGGAGGCGCCGGCGCCGGTGGACGATTGCTCGACCCGGGACTCGGACGGCGACGGCGTGGATGACTGCCTGGATAAATGCCCGGGCACGCTCAAGGGGGCCAAGGTCGACGACACCGGCTGTTTGATCCGCATCGAGCTGCACGGGGTCAACTTCGAGTACGACTCGGCCGAGCTGACCGCGACGGCGAAGTCGATCCTGGACGGTGTGGCCGATCAACTGGTGGTGTATCCCGAGAAGAAGGACATCGAGGTCCAGGGACATGCCAGCAGTGAAGGCTCGAGCGAGTACAACTTGGCCCTGTCCGATCGGCGCTCACAGTCGGTGGTCGACTACCTCAAGGAACGCGGTGTGACGAACAACCTGTACGCAAAGGGGTATGGCGAGGAGTATCCGATCGCGGACAACAGCACCGAGGAAGGCCGCGAGAAGAATCGACGTGTCGAGCTGGTCTGGATGGGTGAGTGAGGTCTCGGCAACCGGGGACCGCCGGCGGTCCCCGGCCTAGTCTCCAGCTACCCGTCATGGAACCCGCTCGCCAGAGCGGGTTCTTTTTTTTCCGAGGCCAGGATCCGTGAGACGTACCATGAGCTATCGTGTCCCCTTCTCGATCGCCGTCGTGGTCGCCGCCGGAGTGCTGCAGCCAGCACAGGCGGCGGACCTGCGCGGCTATGTGCACATCGTCGGGTCGCATTCGATCCGGCCGTTTGCGGATGCCGTCGCCGACAGGCTCGCCAAGTCCAAGAAGGTGAAACGGCCCTGGGTGGAGTCGACCGGGAGCCGCGGCGGGATCAAGTTGTTTTGCGAGGGTACGGGCGCGGATACCCCGGATATCGTCAATGCGTCGCGTCGTATGGAACGGCGCGAATTCGACTTCTGCCGCTCGACGGGCGTCAAGAACCTCGTCGAGGTCAAGATCGGCTATGGTGCGGTCACCTTGGCGCGCCTGAAAAAACAGGAGCCGCTGCGGCTCACCCGCAAGGCCCTGTACCTGGCCCTGGCCAAGGAGATACCGGATCCGGCCTGCACGGAATGCGAGACATTCGTGCGCAATCCATTCAAGACCTGGAAGGAGGTCGATCCGGTCCTGCCCGATGTCGAGATCGAGGTGCTCGGGCCGCCCGAGGGCTCCGCAACCCGTGAAGTCTTCTCCGAGCTGGTGATGGAAGGCGGGTGCGTGGGTTTTCCGGCAGCCGCCGCCATGAAGGACCGCGACGCCGCCCGGTTCGACACGCTCTGTCGTACGATCCGCGAGGATGGCGCCTATGTGCGGGAGAACCCGGACAAGCTGGCGGACAAGCTATCGGCCCGCCCGGGGGCGATCGCGATCATGGCCTACAACCAGTACTTCACTCATTCCAAGACGCTCGACGCGGTGTCGATCGAGGGGGTCGCCCCGAGTGCCGACAGCGTCACGTCGCAGCAATACCCCGTCAGCCGGACGCTGTACTTCTACGTCAAGGGCGATCGCGTCGGGAACGTGCCCGGTCTGGCTCAATATATCGCCGAGTTCACCGACGACCGCGCCTGGGGCGACAAGGGCTATCTCGTGGCAAAGGGCCTGATCCCCATGCCGGCTGCGGAACGCAAGGCCGTCGCCGGTGCCGCCAAGGCCTTGAAGCGCGTCTCCATGTGAGGCGGCCTGCGCCAGTGCTTCAAGTACGAACGATTTGCCAGACATGAACGCGCTGTGGCATCCTCTGCGCCGGAGGTGAAAAGACCATGGCCATGACCGCACAAGACCTCGTCCAGGAGGCCAAGAACCACATCCGCGAGATCGATCCGGACACCGCCGAGCAACACCTCGGCGAGCCTCGGACTGTGGTGATCGACGTGCGCGAGCCCGAGGAGCTCGAGGCAGGCCGGTTGCCCGGGGCCATCCACATCCCGCGCGGCCTCCTGGAGTTCCGCATCGGGAGCTGCCGCGAGCTCGTGGACCCCTCGGCCCCCGTGCTCGTCTACTGCCGGAGCGGGGCGCGTGCGGCGTTGGCGGCGGAGACCCTACAGCGCATGGGCTATACGAACGTCAGCTCCATCGCCGGCGGCTTCGACGCCTGGGTGGGTACCGGGAAGCCATTAGACGAATAGGGGGCTCGGGCCGGGCGGGCAAGGTAGCACCCACACCGGGGTCGTCTCCGGACACACTGGATTTCGAGGGGCAAGTCCCATTGTTGTGCAACCCCTCATGACACACGATAGAGCCCAGTCGATGTAGGGTGGGTTAGACGCGCCGTTTGCGTCGTAACCCACCGAAGGCACCCAAGAGGAACTTCCGGTCCGGACTTCATGCGCGCCCCTTCGGGAAGGCGGGTTACGCGATACAACCGCTAACCCGCCCTACGGG
>JBQTJM010000037.1:0-10870 GCA_052387115.1 Gammaproteobacteria bacterium | reverse complement strand
ACGAGCTCGTGCTGGTGATGGCGACGATCGCGCGGCAGGGGCGCCTGCGGCTTGCCTCAGACCGGGCCATCGCGCCCCGTCCCTTGATCACGTTGCGGCCGGCGGAGCCTATCAACGCGCGTTTTTTTACCGGGATCGGCCTCGACCTAGCCCCGATTAGTCCGCTGCTTGTAAGCCTGATACAAGTCCAGGGCACGTCGCCATAGCGGTCCGGGAACCCCTAGGCCCACGGGCCGACCGTCCAGGGTCGTGACCGGGCAGAGCTCGCGCACCGAGCTGGTGAGCCAGATCTCATCGGCGCTAGCGAGCGCCTCGGCCGAGATCAGGGTCTCACGGCAGGGCAGGTGGGCCGCCTGCAGCAGCTCGACGATCAGATCGCGGGTGATGCCGGGCAAAAGCTCCGGCCCCTTGGGTGGGGTCGTCACCACACCGTCGTGGACCGCGAAGACATTGCTCGCCGCCCCTTCGGTGACCCGGCCGTCGCGGATCAGGATGGCCTCGTAGGCCCCGGCATCGGCCGCCTGCAACCGCAAGAGGACATTGGGCAAGAGGCCGATGGCCTTGATGTGGCAATAGCGCCAGCGGATGTCGTCGCAGGTGACGGCGCCGACCGGCTCGGGCTCGCGCGGGGGTGTGAGCGGGTGGCTCATGGCGAAGACCGTGGGTGACACCGGTTCCGCCAACACGTGGTCGCGAGGCGCGACGCCGCGGGTGACCTGCAGATAGACCGACTGCTCGCCGCCGCCGTTCCGGTCCACCAGGGCCATGAGGACGGCGGCCCATTCATCATCAGCGAGCGGCCGCGGGATCCGCACCGCCTCGAGGCTGGCCGCCAAGCGCTTGAGATGCTCTTCCAGGCGAAACAAGCGACCCCCGAAGACCGGGATGACCTCATAGACCCCATCGCCGAAAATAAAACCGCGATCCAGGACCGGGATGCGTGCTTCTTCGAGCGGCAGCACCTCGCCGTTCAGGTAACAGCTCGGCATTTATTGGACGAGCATCCACAGCTCGTCGATCCAGCGGCTGTAGATGGGCGCCTCGGCCACTTCCTTGAGCGCGACCAGGGGGCGTTCCAGCAGCTCCTGATCGCCGAGCGTGACCTTGAGAGTGCCGCCCTGGCCACCCTTGGGGAGAGGCGCCATGAGGCGCGGGTTGATATCCATGGCCGCCTTGAGGTCCTGGTAGCGGTTTTTTGGCACCGTGACGTAAAGGTCCTCGACGAGTCCGAGATCGGCGGCCTTGGCCTGGCCTTTCCATATGCGCGCCTGCGCCAAAGGTTTATGGGCCTCGTAAAGACGGTGGGTCTCGTAGGATCGGAAGCCAAAGCTGAGCAACGCCTGGGTCGCTGCCGTGCGCTGCTTTTCGCTCTCCGCCTTCATCACCACCGAAACCAACCGCATCTCGTCGCGCAGCGCGGAGGCGGCCAGGCAATAGCCGGCGTCATCCGTAAACCCGGTCTTGATACCGTCGACCGACGGGTCACGGTACAGGAGCCGGTTGCGGTTCGGTTGCTTGATCCCGTTGAAGGTGAATTCGTGTACCTTGAACCAGGAATAGACCTCCGGGAAGTCCCGGATCAAGGCCGCCGACACGATGCCGAGGTCGCGCGCGCTCGTATAGTGCTCGGGCTGGTCGAGACCGGAGGCGTCGGTGAAGTGACTGTTGCGCATCCCGAGGCGCGCCGCGTGCTGGTTCATGAGATCGGTGAACGCCTCCTCGGTGCCCGACACGTGCTCCGCGAGCGCCACGCTGGCATCGTTCCCGGACTGCACGATGATCCCCATCAAGAGGTCCTTGACCGAAACCTGCTTGCCGACCTCGATGAACATCTGCGATCCGCCCATGCGCCAGGCGTTCTCGCTGATGGTCACCGGGTCCTCCAACTTGATATTGCCCTGTCCGAGCTCATGGGCGATCACATACACGGCCATGATCTTGGTGAGGCTCGCGGGACTCGCGTGGTCGTCGGCGAGCGCTTCGGCGAGCACCTGGCCGGTGTTCGCGTCCATGAGAAAATAGATCGGGACCTTCACGCTCGGTCCGGTGGGGACCGGAGGCGCGACGGCCTCTGCACGGGCGAACACCGACCACAGACCGCACAGTGCGGCGCATGCGCTAAGCGATAGGCGATTCATCACTCCCGATCTGTCTCGCTACGCACCGTCTCGCTTCCCGGTTCAGAGCGGATCCGCGGTGACGCGATGCGCCCGCAGGCCGACGTTCGAAAGCCGTGCGCCGATCCGCTCGACCATCTCGGTGCCGACCAGGGGTCCGACCTGCACCCGGTACAAATGCCTGTCGGCGACCCGGGACGGCCGGATGTGCACCGCGGGCTCCTGCACCGTTCCGAGCATCGGCGCCAGCATCGCCCCGATACGGGCGCGCAGCCGCTCCGCGTTGGCGGCCTCGCTGAAGGCGCCGACCTGGAGGAACAAGCCGCGCTCCGCCGGGCCACCGGACGCCGCGAATGGCGCTGGTGGCTTCCGCGGCGCGGGATCGAGCGCCACCGATGTGCTCGCGCCCCTACTCCACCCGGGGTTTGATCGGGCAAGAGCAGGGGAGGGGATCCGACTCTCCCTCCCCTGTTCGTGCTGTTTACGAACGGGGGAGGGTAGGGTGGGGGTCCGCTCTGAGGTTGCTGACCAGGCTTGTTCGGTGCCACGGCGCCTTTACCCCCACCCTAAGCCTCCCCCGCTTCGCAGGGGAGGGGACCAGGGATCTCCCTCCCCGGTCCGCGTCGCTTGCGGACGGGGGAGGGCGGGGGAGGGGGCTTACAACAATGGCACGATCATCAGGGCCACGATGTTGATGATCTTGATGAGCGGGTTGATCGCCGGGCCGGCGGTGTCCTTGTAGGGATCGCCGACGGTATCGCCGGTGACCGCGGCCTTGTGGGCGTCGGAGCCCTTGCCGCCGTGGTGGCCGTCCTCGATGTACTTCTTGGCGTTGTCCCAGGCGCCGCCGCCGGCGGTCATCGAGATGGCGACGAAGATCCCGGTGACGATGGTCCCGACCAGGAGCCCGCCGAGCGCCTTGGGGCCGGCGTCCCCGCCCATCAGGAGCCCCATCCCGAAGGCCACCACGATGGGCACGAGGACCGGCAACAGCGAGGGCACGACCATCTCCTTGATCGCCGAGCGGGTCAGCATGTCCACGGCGCGAGAATAATCGGGTTTGGCGGTCCCCTCCATGATCCCGGGGATGTCGCGGAACTGGCGCCGCACCTCCAGGACCACCGAGCCGGCGGCCCGGCCGACTGCCTCCATGGCCATGGCGGCGAAGAGGTAGGGCACGAGCCCGCCGATGAAGAGCCCGATGATGACGGCCGGATCCGAGAGATCGAAGCTCACGCTCCTGCCCGCGTGCTCCAGGCTGTGCGTGTAGTCGGCGAAGAGCACGAGCGCGGCCAACCCGGCGGAGCCGATGGCATAGCCCTTGGTCACGGCCTTGGTGGTGTTGCCGACCGCATCCAGGGGATCGGTGATGGCGCGCACCTCGGGCGGGAGCTTGGCCATCTCGGCGATGCCGCCGGCGTTGTCGGTGATGGGGCCGTAGGCATCGAGGGCCACGATGATCCCGGTCATGGACAGCATGCTGGTCGCGGCGATGGCGATCCCGTAGAGCCCGCTGAGCTCATACGCGAGAAAGATGCTGGCGCACACCAGAAGCACCGGATACGCCGTGGCCTTCATGGAGACCCCGAGGCCGGCGATGATGTTGGTGGCATGGCCCGTGGTCGAGGCCTCGGCGATGTGGCGCACCGGCGGATATTGGGTGCCGGTGTAGTACTCCGTGACGTAGACCAGACCGGCCGTGAGCGCCAGACCCACAAGCGCCGAGAGGTACACCTGCACGAACCCGTACTCCTCGACCCCCCACATCATGAACACCGTGACCGGTAGATAGGCGACGGCCGCAAGCCCGCCCGCGACGATGAGGCCGCGATACAGGGCGTCCATGATCTTGCCCTCGCCGGTGATCTTGACGAAGAAGGTGCCGATCACCGAGGCGATGATCGACACCCCGCCCAAGACTAGCGGGTAGAGCACGGCGCTCGTGACCGCGCTCTTGACCAGGAGCCCGCCGAGCAGCATGGTCGCGATCACCGTGACCGCATAGGTCTCGAAGAGGTCCGCGGCCATGCCGGCGCAGTCGCCTACATTGTCCCCGACGTTATCGGCGATGACCGCCGGGTTGCGCGGGTCGTCCTCCGGGATCCCGGCCTCGACCTTGCCGACCAGGTCCGCACCGACATCCGCGCCCTTGGTGAAGATCCCGCCGCCCAGACGCGCGAAGATCGAGATGAGCGAACCGCCGAAGGCAAGGCCCACGAGCGGCGCCAGCTCGACCGTGGCCCCGTCCGGGGTCAGCGCCGCCAGGATCCCGTAGTAGCCGGCGACGCCCAGAAGCCCCAAACCCACCACCAAGAGGCCCGTGATCGCCCCGCCGCGGAAGGCCAAGGTCAACGCCGCGTTGAGCCCTTGTTTGGCGGCCTCGGCGGTGCGCAGGTTGGCGCGCACCGAGATGTTCATGCCGATGTAGCCGGTCGCGCCGGAGAGGACGGCACCCACCAGGAACCCGAAGGCGGTCTTCCAGCCGAGGGTCATCCAGATGAGCAGGAACAAGGCCCCACCGACCTTGGCGATGGTCGTGTACTGGCGATTCAGATAGGCAGAGGCGCCCTGCTGGATCGCGGCGGCGATCTCGCGCATGCGCTCGTTGCCCTCGGGATGGGCGAGCACCCAGCGCACCGATAGCGCGCCGTACGCCACGGCCAGGACCCCGCACACGAGCGCGAAGGCGAGCGCCATGGATCCGATGATGAGCCCCAAGACCACCACGGCGGCGAGGCCGCCGCCCCCGAAGATCAGGGCCTCTCGGTTCAGGTGACCCAGGGCCTCTGTCTGCACATCGGTGGCGATGTCACGAACGGTCAGAGTGAACGACATGGATGTCCCCTTTTTGTGTTTGAGGGAGTTATGAAAAAAGGGGCGTTGTGCCCCTTTAGGATCCGGCGCATGGTACTGGAATCTAGAGCGGCTGCAAACCTTGCCCGCGGTGAGCGCGGTCGGGTACCGGGTGTTCAGGAACGATGCCCGGCAATGGGCGCGGGGTGAGCTGGGATTCGCTCCGCTCGACCCTCTACCGTGTCGCCGAAACCGAAGTCATCAAGTGTAGGCGGGGTTGAGGAACGAAACCCAGCATCCGACGCGGCATCCGCTGGGATTCGCTCCGCTCATCCCAGCCTACGGGGGTGGGGCGGCCTTATACGCGGTGGAGGATCAGCTCTAGGACCACTTTGCTGCCGAAGTACGCCAGCATGAGGGAGGCGAACCCGCCGAGCGTGCAGCGGATGGCAGTGCGCCCACGCCAGCCGTAGCGCCAGCGGCCGAACAGCAACACGGCGAACACCAGCCAGGCGAGGAGCGACAGCACCGTCTTGTGTACCAGGTGCTGGGCGAAGATATCGTTCAGGAACATCATCCCGCTCATGAGGCCCAGGCTCAGCAGGAAGAACCCGGCCCCGATGAGCTGGAACATGAGGCCCTCGAGCGTCTGGAGCGGGGGCAACACCTGTACGGCGCGCAGCGGGCGGCGCGCGCGCAGGAGGTGGTCCTCGATGGCCAGGACGCCGGCCTCCAGCGCCGCCACCATCAAGAGACTATAGGCGAGGATGGACAGCAGGATATGGCCCTGCAATCCGGCGGGCGCCGATGCCAAGAGGACATGCCGGGTGGGAAAGATGAGCTCCATGCCGATGCACAGCGCCGCGAGCGGCAACAGCACCACGGCCAGGTTTTCGAGCGGCCGCCGCCAGGTGGCGATGAGAATGATCGTGGCCATGACGAAGGCCACCAACGAGGCCGCATTGAAGACGCCGAGGTTGAGGCCACCGTTCGTGACGATGCCCTGATAGAGGAGCAAGCCGTGGAAGGGGAGGGCGAGGAATCCGAGCAGGCGTTCCGCCGGGTTGCCCGGCGGCCCCCCGCGGGTACGGCGCAGGATCTCAAAGGCCAGCCGCGCCGCCGCCGCGACATAGAGTATGATCGCGGTCAGGCCGATCGCCAGGGTGTTCATGAACGCTCAGTTGGTAGGGCCTCCCTCCCCTGTCCGCGCATTCTGCGGACGGGGGAGGGTAGGGTGGGGGCCCGGCGCTACGAGGCCTTTACCCCCAACCTAACCCTCCCCCGCTTCGCAGGGGAGGGAACCGGATTGCATGATGACACAAAGGCCGCGTTCGGAGAAGGCGAACGCGGCGTCTGCACGTTCATTCGCCGCAGAGCGACCGGGGTGATCATCGTTCATGTTCGATAATCTCACGGGACGCCTTGCACGCATCGTCCGCGATCTGCGCGGCCAGGGGCGCCTGAGCGAAGAAAACATCCAGGGGACCCTGCGCGAGCTGCGCCTGGCGTTCCTGGAGGCCGATGTGGCCCTGCCGGTGGTGCGCGGTTTCATCGAGCACATCCGCGCGCGGGCGGTCGGGCAGGAGGTGTTGCAGAGCCTGACCCCCGGTCAGGCCCTCATCCGCATCGTGCGCGACGAGCTGACCACGCTCATGGGCGAGCGCTGCGAGGAATTGAGCCTGCGCCAGGCGCCGCCCAATGTGGTGATGGTGGCCGGGCTACAGGGCTCGGGCAAGACCACGACCGTCGCCAAGCTCGCGCGCCGCCTCAAAGAACAGGACAAGAAATCCGTGTTCCTGGTTTCCTGCGATGTCCACCGTCCGGCGGCCATCGACCAGCTCGCCGTCTTGGCACGCGAGGTCGGCGTGGACTGCTTCCCCGCCGACCCCAAGGACGGCGCCGTGGGGATCGCGGAGGCGGCGCTGGCGCAGGCGCGCAAAGGTTTCTACGACGTCTTCATCGTGGACACCGCCGGGCGCCTGCACATCGACAGCGAGATGATGGACGAGATCAAGCGCCTTCATGCGGTCCTGGATCCGATCGAGACGCTGTTCGTGGTGGACAGCATGACGGGCCAGGACGCCGCCAACACCGCCCGTGCCTTCCACGAGGCCCTGCCCCTGACCGGCGTGATCCTGACCAAGGCCGACGGCGATGCGCGCGGGGGCGCGGCGCTCTCGGTGCGTTTCATTACCGGCCAGCCCATCAAGTTCGTGGGCATGGGCGAGAAGACCCATGCGCTCGAGCCGTTCTATCCCGATCGCATCGCGACTCGGATCCTCGGCATGGGCGATGTCCTGGGGCTCATCGAGGAGGTGGAGCGCCGCGTCGATCGCCAAGAGGCCGAGAAGCTCGCGGAGCGCCTCAAAAAAGGCCAGGGCTTCGATCTGGAGGACTTCCGTATCCAGCTCAAACAGATGCGCGGGATGGGCGGGATCGGCGGGCTCATCAGCAAGCTTCCGGGCGTATCCGATCTGCCGAAGCCTGTGCAGGACCAGATGGACGACAAAGAATTGGTCCGGCTCGAGGCGATCATCGATTCCATGACCCCCGGCGAGCGCCGTTTCCCGGATGTCATCAAGGCCTCGCGCAAGCGCCGCATCTCCGCCGGTTCCGGCACCGAGGTCCAGGACGTGAACCGCCTGCTCAAGCAATTCACCCAGATCCAGAAGACCATGAAACGCGCCTCGAAGAAAGGCGGTCTCCAGAAGCTCATGCGCGCCATGGGCGGGCGCCTGCCGCCGGGGCTACCGCACTGATTGGGACGAAGGGGCCAGATCTTGTGACGTACCAAACGATGATAGAGCAATAAGGCCAGCGGGCTACCTGCTAGAATTAGATGAGAAATTAATGCGTGACCGATAACATGGAGCACTTAATCTTGGAGCAATTTCGGGCTCTTCGGAACCAGATCGAAGGATTGCAGACGGAAATGCGGAACGAGTTTGGCGACGTTAAGCACCGAATTAACCGGCTTGAATCGGTTGTCGCTGGCATTCGGCGCGATGAAGCAGGAACCGCCGAGGATATCGCTCGACAGCAATCGACAATTGATCGGCTCAAGGAGCGAATTGACCGAATCGAACACCGGTTGGAGCTCACATCAGGGCCATAGAAACCATGTGACGCCTGGCCCATCCATTGTCCTGCTCAGGCTTACAGCTGCGTAAAGCTGAGCCGTTCACGGATTCCGTTGCATGGAATCGAGGACGCATAAATGGGGGCAGCACGTGGAGGATGCACAAGGCAAGACCTGACCCCTTTCCCTTGTTCGGGTAACGCCTGTATCGGTGAACCATGCGGCGATGGGAGCGCTCTGCTACGTTGATGAAGGCAGCTTCGTGTCATCGGGATCCGCTATAAAGCTCGTCATTGCTCCAGTGTCCAACAAAAGGTCGGAGGAATTCATGGCCAAGCAAAGTCTACCCACTGAACCCGCCGCGGGTCCGGCCTCGGCCGAGACCATGGCGACCATGTTGCGCGAGCTGGTCTCGCACCTGCGGCAGGGGCGAACCCAGTTCCGCGAGGAATGGGCCCGGCGCATCACCGAGGCGGAGCTGCTCAAGGCCATGAGCCGCGAAGAGATCTTTGCCGAGGCCACCTCCGTCTACGACAACTACGTCGAAGTGCTGGAGTCGGGCAGCGTCGAGGCCCTGGAAGCCTATGCCCGCAACCTGTCCGAGCGCATCATCCCTCGGGGCGTGGAAACGCATGAGGTCGTCGGCATCGTGCTGCTGCTGCGCGACGTCGTCGTCCGCTCGCTGTTCCAGAAGTATCAGCAGGACTTCGACCTGCTCAACCGCGTCCTGGACGCCTACGAGCCGGCCGCCAACCGCATCGCCAATACGGTGGCCGTCGGCTTCGTCGAGGAACGCGAGCGCATCATCCGCCAGCAGCAAGACGCCATCCTCGAGCTGTCCACGCCCGTGCTGCAGGTCCGCGAACGCCTGCTCGTCCTGCCGATCATTGGCGTCATCGACTCGCAGCGCGCCCGCCAGTTGACCGAGCAGTTGCTGCGGGCCATCCGGGACAACCGTGCCCGCGTCGTGATCATCGACGTCACTGGCGTGCCGGCCCTCGATTCCCAGGTGGCCAACCGCTTGATGCAGACGGTGGACGCCTCCCGCCTCATGGGGGCCAGCGTCATCGTCACCGGCCTGGCCGCCGAGATCGCCCAGACCCTGGTGACCCTCGGGCTGGACCTGGCCAGGATCAACGCCGTGGGCGACCTGCAAGGCGGCATCGAGGAAGCCGAGCGGATCCTCGGGTACCAGGTCAGTCGCGTCGTGCAAGTGGAGCGCCGGCGTGACGGCGGACGAGAACGGGAGCGCTAGCCGATGCCGGTTCCGATCCTCAAGCAAGGCGACTATTTGATCGCCACCGTGCAGGCCGCGCTCACCGACGCCGACCTGAAGCTGCTGCAGGAGGACCTGGTGCAGCGGGTCGGCCGGTTCCGCTCGCGGGGGGTGATCGTCGATGTCACCGCCATGGACGTGCTCGATTCCTTCGCCTGCCGCACGCTGGGCGGCATCGCCCACATGACCCGGCTGCGCGGCGCGGAGACGGTCATCGTCGGCATCCAGCCCGACGGGGCCTATGCGATGGCGCAACAGGGCCTGCGGTTGGAACGCGTGGCGACCACGCTGGACCTGGAAGATGGGCTGAACTTGCTCGACAAGGTCGCCAAGGAGAGGAAACGGCGTGCCCGGTGAACCTGCCGCCGCCCCCCCCAAGGAAACGCTCATCCTTATTCGGTGGGAAGTGGACATCATCACCGCCCGGCAGCAGGGCCGGGCCTTGGCGGCCGGCATCGGCTTTACGCGCGGCGACATGACCCTGATCGCCACCGCCATCTCCGAGCTGGGACGCAACATCCTCGAATATGCCCGGGAGGGGGAAATCGTCCTCACCCCCATCGAGA
Source organism: Gammaproteobacteria bacterium (assembly GCA_052387115.1). Classification (GTDB taxonomy): domain Bacteria; phylum Pseudomonadota; class Gammaproteobacteria; order JACCXJ01; family JACCXJ01; genus JACCXJ01. The sequence continues at coordinate 1,039 of JBQTJM010000037.1, read as the reverse complement.
AAGCCCGCAAGAAGGGCATCCAGGTCATGGCCCGCGACCGGGGACCGGGGATCCCCGACGTCGCCCTGGCCATGCAGGACGGCTATTCGACGGGGAAAAACCTCGGATTGGGTTTGCCGGGCACGAGGCGATTGATGGACGAGTTCAACATCGAGTCGGCCGTCGGCAAGGGCACGACCGTGACGATCAAGAAGTGGATGGGGTGACATGAGTACGTCGGGGGAGCGTTCGCTGCCCTTGCTCGACTGGGGTGTGGCCGCCCACCGATTGGCGGGGCAGGCGGTGTCGGGAGATTTGCACCTGGTCCAGCCGTTCGTCAACGGCGTCCTGGTGGCCGCCGTCGATGGGCTGGGTCACGGGGAAGAGGCCGCGGTCGCCGCGCGCGCCGCCGTGGCCACCTTGGCAGCGCACGCGGGCCAATCCGTTATCTATCTGGTGCGGCGCTGTCATGCAGCGATGCGCGGGACGCGCGGCGCGGCGATGAGTCTGGCGTCGTTCGACGCGGTTGCGGCCACCTTGGCCTGGACCGGGGTCGGCGACGTGGAAGGCGTCCTGCTTCGGGCTGAAGCGGGTGCTCCGCGCGAGAGCCTCCTCCTGCGCGGCGGGATTGTCGGTTGCCAGTTGCCGCCCTTGGGCGCGGGCCTGATTCCGGTTCAGTCCGGCGACACGTTGATCTTCGCCACCGACGGCGTTCACAGCGGCTTCGGCGAGGGGCCCGTGGCCAACGAAACGCCGCAGCAGCACGCCGACCGCCTGCTGGCCCACTACGGCAAGGGCACCGACGATGCGCTGGTGCTGGTAGCGCGCTGGCTGGGACTGCCCGCGGCAAGCACGCGGCCCTAGCGGGAGCGTCTTTGCCATGTCGACGCAAGAAGCCGATCTTGGGCAAGAGTACCAACGTCTCCTGCGGGCCAGATCCAGGTGATCGGCCACTGGGTGATCGAAGAGGCGCTCCGTCAGATCAATGATTGGCGGGCACAGGGGCTCACGGTGCCTCGGATCAGCGTGAACGTCTCGCCCCGGCAACTTACAGAACCGC
>JBQTJM010000036.1:0-22903 GCA_052387115.1 Gammaproteobacteria bacterium | reverse complement strand
GGATGCGCGATGCGCTCGCCACCTGTCGGGCGCTCGCCCTGCATGGCGGCTGTGCCACCGAGGCGGTCCTGCCGTTCTCGACCGGGGTCATCGGCGAGCCCCTGCCCGTCTCACGCATCACCGAGGCACTTCCGCGTGCCTTGGAGGCCCTGTCCGGCGACGGCTGGGCGGGGGCGGCGCGGGCCATCATGACCACCGACACGGTGTCCAAGACGAGCGCCGTCACCGTGTCGATCGGCGGGATGCCGGTGACGGTCACCGGGATTGCCAAGGGCGCCGGCATGATCGCGCCCGATATGGCGACCCTGCTGGCGTTCGTTGCCACCGACGCCGCCGTGTCCAAGCCGGTGCTCGACGCCTGCCTCCAGCATGCGGTCGCGCAGAGCTTCAACCGCATCACGGTCGATGGCGACACCTCGACTAACGATGCGTGCGTCCTGGTGGCGACCGCTCGCGGCTCGGCGCAACCGATCACCGAGCCGGCCAGCGAGGCGTATCAGGGATTCTCGTCAGCCCTCACCGAGGTGTGCCGGACCTTGGCCCAGGCCATCGTCCGGGACGGCGAGGGCGCGACCAAGTTCGTGACCATCGAGGTCGGGGGCTGTCCGAGCGAGGGCGCGGCCCTCGAGATCGCCCGCGCGGTCGGAAACTCCCCCTTGGTCAAGACCGCGCTCTACGCGTCGGACCCGAACTGGGGCCGGATCCTCGCGGCGGTGGGGCGGGCCGTGTCCCCCGACATCGACTTGGGGCGGCTCACCATCCATCTCAACGGCCTGTGCGTGTTCCGAGACGGCGCGCGTGCCGCGGGGCTGACCGAGGAAGACGCGTGTGCGGCGATGGCCGTCCCCGAGATCGTCATCGCCATCGATCTCGGCAGCGGCCACCACGCCGCCACGGTCTGGACCTGCGATCTCTCCTACGACTACGTCCGCATCAACGCCGAGTACCGCAGCTGATCCCGAGACGTCTCTCGGCGGCCGCAAGCTCCCCGATGGCGTTGTTCCTATCGCCGTCGGCGTCCTCCGCAACGACCGTGACGAGGTGCTGATCGCGCAGCGGCCGAAGGGGCGGTACCAGGGGGGGATGTGGGAGTTCCCGGGCGGTAAGGTCGAGCCGGGCGAAGACGGGCGCGCGGCCTTAAGGCGCGAGCTGCGCGAAGAGCTCGGCATCGAGATCACCATCGCCCGACCGCTCATCCGGGTCCGGCACCGCTACGCCGACCGAGCCGTGCTGCTCGATTGCTGGCACGTGAGCGGCTGGGAAGGCATCGTCCACGGACTCGAGGGCCAGCGGATCGCATGGGCGCGGCCGAATGCGCTGGACGAACGGCGTTTTCTGCCGGCGGACAAGGCCATCATCACCGCCGCGCGCCTGCCGGCGCTTTACCTCATCAGTCCCGATCCCGGCTCCGATCTCGACGTCTTTCTCGCGTCGCTCGACGAGCGCCTCGGGGCCGGCCTGCGCCTCCTCCAGTTGCGCTGCCGGGCGATGACATCGCGGCGCTACCGGGCGCTGGTGCGAGAGACCCGCGCCCTGTGCGAGCGACACGGCGCCCGACTCCTCTTGAACAGCGCCCTCGGCCAATCGCTCGCCCCTCTGGCGCACGGGCTGCACCTGACGAGCACGGACCTCCTCGCGCTCAAGAGACGCCCGCTGGGACGCGATTGGCTCATCGCCGCCTCTTGCCACGACGCCGCAGAGATCGAACACGCCGCGCGCCTCGGGCTCGACTTCATCGTCCTCGGCCCGGTCCTGACGACGCCCACTCACCCGGGTGCCCGTACCCTCGGCTGGGCGCGGTTCGCGGACCTCGTGCGGCCAGCCCCCCTGCCGGCCTATGCCCTGGGCGGGCTCGGACCCGCCCATCTCCCCCTCGCATGGCGCTCCGGAGCCCAGGGCATCGCGGCGATCCGGGGCCTCTGGGGCGGGCTCGGCGGGGAAGGATAGGAGATTCCGCTATTGAGCAGAGATGGAGCGATAGCGATGTCCACAAAAATCAATGTTAGTAATGTAATGTCTCTCCTCGTACCACCCGAGCGGAGGTTCGTAACTTTGGTTTACACCCCATGGCGAAGTTGACTCCTGCGCGGCCTGAACACCCATATCCCTTTTCCTCGATCAGCCACTCGTTTTTTGCGCTCTTGTGGGCTCAGGAGGATACTCACCGACAGTACGCAAAGTGCGTCGCAAGTTGACGACACCTACACGGTTCAGTTGTAGTCTCTCGACTGTCGCACGCCCGGTTGGGGTTAGTCCCAGCACCAACGTATACTCCTGGTTCCAGGCGGAATGATCAGCCCACCGTTGCTCACGAGGATGGTAAAGGGGGACCGCCTCACCAGTGATAGGATCAATGGCCTCGATGCTGGTGTATTTGCGATTGTTACATCCTTGACAGGCCAAGGCTAAGTTCGCCAAATCTGCGGTCCCGCCACGACTGCGCGGTACAATATGTTCCACGGAAAACGGGTCGGGAGAGAACCGCGCTTGGCTCCGGCAATATTCGCAGCATCCCCTTGCACGCTCCGCTACCGCTTGTTTTTGCTCTTCGGTCACAGAGCCTTCAGACATGAGGAGGAACTTCGATCCCTAACTGCTGCATCAGGGCCGGGAGCGCCATCTGCCGACAATGAGCTAATTCGACGAGGTGCTGAATGCGGCGGGCGTTCCGTGCCTCGACCTGGTCTGACAACGCGATCAAGGTTACCCGTTCGTCCGGCGTAAGGGTTTCCGCGCGACGCTTGGCAATCAGTTCGTTGTAGCGTCGCCACAGTTCTGGCGGAAGCCCTTCATTGATTTGCTGCAACAGGTGAGCCTCCGCCTCCGGAAGACACGGCGTATCTGGGCTGTGGCGCAAATACTCGCGCAGAATAGTCGTAATGTACTCGCCAGCACCAAGCCCGCGCCGGGTGGCTTGCTCGCGCACCTGTGATTCCAATTCAGGAGTGATCTCAATAGTCAGGGTCATAAAATGTTCCCTCGCTTGCAGGGAAGAATCCTTCAACGGAGTTTATCCTGAGCGAAGCCGTCCAGCATCTGTTCATGCAGGCATTACTGTAGCCGCGGCCGGCAAGAAGGGCAAGAAGTGCAGCGGGACACAGGATAAGAGCCCGATTCCCCGAACGACTACCGCGCCCTCGCGGTCGTGGTCGCCCGCTACCACGGGCACTGCCAAGCGTGGGCATTGGCCACCTTGTGTGCCGAACAGCACCCGAACGGCGGGCGGTACCTACCTTACGGGGCTGTCCGGGTCCGCTGTTGTCCCTTGCCAGAACGTATCCATAGAGATACACTCTTCTCGTGTTCACCATTCAGCAAACCGAAACCTTCGCCCAGTGGTTGGGCGAGTTGCGCGATCCGGGGGCCTAGGCCCGCATCATTGCTCGGATGCAGATGGCGAAGCTTGGCCATCTGGGCGATGTAAAGCCTGTAGGTGATGGCATTTCGGAAATGCGTGTGGATGTAGGGCCCGGTTATCGGCTGTACTTCGCACGGCGCCGCGAGTTGATCATCCTGCTGCTTTGCGGCGGTGACAAACCGACGCAAGACCGTGACATCACGCGGGCCAAGGCGATGGTTCGCGATCTGGAGGATTGAGTCATGAAAGAGAAAATCAGCGAGTTTGACGCAAGCGCTTATCTAGACAATGAGGAGGCGATTGCGGAATACCTGACGGCCGTACTGGAAGAAAACAACCCGGATCTGTTCCTCTTGGCGCTTGGCGACGTGGCCAAGGCACGCGGAATGACGCAGCTCGCCAAGGATACCGGACTGGGTCGAGAGAGCTTGTACAAGGCATTGATGCCGGGGGCGAAACCGCGCTACGACACCATTCTCAAGGTGCTGCACGGCCTGGGTGTGAAGCTGGCGATCACGACGTAGTATCGTCCCCCGCCGCGCCCCGACACCATCCGAGGCCCCTGCCCGACTGGCCCCGGTCATGCGCAGTCTTGCGGTCCGTGCGGCCCGCCAGACCGGCGCCTCGGCGGCCTCCCGAATAGCAGGTTCGCAAAGCTACAGATCGGCATGGGGCGAAGCGAGGTGCGAGACTTGATAGGGCCACCGAACGATACGTATTGGCATTCCACGGGCAAGAAGTTGATCCCCTTCTACCTGGACTTCGGCGGCGATGCCTTCCGCTGGGAGGCGTATTACAAGAATGAGGGGCAGCTTACCTTTTCGGGAGCGCGCGCTGGAGACACTGCGAACGTGCTGATACGCATTGAGGTCAGATCCTAATGCCACCGGATACGCCCGCTGACCATGGCGGCGACCGGCGATAATTGCGGTTCCGGTGTCATGGCGGGCGATCTCCGCGGGCGGCAGCTGATCCCGTAGCGCCTGCAGTCGCTCGATAGCTTCGCGGCGGCGTTCCTGGGTCGCGAGAAAATCCACGCCCCTAATCGATCCACCACGGCGCAATCTGAGCAAGCCGCTCGGCCGGCAGTTGCCGGATCTTCGCGAAGAGTACGTCTTCGGCACGCTGGTTCATGGGGCACCTCTTGAGTGGCTCGTCTGGGCGAGCAGCGTGTCGAAGGGCTGATCCCGGACGGTTCCCCTCCTTCTCGGCCGTCGGGGCCCGTAGACCGTGCTGGCGGGACGAGCGGCCCCTGGGGAAGGTGCACCATTCGCGGGCATCGGCAGCGCCCATGATCATCGTACCTTTACCTACCGACAGGTGACCAGTAGGATCGCCCGACTTCATAGGCTATAGGCCATTGGCGACAGGCGATAGGTACAGCCCCCAGTCGAGAGCCTAGAGCCTGAAGCCTAGCCAAACATATTTGAAATTGTATGCCCTTTTCCATCCCTTCCTCCTGGAAGGGGGAAGGATAGGATGGGGGTCGAGTCTCTCAGAACTATGCGACGCTCAACCCCCACCCTCCCCCTCGCCCTCCCCCTGATAGGGGGAGGGAATCAGCTGGTGCTGGCAGCTTGCTTACTCACGGGCGTCCTCGGGGCCCTGCTGGCGGGCTGCAACCAGCCGGCCGGGAGCCCCGGGGCCGCGGCTCCCCCGCCGCCGGTCGTCAGTGTGGCCGAGGTGGTGGTCAAAGAGGTGGCGCAGTGGGACGAGTTCACCGGCCATATCGAGGCGGTGGACACGGTGGAGATCCGGCCGCGGGTGGCCGGCTATATCGAGCGGCTCGGTTTCAAGGAAGGCAAAGAGGTCCAGAAGGGCGAGGTGTTGTTCGTCATAGACCAACGCTTTTTCAAGGCCGAGCTGCTGCGCGCCGAGGCCGATCTGGCACGGGCGCAGGCCCGTTCCCAACTGGCCCGCGCCCAGGTGGCGCGCGCCCGGAAGCTGGTCGAGAAACGCGCGATCTCGGCGGACCAGTTCGACGAGCGCCTGGCCGCCGATGCGCAGGCCTCGGCCGATATCCGCGCCGCCGAGGCGGCCGCCGTGGTCGCCAGGCTCAATCTCGAATACACCGAGGTGCGCTCGCCGATCGACGGCCGCGCCGGCCGTGCGCTGGTGAGGCCCGGCAATCTCGTCAGTGGCGGTGAGATGATCCCGGAGGCGACCCTGCTCACGACCGTGGTATCGCTCGACCCCGTTTATGTCTATTTCGAGTGCGACGAGCCGACCTATCTGCGCTACGGCGCGATGGCGCGTCTAGGCGAGAGACCCAGCTCGCGCGAGGTGGAAAACCCGGTGTTCGTGGGCCTCGCCGACGAACAGGGTTTCCCGCATGAAGGGCGCATGGACTTCGTCGACAATCAGCTCGACGCGGCCACCGGCACCATCAGCGCCCGCGCGGTCCTCGACAATCATTCCGACTCACGAGGGGGACGCCCGTTCACCCCGGGCCTCTACGCGCGCATCAAGCTCCTCGGCAGCGGCACGTTCTCGGCGGTGCTGGTGGACGACAAGGCGATCCTCACCGACCAGGATCGCAAATATGTCTTTGTGCTCGGGGCGGGCAATTCCGCGGAGCGGCGCGACGTCAGGCTCGGGCGCATCATCGATGGACTGAGAGTCGTGACCGAGGGCCTGGTGGCGGGCGACAGGATCATCGTACACGGTGTGCAGAAGGTGTTTTTCCCCGGTATGCCGGTCGCCCCACAGACCATCGGCATGGGCGATCCGCCGCCGCCCCCCGCCCCGTTGCCGGCGAGCGACGGCGGCGAACCGGCCGCGCCCGCGAAACAGCCGAACGCATGAAGGACTTTTCGGCCCTGTTCGTCGATCGCCCGATCCTCGCCGCGGTTTTATCCATCGTCATTTTCGTCGCGGGGCTCATCGCCATCCCGCTGCTCCCGGTCACCGAGTACCCCGACGTGGTTCCGCCTTCGGTCGCGGTACGGGCCGTGTATCCGGGCGCCAGCCCGAAGGTCATCGCCGAGACCGTCGCCACCCCCCTCGAGGAGGCCTTGAACGGCGTCGAGAACATGATCTACATGAAGTCGGTGGCGGCCTCCGACGGCGTCTTGTCCGTGACGGTCACGTTCAAGCCCGACACCGATGCCGATCTCGCCCAGGTGCAGGTGCAGAACCGTGTCAACCAGGCCCTGGCGCGGCTGCCCGAGGACGTGCGCCGGCTTGGTGTCACCACCGAGAAGCAGTCGCCCAACATCACCATGGTGGTACATCTGCTCTCGCCCAGCCAGAAATACGACACCCTGTATCTCCGCAACTTCGCCACCTTGCGTGTGAAAGACGAGCTGGCCCGCATCGATGGGGTCGGCCAGGCCATGATCTTCGGCGGCGGGGATTATTCGATGCGCATCTGGCTCGATCCCGACCAGGTCGCCGCGCGCGCGATGACGGCAGGCGATATCGTCCGAGCCATCCGTGAGCAAAACGTGCAGGTCTCGGCGGGCGCGATCGGCGCGCCCCCGCAGGCGGGCACGCGCGACTTCACGCTCTCGATCCATGCAGAGGGCCGGCTTGTCACCGAGGAGGAGTTCGGTGACATCGTCCTGAAGACCGGCACGAATAGCCAGATCACGCGCCTGCGCGATGTCGCCCGCATCGAGCTCGGCGCCTCCGAGTACGCGTTGCGCTCGCTGCTCAATAACCAGCAGGCGGTGGCAGTGGTGATCTTCCAGGCGCCCGGATCGAATGCCATCCAGATCTCCGACGACGTGCGCGCCAAGATGGCGGAGCTCGAAAGGTTTTTTCCAGAGGGATTGAAATGGGACGTGGTCTATGACCCGACGGTGTTCGTGCGCGATTCGATAAAGGCCGTGATCACGACGCTCCTGGAGGCGGTGCTCCTGGTGGTCCTGGTGGTGATCCTGTTCCTGCAGACCTGGCGCGCCTCTGTTATTCCCCTCCTGGCGGTGCCGGTGTCGATCATCGGCACCTACGCGGTATTGCTGGCGCTCGGGTTCTCGATCAATACCCTGACCTTGTTTGGCATGGTGCTCGCCATCGGTATCGTGGTGGACGATGCCATCGTGGTGGTGGAAAACGTCGAGCGCAATATCGGCAACGGACTGTCGCCGAAAGCGGCCGCGCATCAGGCCATGCGCGAGGTGAGCGGGCCTATCATCGCCATCGCGCTGGTCTTGTGCGCCGTGTTCGTGCCCATCGCGTTTCTGTCCGGGGTCACCGGCCAGTTCTATCGCCAGTTCGCGGTCACCATCGCGATCTCGACGGTGATCTCGGCGGTGAACTCGCTGACCCTTTCGCCGGCCCTCGCCGCGGTGTTGCTTAAGGCCCACGGGGCGCCGCCGGATCGACCGACGCGGATCCTCGATGCGCTCTTTGGGTGGGTGTTTCGGCCCTTCAACCGCCTGTTCAACGGCGCCGCGCAGGCCTATGCGGAAGGCGGGCCGCGGGCGCTCGGGCGTGCGCCGCTCATGCTCACGGTGTATGCGCTCCTGGTCGCGGCGACGGTGGTGATGTTCCAGATGGTACCCGGCGGCTTCATCCCGACCCAGGACAAGCTGTATCTGATCGGCGGGGTGAAACTGCCGGAAGGCGCCTCGCTGGACCGCACCGAGGCGGTGGTGCGCAAGATGAGCGAGATGGCATTATCTACCGATGGGGTCATCGACGCGGTCGCCTTTCCCGGTCTGAACGCGCTGCAATTCAGCAACACACCAAATATCGGCACCATCTTTTTCTGCCTCGATGGCTTCGCAAAGCGCGGGCGCCCGGCGCCCGAGATCGCCGAGGAATTGATGGGCAAGTTTTCCGCCATTCAGGAGGCGTTCGCCTTCGCATTCATGCCGCCGCCCATCCTTGGGATCGGCACCGGCTCCGGCTTTTCCTTGTATGTCCAGGACCGCGCGGGGCTCGGCTACGGCGAGCTGCAAAAGGCCGTGACCGGGCTTGCCGGGACACTCTCAGAGACCCCCGGTATGGGTTTTCCGATCAGTTCCTACCAATCCAACGTGCCGCAACTGACCGCGCGCATCGATCGCAGCAAGGCCAAGACCCAAGGCGTGACGATGACGGATGTGTTCGAGACCCTGCAAGTCTATCTCGGCTCGGTCTATGTGAACGACTTCAGCCGTTTTGGGCGCACCTATCAGGTCTATGCCCAGGCCGATGCGCCGTTTCGCGACGAAGCCGAGGATGTGGCCCTGCTGCGTACCCGCAATCAGGCCGGCGAGATGGTGCCGATCGGGACCGTGGTAAGCATCGATCGGAGTTACGGTCCCGATCCGGTCATCCGTTACAACGGTTATCCGGCCGCCGATCTGCTCGGCCAGGCCGATCCGAGCGTTATATCCTCGACAGAGGCCCTTGCCGTCATCGAGGCGCTGGCGCCGCAAGTGCTGCCCGCCGGCATGGGCCACGCCTGGACCGATCTCAGCTTCCAGCAGGTAGCCGAAGGCCATGCCAATCTCGTGGTGTTCCCGTTGTGCGTCCTCTTGGCGTTCCTGGTGCTGGCCGCGCTCTACGAGAGCTGGACCCTGCCGCTCGCGGTGATCCTGATCGTACCGATGTGCATGCTCTCGGCGCTTTTCGCGGTGTGGTACACCGGCGGTGACAACAACATCTTCGTCAAGATCGGGCTCGTGGTGTTGATGGGGCTCGCCTGCAAGAACGCCATCCTGATCGTCGAATTCGCGCGCGAGTTGGAGCACCGGGGACGCGGCATCGTCGAAGCGGCGGTCGAGGCCTGCCGGCTGCGGCTGCGGCCGATCGTGATGACCTCGGTGGCGTTCATCGCCGGCGTGGTGCCGCTGGTGCTCGCGAGCGGCGCGGGCGCCGAGGTCCGTCGGGTCATGGGCATCACGGTGTTCTCCGGGATGATCGGCGTGACGTTGTTCGGTCTCATCCTGACCCCGGTATTTTATGTCGTCATCCGGAGATGGGCGGAGCGGGGGCGCGGTGTCGGGACGGCCGCCATCCCTGTGGCTGGAACGGGCACAGCGCTCACCGAGTGACGATGCGGATGACAAGAGATCGTAGCCCGGATGAAATGAAATGGAATCCGGGTACGGCCGCCGCAGCGCCTGGTTCCCGGATTTCGCTGCGCTACCTCCGCTCTACGATTGCTAACTAACCGGGGTTGGTGGGCTCGGAGACCGGCTCTCCGCCACGGGTGCACCGTAGCTCGCCTGCCTCAGACGGGGAGCACGGTCACCGACGGGGTGTTCTGCCTTGGGTCGCTGTGGAAGCCGCGCACCAGAACGACGAGCTCGCCCGGTGCGGCGAGGTCGAGCTGCCGGACCACGCGGCGGGCGAGGGTGCTCGGGTCTTCGTCGCTTGCCTGCGGTACCAGGACCGGGATCACGCCCCAAAGGAGGTTCATGCGCCGCCACACCTCGGGCGTGTCGGTGACCGCGACGATCGGCGCGGCGGGTCTCGCCGCGCTCATAGTCGCCGCGGTCATTCCGCTCTTCGAGAGCACGACGATCGCATGTACCCCAAGATCGTGAGTGAGCTGGGCGGTGGCGGTGCCGAAGGCGTCCCAGATCGGCCGCGCCTGCCCTGCTGCCAAGCCCTCCACCGGCGCCGGCCAGCCGCGGCGCCAGAGATAGGCCTCGGTCAGGCGCGCGATGCGATCCATCATCTGCAACGCCTCGACCGGGTGGGCGCCGACGGCGGTCTCCCCGGACAGCATCACGGCATCCGTGCCCAGCATCACGGCGTTCGCCACGTCCGTGACCTCGGCACGAGTCGGCCGCGGGCGCTCGATCATGGACTCCAGCATCTGGGTCGCGACGATCCCGGGCCTAAAGCTCCGCCGCGCCAGATCGATCAGCTGGTGCTGCGCCACCGGCACCTGCTCCGGACGAAGCTCGACGCCGAGATCGCCCCGCGCGATCATGATTCCGTCGGCGGCTTTCAGGATAGCGTCGATGTCGGTGAGGGCCTCGGGTTTCTCGATCTTGGCGATGATCGGTGTCCGCTGTCCCGCATCGGCCACAAGGCGCTTCAGATCCTCGACATCGGCGCCGCGCCGAACGAACGACAAGGCCAGGAAGTCCACGCCGAGGCCGAGCGCGAAGCGCGCGTCCGCGCGGTCCTTCTCGGTCAAGGAGGGCGCCGACACTGCCACGCCGGGGAGGTTGATGCCCTGATGATCCCCGAGCCTCCCGCCCTCGATGACCGTGCAAGCGATCTCGGTGCCGGAAACCGATTCGACCTTAAGCTCCAGGGTGCCATCGGCGAGCAGGATACGCGAGCCCGGCCCGACATCTTCCGACAGGGCCTGGTACCGGGATGCGATGAGCCCTTCGTCGCCCAAGACCTCACGGGTCGTCACGATCACCCGTGCTCCGGTATCCACGCGGATGGCGCCGTCGCGGAAGCGCCCGGTACGGATCTTCGGTCCCGACAAATCGGCAAAGACGGCGATCGGCTCGCCGAGCTCGGCCGCGATCTCACGGATGCGAGCGCAGCACTCCCGGTGGAAGCCGTGATCGCCGTGCGACATGTTGAGCCGAAACACGTTGGCGCCCGAGCCGATCAGACGGCGGATGACGCGCGGGTCGCCGCTCTGCGGCCCCAAGGTGGCGACGATCTTGGTGCGCCGCTTTTTCAGCAGCTCGACTTGTACGACGACGTTCATGGCCGGCACCGGGATCTACCGAAAGATCGAAAGATCGGGTTCCTTGGGGCGGCGCTACCCTGGCCACGGTCACAAGTCTCCACCTTAAAGATCCGCTGTCCCTCCCAGAGGGCTAGGGAGGGGATCAATAAAGGACGATTTGTGACCGTGCGTGGGATACGTGCAGTACATCAACCATCGGTTTCGACGCACCGGAACGTTCTGGGAAGGCGGGGATGGGGGGAATATCCACGGAGAGCGTCATCATGATCGGGACCATCGCGCACCGGGTGCACACGATCCCCTACCCGCTCGCGAACAGCGCGGCGCTGATCTCGACGCCGTCGTCCTCACCGCGCGCGTCGAACGGCCAGGCGCGCGCAGCCCGAAGTATAAGTATAGGAACTTTAAACGCCCCTTCCCTCGGAGGTAGGGTACTGCCTGATCCTGTAGGGTGTCAAACATGCGAGTCCTCGGCCCTTCATCGGCTCGAGGCGCCCTGTTGCGGGTTCGGGTCTCGGGCAAGCGAGGGGCAAAGGGAGTCGTTCGCTCGGGGAGCTGAGCCGAATGGAGGGAGGTCGATCGTTAACCGGGGTTGGTGAGCTCGGGGACCGGCTCTCCGCGTCCGGCGCGCAAGAACAGCAGCGCGCCCATGCGTGTGGTCAGGGTCCCGTGGCGCGCACCCTTGGCGGCAAAGTGGTAGTCGCCGGCGCACACCGTGATGTCGCCGAGGGTGATCTCGCCCTGGAGTACCAGGCATTCCTCGGGGAAGCCGTGGTCGTGAGCGGGCATGGCCACCCCGGGATCGAGGCGCGCGAGGAGAGAGCGCGCGCCGGTGGTCTCGTCGCGATACAGCATCTTGAATTCGATGCCGGGCATGAACTCGACCCATCCTTCGCCCGCACGGATGGTGCGCACTCCCTCGTCCCCCATCTCGGCTCGCACGCGCGCCATCAGGCGAGCGCGCAGCGTCGGGGGCGGCGCAATGGGCTTCAACGCCTCCGCCCATGTCGTGAACAACCGGGGGTCGAAGGCATCGTCCTTGGGGTCTTGTCTTGGCATCATAGCGGCTTTATTTGATCGTGATCTATTTTTTCAAGTCTGCGAAGTCGGCCTGGATCTCCAGGCTCCGTTTCAGTTTCTGCATGGCGTTTCGCATCACGGTCTTGACGCTGCCCAGGGGGGCCTGAGTGCAGAGGGCGATCTCCTCGTGGGTCAGCCCGCGAAAGAAGGCCATGCTGAGCAACTGCCGTTCCACTTGCGTTAGCGCTTGAAAAGCCTTGACCATCATGCCGCGCGCCTCGAGTCCCTCCAAGGCATCCAGCGGATCGCTGTCGGTGCAGGGCTCGACACCCAAGGCATACGGGTCGGCGTGGGTCTCGGCCGGGTCACGGCGCCGTAACAGATCCAGGGCCCGGCTGCGGCAGATCGTGAAGATCCAGGCCATGACCGTTCCGCGTGCCTGGTTGTAGCGATCCCATTGCCGCCATACCTGGAGATAGACATCCATGACCACCTCCTCCGCGGCCTCGTGCTGGCCGGTGAAGCGCAGGGCTACGGCCATCACCCGGCTCGCGGTCGCGTCGTAGAGCGCGGTCAGCGCGCTCTCGTCGCGGGCGCCGATGGCCGAGATCAACGCCCGCAGCGCCACTTCGTCGGGATCGAAGGCCACGGCGTCCGAGGCCGCTCGCGGCTCTGCGGTACCCTCTTGCATGTGCCGATTGTAAGCGTCCAGGGCCGAGGTTCTGGCGCGAGCACCGGAGAACCGCACCACGGTCCCCTTCTCTTCGTCAATCGATGCTTGGGCCATCGGGTGTGTTCCGTGTCGCCGTCCTACTTCTCTCTACGCAAGAAGTTTGATTTGGATGCCCACCACCACCCTGCTGCGACCGCCGATCCGCTCGGTCTGGCGGGCCGTGCCAGTACCGCCCATGCCAGAGCTCGGATGGCGCCGCTGCGACCGCCGATCCGCTCGGTCTGGCGGGCCGTACACGCAGGGTCAGCTACGCCTTCGCCGTCGGCCGCCTCCCATTCGAGGTCCCCAAGACCCTGGTTGCCACGAACCGTGTCTTGCCGACGAGCTTGTCCAAAATCATCGGCACGTGCTCCTCCTGATAGAGCTTCTCGAATGTCTCGAAGGTACCGGCGTATTCGGACGAGAGTCCATCGCCGATCGGTGCATCCTCGTCCTGGTAAAGGTGCTTGAACGTATCGATATCCTGTGGTCGTGGATACATGACCATGAATTTGACACCAGCCATAACGGCCTCCAATCATCGTTCTGTTGGTTGCGAGCGACACACGTTGCCCATGTGCCGTCCTACTTCTCTCTACGCAAGAAGTTTGAATCTGGATGTCGGCCGGGTTGGATGGCCATCCGGGACGCCTGGAGACTCATTCCCGGCTGGGTCTCGCCAACCCCCGCTCGTGATTCTACGGACGCTTTGCGGCCTTCTCGTCGAGCTGCGCCCAGCGCTCGAACCTTTCCACCAGTAGTCGCTCGATCTCTTCGGCCCGTTTGCGATCGGCCTTGATCCGTTCGGCGCCCTGCTTGTGGTAGTCGGCACGACTCATACCCGCGGTGAGCTCGTGCTGCTCGCGCTCGAGTGCCTCGATCTCGGCGGGGAGCTGTTCGAGCTCGCGGGATTCTTTATAACTCAGCTTGACGCGTGCGGCATTCGCCCTCGCACCGGCTCTCTCCCGCCCTTCTCCCACCAAGGTCGGAGCGGGAGCAGAGGACACGGGCCGCTGGCTCTGCCAATCGCTGTAGCCGCCGGCGTATTCCTGCCACTTGCCGTTGTGCTCGGCCACCAGCGTCTGCGTGACCACGTTGTCGAGAAAGGCGCGGTCGTGACTCACAAGGAGCAGCGTTCCGGGGTAGCTCTGCAAGGTGTCTTCGAGCAGCTCGAGCGATTCGATGTCGAGGTCGTTGGTCGGTTCGTCGAGCACCAGCACGTTGGCGGGACGCGCGAAGAGACGCGCGAGCAGCAAGCGGTTGCGCTCGCCACCGGAGAGCATCTTCACGGGCGCCTTGGCGCGTTGCGGCGGAAACAGGAAGTCGGCGAGGTAAGTCATCACGTGCTTGCGTTCGGCGCCGATCTGGACCCAGTCGGAGCCGGGGCTGATGGTGTCGAGCAGAGTGTGCTCGGGGTCGAGCTGCTCGCGCATCTGGTCGAAGTACGCCACCTGTAGATTGGTGCCGAGTCTCACCTCGCCTTCGTCCGGCGCCAATTGGCCGAGGATGAGCTTGAGCAACGTGGATTTGCCGGCGCCGTTCCGGCCGATGAGCGCCAGGCGATCGCCGCGCTGGATATGCAGCGACAGGTCCTGAACGATCGTTCTCTCGCCAAAGCGTTTGCTGACGCCGCTGAGCTCCGCCACCAGCTTCCCCGAGCGCTCGCCCGCATCGAGCGTGAGCTTGACATTGCCGAGACGCTCGCGCCGGGCCGCGCGCTCGCGCCGCAGTTGTGCGAGCCGACGCACGCGGCCTTCGTTGCGGGTGCGGCGTGCCTTGATGCCCCTGCGGATCCACACTTCTTCTTGCGCCCAGAACTTGTCGAACTTCCGATGGGCGACGCCTTCGGTTGCGAGCTGATCGGCCTTGCGGCGCTCGTACGCCGCAAAGTTGCCGGGGTAGGAGCGCAGGAGCCCGCGGTCGAGCTCCACGATGCGATTGACCACACGATCGAGAAACGCGCGGTCGTGCGTGATGACAATGGCGGCCGGACCCTTCAGCACCAGGTCTTCGAGCAAGGTGATGCCGTCGATATCGAGATGGTTGGTCGGCTCATCGAGCAGCAGCAGATCGGGTTGGCGCGCGAGTGCTAGCGCAAGGACCGCCCGCTTCCGTTCGCCGCCCGAAGCGGTGTCCGGGGCCTGCGCCGAATCGAGGCCAAAGCGATGGAGATACTCCACGAGCCGGGCTTCCAAGCGCCAACGCTCATGCTCGTCGTGGATGTGGATGATCTCGCCGCGGATGGCGAGACTTTCGCGCAGAGTCGAGGCGAGTGGCAGCTCAGGCTCCTGCTCGACGAGCACCACACGCAGGCCGTCCTGGCGCTTGAGGTCGCCGTCATCCAGCGCCGCGAGTCCGGCGATTACCTTCAGGAGCGACGTCTTGCCGGTGCCGTTGCGGCCGATGAGGCCGACCCGCTCGCCTTCCAGGACCGTGAAGCCGGCGCGATCGAGCAGAGGGTGCAGTCCGTATGCGAGCTCCGCGTCGAGGAGGGTGAGTAGCGCCATGAGCCTATTTAATGTGAGCGGGAAAAGGCAGGTTGCCCCGGCCGCTCGCGGATCTACCAGTCCTTTGCGGCCTCTTCGGCGTCTTCGAGCTCTTCCTTGCGGCGCCAGTAACTAGTAGAGGGCGGTGTCTTCGGGACGCCGCCGCTCGTAGTGTACGCGCCTTCCATCCTCAGGGCGCATCTTGGACTTCACGACGGCTCCTGCTCACCACCGCCAACCACGGCTGCCGATCGCAGGGTAACCCCGCGGGCCGATAGTAGTGGTGGAGCGGCTCGAATCCGGAGCTCTCCAGGTACTTTCGGTACGTGTGCCAATCGAGGTAGGCGCCGTAACGTCCTCCCGACCATCCCTCTACCCCGCCGCGCGGATTGGAGGAGAATAGGACCCCTTCCGGCACGAGCGCGTCTCTCAGCTCCGCGAGAACTCGGGGCAGCTCCTGCTGGGGAACGTGGAACAGGGAGGCGTTCGCGAAAACACCGTCGAACCAGGCCGGCGGCAGCGCGAGCCGCAGGAAATTCTGGTGCCACACCGGACAGCCGGTGTGCTTTCGGGCCATCTCGCAGAACGCCGGGCTCCCGTCTAGCCCGCTCGGCTCGTGGCCCAGTTTCCGGAAGTGCAGAAGATCCCGGCCGGGACCGCAACCCAGATCGAGCAGGCGAAGCCCCGGTCTCTTGGGCAAAGCGTCGAGGAAGGCCGCGTAGTTCTGGGTGACGTCATGGTCCTTCGTCCCCTCCCAAAAGCTTTCGGCGTGAGCCTCGTAGTGATGGAGGGTACGGGAGGTGATATCTTCCAAATCGCCGGGAGAGAGCAACCTAGCCATGACGCGAGCATCGCACACAATCAAGGCCTTCGAAAGATTGGAGGCTATCCCGGGAGACGAGTGGGCCCGGCTGTGCCACGGCGGCTTCCCCTTCACCGATTACGCCTACCTCCACGCGCTGGAAGAGGCCGGGGCGGTGGGTAGCCGTTCCGGCTGGATTCCGCACCATCTCACCGCCTGGCGGGGGGACGAGCTCGAGGGCGCGTCCTTTCTTTACGTGAAGGATAATAGCTACGGCGAGTACATCTTCGACTGGGCGTGGGCGCAGGCCTACGCGAAGTCAGGTGTGCCTTACTACCCGAAGCTCGTCTCCTCGACTCCATTCACTCCCGCCACCGGACCCAAGCTCCTCTTTTCCGAACCGGCGGATCGCGCGGCCGTGGCCGCCAGGTTGGTCCGCGCGGCGAAAGAGAAGACGGAAGCCTTGGCGGCGAGCTCTTTGCACTACCTGTTTCTGCTGCCCGAGGAGATCCCCTACTTCGAGCGCGAAGGCTTTATCATCCGGCACAGCTTTCAGTACCACTGGAAGAATCAAGACTTCCCGACCTTCGATGCCTTTCTTGCGAGCCTCAAGCGGCGCAAGCGGAAGCAAATTCTGAAAGAGCGCCAAGAGCTGCAATCACACGGCCTCCGGATCTCGATCCTGCGAGGCGCGGACCTGCGGCCGGAGCACGCCACCGTTTTCCACGGCTTTTATCGGTCGACCATCGAGAAGATGCGGGCTATCCCGTATCTCGAGCTCGCCTTCTTCCAGCGGATTTTCCAGTCGATGCGGGACCAGGTCCTATTGATTCTTGCAGAAGAAGCGGGCACTCCCGTGGCGGGCGCCCTGTACTACGAAAACCGCGACTGCCTCTATGGAAGGTACTGGGGAACGAGCCGGGAGATCCGAAACCTGCACTTCGAGCTCTGTTATTACCAGCCCTTGGAGTACGCGATCGCCAAGGGTCTCAAACTTTTCGAAGCCGGTGCCCAGGGGGAGCACAAGATCGCGCGCGGCTTTCTTCCCGAGCTGACTTACAGCGCGCACTGGATCCGCCACCCTGCGTTCCGCAACGCCATCGAGCGGTTCATCAGTGAGGAAAAGAGGGCAATCCGGGCGTTTTTCGAGGAGATGAAGTTACACTCTCCTTACCGGGGGGGGTAGAGGTGCGTGGCGGAAGCAACATCGAATCACTCAACGGCGCTGACTTCGGCGAATGCGTTGGCGCGGACACGCGCCCTACGCTCGCTGTTTTTAACTGGAAGCAAGCAGCACCGAGACAGCAGGTGCGTTTCCATTGCCGTGAGGCGATGACCACCGCCGGTCCGATTGGTTTTGGGCAACCCAATCACGCCACCTGTTGCCATTGAGTCACCTCTACCAAGGCGTGTTTGCGGCGCGCGTCCGCAACGATGGTTTCGAGCTTCGCTGCTACCGGATCGTCGATCCATGCATCGCCGCACTTCGAGCAGACAAACGCGGGAACCTCCCTGACCACGACGACACCGAATTTCAGATCGACGGCAAAGGTCGTGGTGCCTGGTTGCTTTTCGCCGCCGCAAAGTGGGCAATGCCCCAAAGTCTCGCTCATGATGTTTTCCTCTTTCTGGTCTTGAAATCCGGCTCGAAGTGTTCGAGGTCCGGCCGATACGCGGTAATGACGTGGCATATCCGGGCGATGGGATCGGCGGCGGCCACCACATGCACCGGCTCCGCCTCAACGTACAGAATGAGGCAACTCGGATACGGACGGTCAGTCCGATGGTCCGGCCATCGGGGCTGCAGGCCGCCGATCCACCCGCAGCAGGCGCCGCTCCACCAAGGTCTCGATCGCCGGCCGGGTGATACCGGAGCGCCGGAGCGCATCGTCCAATGCGTAGCTGTCCCGGTAGCCTTGGTCGGTGAGCAGTTCGTCCTCGACGAAGACGCGCACCCGCAGGTCGATCCCTTCCATGCTGCGCTCGTAGAAGTCGGCGAGGATCTGTTGCTCGGCTCCCGAGATCAGATCGGACGTGATCCGGGGCTGCCCGGCCCGCCGACGTCGGCCGTTGAGCTCGCTGCAGACCACGCTGAGCAGCGCCGGGTCCATCTCGAGGTCTCCATACTCGCTCGGGTCGGGTGGGTGCTCTGCCGTGCCGCGCCCGGCCGCGATGCCGATGATGCGGGCGGCAACGTCCTCGTCCACCAGGTGCCCCCCGCTCTTCTGCACCACCTCCTGCGCCTGGCGGCCATTCATGGGCTGCAGGCGGGAGCGGTTGTAGGTGAGGGAGGGGATGTGCCGCTTGAGCTCTTCGATGTGCGCGAGGTAATCCTCCCGGAAGCTCAGGATCCGCTTGAAGGCCCAGTCCCGAGCGACCGAACAGCACCGTCAGCGACTCGCGCCTGAGCAAACGCAGCACTTCGGCGGTCTCGGTGTCTCGGCCGTGGAAGTAGTCCGCGTCGCCTTCGGCAAACGAGTCGAGGCCCGGCCAGGGATCCTCGGGATTGAGGCGCGTGCGCGTGGCTTCCGCCATCGTCAGGCCGCGCGCTGCCGCCGATGAAAGTCTCGCACCAGTTGCTTCAGCCGCTCGGCGAATTCGCACCTGGCCGCCCGCGAGCTGCGTGAACTGGGTGCGTTTGAAACGCTCCGGAACCTTGGCCGTATAGGCGGGCGTGTCATCCACCGTCACCGGAACGATGAACGGGATCTCGTCGGCGATGCCTAGCGCGCGATCCGCCGCCCTGGCCCATTCCCCGATCGACCCAGACCTTCATCTCCACCGTCTTCAGCGCGCCGAAGCTCGAGATGAAGGCCACGTCGGCTGCGTGACGAAGCGCTGACACAGGTTGCCGTAGGCGTCCACGTATTCGGTCGTGTGCACGTGCGGATCGAAACGATAGCTCTCGCTCGTGAGCCACTGCGCCAGGCCGCTGCGCGGGCGAAGCATGCCGACAGTAGCCCCGGCTTCCAGCCGGGGGAAACCCACGGCCTGCGCCAGGCCGCTGCGCGGGCGAAGCATGCCGACGGTCGGACAGGGTTCGGTCGCTTCGAGAGTCATCTCGCAGCCGGCTTTGAGTCTCATAGGGCCAGCTTCAAGTCCCAAGCACAACAGTCTTGAGTCAGTGAATTGAGGGTTGGTGGGTCAACGCGAGCATTCGTGCGAACACCTCCAAGCGCGTGTGGAAGGCGTGCGTGGCGCGTGGTCGGTTGTTCAAGCTGTCGGCGATGCCATCTCGTCTTGACTGAAGGCGCTTAGGTCCGTGCCCTTGGGCAGGTACTGACGCAGCAGCCCGTTGGTGTTCTCGCAGGCGCCGCGCTGCCACGGGAGGGAGACGGAATTTTCGGACAAGCTCTCGATCGCCACTTCAGGTCCAGCGCCGTGGGGATGGCTCGGGAAAGGGCTCATTATGAACGAACCCGTACAGTTCGTGGAAGCATCTTTGGGTTAGCAGAAATCCCGCGATACCGTCCGGAGCCGCCCGAGCAGGGCCGTTCGTCCTTGAGCATCCCAATCGGCGACCCCGACATCGATCGGCCGCATCTCGACCCCATGGCGCCGGGCGTCCTGCACACAATAGAAGCCCATGGGCTGGCTGTTGAGAAGGGCGCAGGTGAGGCCGCGGGGCAGAGATTACCACCGCCGGAACTATCCCGGCGTGTCGGCTTGCCCTCCCGGACCGCCCAATTACCGGCCGGCCCGTCCGACGCACCGTTCCTGTTGCCAAGACCCATTGAAGTTCCTATCCTTTATCCTTAAGCGCCATCTGACGAAGAAGGGTTCAGGGGACTTTGTCCTCCCAGAAGTCGGGTGAAGCTCCAGCGCGCGCAGGGGCCTGCAACCAAGGCGGCAAGGGGTCATCCACTTACCGGCGAGGAAATGCTGATCAAGGCCAAGCCCGCCACTGTGAAGGTAAGGGCCGTACCCCTCAAGGCGCTTAAAGCCCGAGTAGGATGCGCCGAGGTACGAAGCGCATCTGTCGAGCGATGTCCCGCGACTGATGCGCCTCCTTACGTCGGCACATCCTACGATTTCAGGCGGCGATGAATCTATCGGGAGGATTGGGGCGGCGAGAAGGTCCCAAGTATTGCGGAAGGGGAGTAACGCGAGCGATGCGGTCCCCTTCGTTCAGCGCATCTTGTGCTATTGCACCCTACATGGTGCTGACGCTCAACTCGCGGCCCGTTCGGTAGGCCTGCATCCAGCCGGAATGCCAAAAACGATCGTTTCGGGCGGTCAAACCGGTGCCGATCGTGCCGCGTGGGACGTCGCGCTCGAGCTTGGTCTTGAGATCGGGGGCTGGGTGCCCAAGGGTCGCCTCGCCCAAGATGGTTCGATCCCCGAGCGATACACGGGTCTTCGCGAGGCTGGCTTGGCCGATCCTGCGGTCCGCACCGTGCTCAATGTCCGCGACTCGGATGCCACCCTCGTCGTCTCGAGCGGCCCGCTCTCTGGCGGCTCCCTCCTCACGTTCCAGGAAGCGGTCCGCTGTGGTAGGCCCGTGCTTCATCTGGACCTGAGCGTTCTCGGGCCGGCGGAGGCCGTGGCGCAGCTCCGGCAGTGGCTTGACGCCGTAGACCCGGCTACCCTCAACGTGGCCGGTCCGCGCGCCAGCCATGACCCTGCCATCGGAGTACGGGTCTCTACAGTCTTACGAGCGGCGCTCCCGCACCACACGAGGGCGAAATAGCGTGAGCGTATGCGCCGAATGTTTACGGGTCAACAAGCGTAGGTGCGCTGTGGGCGCGCGGGTTAGTCGTCAGGTTCGCCATAACCGCCTTCGCTTCGCGGCAGCGCGGCACCTGCCCAACACTCTGGATACAGACCGAGCCGGATGAGGCGACGCAACGTCGAATACGGCCATCGCGGACCGCGGCGACGGGACCTTGCTTGACGGGATTGTAATGAACATAATCTACGTGCCGGGTATAATCGGCGTCATATCGGATCAGGTGCTCCCAAAAGCGCCGCTGCCACAGGGCAAGCTCCCGCCGTATGCCGGGATGCGGATTGGCTTCCCGACAGCAGATGCCGGACCGCCTGGGAAACGTGGCGTTTGAGCAAGCTCAACCGGGTAGGATAATCGGCGTCTTCGGGGGTAAGCTCCACACCGCATGAAGAGGATTGGGAAGGACTACCATAGCGTCGACGCGGAATGGGTGCGTAGCTCGCACCAGACGATGTACCGAACGCAGCGCCGTCAGTAAATTGACCCCATTGGCCCCTCTGGGTAGCGGTATGCTTACCCTTGCGAGTGCCGCCACCGTGCGTGCCGGCGCTACGTCAGATGGCACAACCCTTGTTAGCCATCAGCATCGAAGAGAGGCGTGGGAGTCGACGGCACAGGGTTTTTGGGAAGCTCTGCAAGGGTATCATGAGCAAGCCCCGCTGAGCGAAGCTGCGCAGCAAGTCACGATGTCGTTAGAAAAGTGACGCACGAGCATGCAACCACGCCGAGAGCTGCCCAAGGATGACCGCGCTTTGTGGAGCGAGGAAAGCAATGGGCTGCGCAATAGCTTTTGCAGAGCTTCCCTAACAAGGGCTCCTTGTCAGACGACTGGCCATATCCCACGACACTTAAGGGGGGACGTGACGATGGAAACCGATTACACGCGCTCGCGTCGGGCGGCTGACAGCAAGGGCGTTTATCGTACGAAGCTCTCGCGCCAGCGCGACTTTCTCGGGTACGGGTTTGTGCTTCTCGGTTTGCTTCTTTCTTCGCCGGCCAGCCGGGCGGCTCCGACCTACGCCTCTATCGTGTATGACGTGGACAACGCGGTGGTACTGCAGGAGGCCAATGCCGATGCCCGTACGCAACCCGCGTCCCTCACCAAGCTCATGACGCTGTACATGGTGTTCGCCGCGTTGGACACCGATCGCCTCACGCTGACCCAAAGGCTTCCCGTCTCGGCTCATGCGGCGCGCATGCAGCCGACGCGGCTCGGCCTTCGCAAGAGTCAGACGATCGGCGTCCGCGACGCCATCCTGGCGCTCATCACCCACTCCGCGAACGATGCCGCGGTGGTGTTGGCCGAGGCCGTAGGAAAAACCGAGTCGCACTTCGCGCACCTGATGACTCGAGACGCACGGTGGCTCGGGATGCTCGATACCTCGTTCCGCAACGCCTCCGGCTTGCCCGACCGGCGACAACACACCACCGCGCGGGATATGCTCCGCCTGGGGGTCGCGCTGATGCACCGCTTTCCGCACTACTACAGGCTGTTTTCCACCGAGCGATTTACCTTCAAAGGCCGGACCTATCACAATCACAACCGCTTGCTCGGCCGCTACCCGGGCGCCGACGGTATCAAGACGGGTTATGTGCGAGCCTCGGGGTACAACTTGGTGGCGTCCGCCACCCGCAACGATCATCGCTTGGTCGGTGTTGTCCTCGGCGGCAAGAGTGCCGCTTGGCGCAATCGGCATATGAGCGGATTGCTCGATGTCGCGTTCGCCGCGCTGGCGCGCTCTAGGGCGGCCGCTCCGGCGGTGTCCGCGGCCATCCTGACTCAGCAAGCGTTCCCCGCAGCAAAACCTCGGCGTCATGGCTCCGTGTCCAGCGGTGTGATGCGTGGCGCCTCGGTAACTCGGCGCTGACCGGCCTGAGGCGCAGCAAGCTTAGGTTAGCAATAGGTGCGCTGTACGCACGCCGGTAATTCGTCTAGTTTGCCATAAGCACCTTCGGTTCCTGGCAGCGCGGCACCTGCCCATCCTGTGGATAGACACCGAGCCGGAGGTAACGATGAAGCGTTGAATACGGCCAATCACGGACCTCGGCGACGAGCCCATGCAGGCCCATCCCTTCTCACGATACATGAATGCGATCCATGAGCAGCTCACTACGCGACCAACTGCTTAAGGCAGGACTGGTCAATAAAACCCAGGTCAAACAGGCCAAGCAGCAACAGCGCCAGCAGTCCGGAGA
>JBQTJM010000035.1:0-5663 GCA_052387115.1 Gammaproteobacteria bacterium | reverse complement strand
AGCGGAGGGCATCCTGGTCAAATCCCTGCACGGCGCCCATCCCCTCCTGGGAGATTGCATCCGCATCACGGTCGGCAGCGCCGAAGAAAACCAGGCCCTGCTCGCGGCGCTGGCGCGACGGCTGTAGCGCGCTCGGTTCGTCCTGTCGCACGCTGGGAAGAGCGACGCGGATCCCGGACACCTGCGGCGTTCCGAAGCCGGCCATGCCTCTTTCCAGAGTTCGTAGGCTGGGACGAGCGAAGCGAATCCCAGCGTCCCCGCGCCCGAAGCCGTGTCGCTGGGATTCGGCTGCGCCTCTTCCCAGCCTACATTTTAACCCGACGCTTTCGTAGGCTGGGACGAGCGAAGCGAATCCCAGCAAGGCGCGTCATTCCCAATTACATTCTGTGACTTCCTTAGGGGCTGCCCAGTCGGCAGGGTAGACCCCCTGCATCACGCACCGATGAAAAGACGAGTAAGGCCAGTCGTTGACCGATCGGACATGACCGTGTTTGACGGGATTGAAATGGATGTAATCCATGTGGCGTCGATGATCCTCGTCGTCTCGGATCAGGTGTTCCCAATAGCGGCGTTGCCAAAGGCCCCGTTCCCCTTTGCGCTCGCGTCTCCTTGAAACGGATTCTCCGCTTTCCACGCACCGAGAAAATCGGGCCTTGATCAACCGCCATCGGGTCGGAAAATCATCATCACCCGGCGGTAGCTGCCACAGGCAATGCAGGTGGTCGGGTAACACCACGATCGCTTCGATCGAGAAAGGGTGATCGCGCCGTGTCACGCGGAACGCTCGGCGCAGGTCGGCGATGTGCCGTAGCAGCAGGTGGTTATCGCGGCGCAGCGCCAGATTGACGGTGAAAAAATAACAGCCGCCGGCCATTCTTGCCCTTTGATAGGTACGCATGGTTGTATGGGTAAGCTGGTTCCCAGACTACATTGGACGAGGAGGAGGTCCGTGCCGATATCACCGCCGTCGCTGGGATTCGGTTGCGCCTCTTCCCAGCCTACATTTGCTCGAATTACAACAGCTTTACCAGCGTCGCCATCGCAGCGACCGCAACTACCATCATGGTACCCAGCTTGATCGTCATGCGGTATTCGAGGTCTTTCAGGTCGCGGGCAACGTCCGAACGGACCTGTTCGATCTTGACATCAAGCTGTTTGATCTCATTGCGCAGGGTGACCTCGAGTTGTTTCAAATCATTGCGCAGCGTGACCTCAAGTTCTTTGATATCGCGCTTGATGTCGGCGATGTCTCGTTTCGTGGCCAGGTTCTGTTCGATGAATTCCGCCTCGGCAGCGGCTAGGGCTTCGGCCTGCTGCTCGGTGAACCCGGCCTCCTTGAGGCGTTTGGCGAACTTCAGGGTATCGAAGGCTATGGCGCTCATGCTGCCGGTAGTCCATCGCTCGCTGTTGCGGTATTTTGCTGCAACGGATCCTACCACGGCGGGCAAGACGGCCCGCAGCACGCGTGGCCCGGGACGAGCGGCGCGAACCCCGGCGATGATAGGGGCGACCGGCCGGTCGCCCCTATACCTGACGGGACCAACGTCGGCTGTACCCGGCTGCAGTCGTACCGGTCTCTGCCACAGGCAATCGAAGCGCGGGCGAAGGCCCCGCTCGATTGCGGGCGGGCCGGCGTCGATGTACGCGAGCCCGCGCCCTCGGGAGCAGTCTCGGAGCGCCCGGCCCCCGGACGTTCAACAGGCGGGCCGATCAAAGGCCCCCTAGATCCAGCTCAAGCAGGCTCTCATCCGCATTGGCGACGAACTTCGTCACCTCGGTTACACTTTTCTCCAAGAGCCGCGCGATGGTGTCCGTTCCCGCATTGCCAACGGATAGCCAGATGACCTTTGGTGGCGGTCCCTTCAAAAAGCTCATCTGCCGAAAGTCATTGTCCTTGGAAACGATGGTGAGGTCGTGGAGTCCCGCGTAGTCCCAGACGGATTGATCGGGGTTTGCGCGAAGGCCGATTAGTTCCACATGCACGCTGCCTGGGAACGATGCCTCGAGCCGCTTGACGAGGCGCTGGCTCAGGTTTTCGTCGAAGAGGAGCTTCACGCAACATGCGAGATTGCAAGGCGTCGCTCACGCGCCGCCGCAAACGCCAGGCACGCCCGAATGTCGTCGGCACGGAGGCTTGGGAAATCCGCGAGGATCTGCGCCTCGCTCATCCCGCCGGCCAGGTACTCCAGGATATCGTAGACGGTGATACGCGTGCCTTTGATGCACGGTTTACCACTCCGCACGCCCGGCGTGATCGTGATACGGTCTTCGAATCGCATGGCACAAGGTTATTCAAGGTGCCTCCACTGTGCAAGGCCCGCTTTCAGGTATCGTTAGGCACCTCAGAGCGCCGACGAACCGGTGGAATCGGCTTGCCCTCGTAGCCAGGACGACCGGAGCGGAGCCCGGCAGTCAGCCCGTTCGCCCCCCTGGAACGAGGAGGTCGGCGCCCGCCGCGGGCGGGCGCCCGCCACACCCCCTTGCACCAGCGCTCTTGTTTGCGCTATCCTTCTCCACGCGCCTGAGGGTGTCTTCGAGCACCCGGCGTCCAAGGACATACCGATCCAAGCAAGGAGGCCGCCATGCCCGACCCCAAACGTACACCCCCCCAGGCCCTGACCGTGTTCCAGGAGGAGCTGGCGCGGACCGCAGCACTTCCCGGCCTCGCTGCGCCCGGCCCGGCGATCTGGCCCCGTTTCGCCGAGTATTACCAGGGCTTGGCCCGCCTGCCGCGCCGGCTGCGGCGCGCCCTGCAACGCCGGTGGCGCCGCTCGCTCGGCGGGATTGCCCTCCTCTGCGCCCTCGGCCAGGCGCCGGCCTTGGCGGCAACCATCATCGCCGATGGCTTACCCTGCACCCTGGTCGACGCCATCACCGCCGCGAATACGGACGCCCCGGTCGGCGGGTGTCCGGCGGGCAGCGGCGCGGACACGATCGCGGTACCGCCGGGTAGCCCCACGCTGACCGCGGTCAACAACAGCACGTATGGTCCTAGCGGCTTGCCGGTCGTCACCTCCGAGATCACGATCAACGCATTCGTTACCATCACGCGCGATAGCAGCGCCCCGCAGTTTCGCATCCTGGCCGTGGGGGCGACCGGAAACCTGACCCTGGAAAATACCACCGTGACCGGCGGTGTGGCCGGCTTTTTTGGCGAAGGCGGCGGCATCAGAAACGAAGGCACGCTGACGCTCAACAACAGCACCATCTCGGGAAATTCGGCGGGGTTCGGCGGCGGTGGCATCGACAACCACGGCACCCTGACATTGACCGACAGCACCGTCTCGGGAAATTCGGCGGACTACGGCGGCGGCATCGACAGCAGCTTCGGCACCCTGAGCCTGACCAACAGCACCATCGAGGGTAATTCAGCCCAGTCCCGCGGTGGTGGTATTTCCAGCCCGCTTGGCTTCGACTCCCAGGGCACTCATTACGCCAGCGTGGTGACCCTGACGAATACGACGGTTTCGAACAATACGGCGGGCACCGATGGCGGCGGCGTGAGCAACGGCGACCTCCTGACGCTGGTCAACAGCACCATCTCGGGCAATAAGGCGGGCACCAGTGGCGGTGGCGTGTTGAACAGATCCGGCACTGAGCTGACCCTGTCCAACAGCACCATCTCGGGCAATACCGCTACCGATCGTGGGGGGGCCATGGACAACAGCGGGACGGTGACGCTCACCAACAGCACCGTTACGGGCAATGCGTCGGGGCGCGTCGCGGGCGGCCTGTTCAACACGGGAAGCCTGACGCTCGTCCAGAGCCTGCTCTCGGGCAACACGGCACCCGTCAACGGTCCGGAGGCGTACAGCGTCGCGGGCCAGAGTGGTCAGGGCACGGTCATCGCCGACGGTTTCAACGTCATCGGCCATGACGGCTCGGCGCGCATCGCGGGGTTCGCGCTGGGCGCAACCGACCGCGTACCCGCGGTTCCGCTCGTGAGCGTCCTCGACCCCACCCTCGCCTACAACGGGGGTCCCACCCCTACCCATGCCTTGGTCTTCGGCAGCCCCGCCATCGACGCCGTGCTCGGGGCCCCTGCGCCACGGGCACCGATCAGCGCGGGGCACCCCGCGCCCAGGACGGCGACGGGGATACCTTGGCCGACTGCGACAGCGGCGCCGTCGAGCGAGGACGGGTCCCCCTCCAGGCCGAGTTGGCCGGCACGAGGCTCGACTGCCGGGGCACGACCTGCGGGATCCCCGTCCGATGCAACCTGACGGATGCCCAGTGTACCAACGAGGTCGAGGTGGTCGTGAGAACGCGTGCCTTGCGGGCCGCCGATGGCGCGGTCACCAAGGCCGCGAGGCGGATCCGCTTCGCCACGGGTGTCACCAATGTCCCGCCCGGCGGGACCGGGCAGGTCACGCTCAGGCTCACCAAGCAGGGCAAGCGACTCGTCCGGGCGACCACCAAGAAGCGCCTGAAGGGCGTGCTCGGGATCCGGGAGATCGCCGCCACCGCCAGTAGCACGCCGGTCACGATCAACAACACGCTTGTGAGGATCCGGCTCAGACGCCGGTAACGCCGGCCGCGGCGCTGTGCCCTTGGATCTTGCTGGTTCCCAAGCTCCGGCTTGGGAACCCGGTGCGTGAAGCTCCCGCTTCACGTCTCCATCACCAGGCCCGCATCACCTCGATGTGGCGGCCAGTGGTTTACCGTCGCGATCAGGAGGTGCGGGCATGATTCCTGGCGAACACGGTAACGGCTTCGAGGCATGGCGAGTTATCGAAGGCGGTTCAGGCAGGGGGTGCTCGGTTGACCCTATTGGCGGTTGATTTATGCGCTTCCAAGTTCCAATGTGAGGATGAGTTCCGGGAAGCTGGAGCTTCCCGAGCGGGTTCCCAAGCCCGAGCTTGGGAACCAGTGAAAAGCGGGCTTCCGGCCTGTCTGCCTTACGCGCGTTTCCTCACCGCCTGAAGCGCGTCGTGTCTTCAGCCTGCGGCGGCAAGCCGGACGTTTTCGACCACGAGATCCGGAAGCTCTTCAGCGCCGAGCACATGCTTGGCATCCAGGATCTCGATGCCGACGAGGGCTTCGCCCGGCCCGATATTCAGGGCAACCTCATGGTTGAATCTGAGCGTTCGGCACTCGTGGCTGCCGTCCAAAAGCCTGATATATAGGGCGTCCACTTCACGGTCGTAGCTGATCTTCATGATATCCGCTCAAAAGAAAAACGTGTATACGCTGATGACGACGATTTCGTCCGGTTCTTCCTTGATAACAGGCGCCACCTGCTTAATCCTTCGATCGAACGTGCCTCACCCTAGCGCGTCGAGCCGATCACGCCCTCTACCAGATAATCCATCCGTTCGAGCCCGTAGTCGGTCTGCGGTATCTCCTTACCGGCCCGTCAGACCATCGGTGTGCCATGCGTGGCGGCCGAGCGCGAGTACCTCATGGCCCTGGGCGCCGAGCTGCGCCATAGCCGCGAGCAGAAGGAGCGGGTGAGTGTGCGGCTTTCGGCAGGATAGGGATTGAGCCTGTCAGGATCCTGTGACGCTCGACCCCCACCCTCGCCCTCCCCCTTCCAGGGCTGGTCTTTACCCACAAGTTGATCGAGCACAAGGGGGTCGGCGACATTTTCGAGCAGGCGACCTGGAGGGATTCAGTGGTAGAGATCGTAAGCGAATTCGATGTCGGCCAAGCGTGCCATGCCA
>JBQTJM010000034.1:0-10514 GCA_052387115.1 Gammaproteobacteria bacterium | reverse complement strand
GCCGGTATGTGGTGCTCAATCCGGTCAGAGCCGGGTTAGCCGACGATCCGGCCCAGTGGCGGTGGAGCAGCTATTCGGTCACGGCGGGCGAGACCGGCTGCCCCGCTTGGCTGGCGTGCGGTGCGGTGTTGGGGCGGTTCGGTTCGGAAACGGGCGATGCGCGGCGGTCGGTGCTGGGCGATTCGTGCAATGGTCTGGACGCCTGCTCTTGTTCGAGACTGGCAATCTGCGAGCGTAGCGCCGCCAGTTTGTTGTTCATCTCGGCCAGTACGCGACCGAAATGTTCCTGCCTGGCCTTCGAGTCTGCGGCCACCGTCTCCGTACAAAGAGCGAGCGGAGCCTGGATAGAACAAAATGGAATCCGGGTACAGTCATTCCCGTTGTTTCCCCGGATTTCGCTGCGCTGCATCCGGGCTACGGCCTGCCCCTCCGGACCCGCCGGATCTCGCTGGGCAAGAGGTTCCGGAGCTGCTTGCGGACGCGACGGGCTAACGTCACGGCTCGCCGGGCCTCTGTCAGGAGGATCTCGCCGGAGCCGGGATATCGCGTTGTGGTCGCGTAATCTGTCAGCCTTCCTTGTTCCTCGGCGGTCAGGCGAATATTTGCCCGCGCCGGCAGAAGCGCGGTTAGCCTCTCCATGTCATGGGTCTTCGGGAAGTCGATGCCATCGAAGACCAGCACGGCTTTCAGGTACTTCTCCACGCATTGTTGGGCATGGAAGCACACGGTATCGGTCGGGCATTCCGCGCCCAGCTTGAGCACATGGGCCGCGTTTGTGAGATCGTTTTCGGCCTTGACCACCCACTCCCGGACGACCGCAAGGACGCGGTCAGGGGCTGGCATAGAGTATCTTGCCCTCGCGCTCCGCAGGTCGCTCGATGGTGCCCGGGATCTCCTTTCGCCAAGCGAACTCCTCGGGCGTAGTCACGATGATGTCCTTAGCGATGCGGAACTCGTGGAGGGCCAGGCGGATCGCGAGCTGCCTGTCGCGCTTCGAGCCCTTGCAGTCCATGACCACGAGCAGGTCAACATCGCTGTCCGGCCCCGCCTCGCCACGGGCATGGGATCCGAAGAGGATGACCTTCGTCGGCCGGAACTCCCGGACGATGCGTTTGACCATCTTCCGAATCTCGCTCTGCATGGAGCGCCCCGCGCTTCGCATTCATGCACCTCCTGCCGCAGTACTGCAAACAGCATAGCATCCCGACGTCGCCTCCGGGGTCAAGTCTAGAAATATCATATTGCTGGATGATGCTAAGCGGATGGGTCACCCTCCCCGGCTCGAATACCCGATCCGGTACCACGCGGCCTAGCGTCGAGCGTCATGCACCGCGGGTAACGCGACGTGAGCAAGGTCGTGTCTGACGATTGCCAAAGTCGCAACAGTCCGCCGTTTTCGCGCCATGCCACGGAGCATAATACGTGCGCCCGATCGAAAAGACCGTTTCGATCCCATCAAGCCGGCACGCCCACGATCACGCTGCTGGCCTTGAAGATCGCGCTCGCCGCCAGGCCTTCCGCGAGCCCCAGGCTCGCGGCGCTGTCGTTGGTGATGATGGCGGCGATCCCGCCACCGCCCGGCACACCGATCACGACCTCGGTGTTCACGGCGCCGGGATGCAAACGCGACACGGTGCCGCTGAGACGATTGCGCGCCGAGAACTTGGCGCCGCGCTCGTCCGTGACGATGATGACCGAGGAGGCCTTGATGAGCGCGAAGGCCTCGCTGCCGACCTCGAGCGCGAGCCGTCCCGCGCTTTCATGGGTGATGATGGCCACGATCATCTTTCCGCCGACCACCTCGATGTCGATCTCGTCGTTGACCGCGCCGCGCTTGATGGCCCGGACGGTGCCGAGGAACTGGTTACGTGCACTGGTTTGCATATCGATCCTCCTGATGAGTAATAGATCCTCCACAAGCCCCCGGGCCTGCCGGTTCAGGGACTCCACGAAACGCCGGTGCTCGGCGTCGATGCGCTCGAAATTCTCGATCAACCGCTTGCCGCGCGCGGTCAGGCGCGTCGAGCCGCCGCCGCGCCCGCCAACGGAGCGCTCGACGAGCGGTTCGCCGGCCAGGTGGTTCATGCCCTCGATTGCATCCCACGCACCCTTGTAACTCATCTTCATGGCCCGGGCCGCGTGCGTGATGGTGCCGTGGTCCCGGATCTCCCTGAGCAGGGCGATGCGCCCCGGTCCGCCGAGGTTGCGGTCGCCGACCGCCATCCACACGAGCCCCCTAAGCTCGATGGGCCTCTGTTCGATGCTCACCTGGTAAATGACCAGTGGGATGGGCGTATGGGCCGGGCGGGTCGAGCACCTGCGCGGCGCTCGATGCTTCGACTACTCCGCCGGCGAGTCGCAGGACCTGATCGCCGAACACCCGCACGTCC
The DNA here is from genome assembly GCA_052387115.1 of Gammaproteobacteria bacterium. Lineage (GTDB taxonomy): Bacteria > Pseudomonadota > Gammaproteobacteria > JACCXJ01 > JACCXJ01 > JACCXJ01. Next base: position 8,124 of record JBQTJM010000034.1, on the reverse strand, counting down.
TCGGGGTCGTGGGTGATGAGGACCATCGGGACCTCGAGTCGCGCGTGCAGCGCGTGCAACTCCGCACGCATGCGCGAGCGCAGGGCCGGGTCCAGGGCCGCGAAGGGCTCGTCGAGGAGAAGCGCGCGCGGGCCCGCCACGAGAGCCCGCGCGAGTGCAGTGCGCTGGCGTTGCCCGCCTGAGATCTGGCTCGGGTACTGGTGTGCCACGCGGCAGAGCTCGAAGGCCTCGAGCCAAGAGTCGACGGCCGGATCGGGGCGATCGCCGTGCACATTGAGCCAGCCTCGCCTGAGGCCGAAGCCGACGTTCTGTCGCACCGTCAAGTGCGGGAACAGGGCATAGTCCTGGAAAAGATAAGCGACCCTGCGTCGTTGGGGAGAGAGGTTGGTTCCGGCGGTGCTGTCGAAGAGCGTGGTCCCGGACAGCACGATCGAGCCCTCATCCGGCGTGATCAGCCCGGCGATGGTCTTGAGGAGCAGGCTCTTCCCGGCCCCCGAGGGACCGTGGACCACGATCCGAGGACCGTGCACGCTGAAACGCGCATGCAGGTGGAAGGTCTGCCTGGCGCTCCGGAGCGTCTTGCGGATATCGACTGCCAGCGCAAACCTATTGACCATAAAATGTAGGCGTCTTATTCGCTCGCGATCCGGCCGGGGGCGAGGCGCCCGGCCGCCAGGAGCACCGCGAGGCAGGTGAGAGACGTGATGAGCACGAGTATCTGGGCGGCCTCGTCGTGACCCGCCTGCACCGCCTCGTAGACCGCGATCGAGAGCGTCTGGGTCTTGCCCGGGATGCTGCCGGCCACCATGAGCGTGGCGCCGAACTCGCCCAACGCGCGGGCGAAGCAGAGGAGCACCCCCGCCAGGATCCCGCGCCAGGCGAGCGGCAGGGACACGCGGAAAAAGATGCCGGACTCCGACACGCCGAGCACGCGCGCGGCCTCCTCCAGCTCGCGGTCGACCGCCTCGAAGGCGGCGCGCGCCGACTTGAAGGTCAATGGAAAGGCGACCAGGCTCGCGGCGATCACCGCGCCCTGCCAGGTGAAGACCAGGTGGATACCGAAGGCATCGTGGAGCCAAGCCCCCAGCGGCCCTTTGCGCCCGATGACGACCAGGAGGTAATAGCCGAGCACCGTGGGCGGCATCACCAGCGGTAAGGTCAGAAGCGCATCGACCAGATCGCGGCCCGGGATCCGCCGCCGGGCCAGCACATAGCCGACACCGACGCCCATGACGAGGCACACGAGCGTGGCGCAGCTCGCCACCTTGAGGGACAAAGCCAGTGCCGTCCAGGCGTACCCCAGGTTCTCGTCGACGCCGGTCATGGCGGGAGAAAGCCATACCGCGCCAGGTTGGCCTGGCCGGGTGGCGACAGCACGTAGTCCAAGAAACGCCGTGCCTCAGCGCTGCTCCCTGCGACGGCGGCGATGGGGTAGGTGATGGGCGCCTCGGTGGCCACCGTGAAGGCAATGCGGACCTGGTCTTTACGTATCGCGGCGTCGGTGGCATACACGAAGGCGACATCGACCTCGTCGCGGGCGACATAGTCGAGGGCCTGGCGGACGTTCTGCGTGTAGATCGCTTTGACTGCGATCGCCGGCCAGCGCCCGGCTTTCTCCAGTGCGGATCGGGCGTAGCGGCCGACCGGGACGCTCTCTGGGTTGCCGAGTGCGATGCGCTCCACATCGGCGCGTTCCAGATCGGACAGTTCCTGGAGCATGACCTCGCGGTCGGCGGGCACGACCGCCACCAGCGTGTTGCGGGCGAAATCCTGGCGGGTGGCGGGCTCGACGAGCTTCTGTGCCGCGGCCTTGTCCATGGAATCCTGGTCCGCCGTGGCCAGCACATCGACCGGCGCGCCCGCCGCGAGCTGCTGGACCAGGGCGTCGGACGCGGCAAAGTTGAACTGGACGTCGGTGTCGGGGTTATGGGCCTCGAAGGCCCGTCCGATCTCCTTGAAGGCATCGGTCAGGCTGGCCGCAGCGGAAACGGTGACCTCGGCTGCTGGCGCCGCGCAGGCGCACGCCAACAGCCCGGCTGCGCAGAGCCACGTTTTCCAAAAGGGTTGCATCGCCACCTCGCCCCTCAGTACGACGTAGCGAAATATACAACCTTACATAACGGATCTCCAATAGCCGTACGACCCGCTGTGGCGAGCCGATGGGATCATCGTTGAACGGCACCGCTGGATCGGCGGGCCTCGGTCTCGGCCAGCACATCGGCCGAAAGGGTTACGTTGGTGGCCTTTGGTGTAGTTGCCGGCAGTTTGTGAACGGATCTACGGCGCTCGGGATCTCGCGTTGCGTCCTCGGCGGGTTTGGGACGATGGTTTCATCAGCTTCGAGATCACCGCACCGGTGACATCTGCGGCGACGGCGTCACCTGCCCGGATGCCTCCCCGGATGTCTGCTGCGACCGTACGAGGTGCGGGTCGAAGCGGTTGGTGACGTTGATCACCAGGAACATCAGGACCAGGGCCATGACGACCCCGACGGCCAGGCTGACCGACAAGGTCGCTCGGAACAGGTGGCCGTTGATGATGACGTTGACGAGGATGAATGGGAAGGTGACCACGTTGACGAAGCCTTGTACCAGGGGCACGTCGATCAAGACGCCGATGCTGATGATGCCGAGCCCCACGATCATGGCGAGGCCGAACCCCGCGCCGATGCCGGCAAAGGCCGTGAGCAGCTGGATGGCGCGGTGGGCCACGCCGCGCGCCCACAGGATGGCGAGGATGATCCCCGACGACAGGGCGGTGTCGACCGCCGCCATCAAGAAAGCGGGGGCGGGATCATTCTCGAACTGCTCCACGCCGAAACGCGCCAGCAGGTAGGCGCACAGCATGGCGGCCAGGAGGCCGTACGAATTGGGCAGGTGCTGCGGGCCCTTTTCCAGGACGAATATCCCGCGATAGGTATTGAACAGGTTTACGGTGGTGGCAATCATTGGGGTCGACTCGAAATAAGCGTGTTCTTTAAACCCGGCTCGCGAGGGGGCTTGATCCCTCGTCAACGCCGGAACGGAGGTGTTTCGGGGTCACGTGTCCGCATGTTTTTTACAATGCAACTATTTGTATTTGTATTTTCGATTAATCGGGGTGCGGGCGCGGCGTCGTGGCGGTCGATGCCGGAAGCTGCGGCAAGGTCACCGTGAGCGGCGGATCGGCGTCGAGGCTCCTCAAGAAGGTTGCGATGCCGGCGGCGTCCGCGAGGCTCAGCTTGGTGCCGAGCTGGGTGTCGGCCATGATCTGTACGGCCTCCTCCAGGGTCCACACCGAGCCGTCGTGGAAATAGGGCGCGGTCAACCCTATGTTGCGCAGGCTCGGGACCTTGAACACGGAGCGGTCGGCCTCGTTCTTGGTGACCTCGAAGCGGCCCGGGTCGGTGAGACCTTCGGGTGCCCGAACGACACCGAACTTCTGGAACGACCCGCCGCCCAAGACCGGGCCGTTGTGGCACCCGGTGCAGCCGACCGCGACGAACCTGTCGAGCCCCGCGTGTTCTTCGGGGGTCAAGGCCGTAGCGTCACCGGCGAGGAAGCGGTCGAGGCGCCCCGGGGTGATCAAGGTGCGCTCGAAGGCGGCGATGGCTCGCGCCACGTTGGCGTAGCTCAAAGGCTCGGCGTCGTCGGGGAAGGCGGCCCGGAACTGCTCCGGGTAGGCCGGGATGCTGCGCAGGCGCTCGAGCACGAGATTTTCGGAGGAGGCCATCCCGCCGGGGTTCGAGATGGGGTCTCCCGCCTGGTCCTCCACATCGGCCGCCCGGCCGTCCCAAGACTGGGCCACGTGCAGCGCGGCGTTCAAAACCGTCGGTGCGTTACGACCCCCGATCTGCCAGCGATGGCCGATCGAGGTGGCCAGCCCGTCCCCACCGCCGCTCGCGAGGTGATGGCACGAGGCGCAGGCGATGAAGCCGCTCTTGGACAGCCTGGGTTCGAAGAACAGCGCCTTGCCGAGCTCGACCTTCGCGGGTGTGACCGGGTTCTGCGGGTTGTCCGCCACCGCCGGCAGGAGCCCGAAGTAGCCCTTGGCCTCTGCGGGCGTGATCGCGGGTGCCGCGACCTCCGGCTCGCCGAGGAACAGCCGGCCCACCACCATCCCCGCGACGACGATCGCCGCCGTGCCGAGGAGCCAGGTGCGTAAGTTCTGCGTCATGCCCGCTTTTTTCGTTCATTCTCGGGCGCTCGTGGCGCCGGATCCCGATCGGGGGCCGGAGTGGTCGCGTCTCGTGGGCGCTCATGATAGCAGCGGCCTGAGGTTCATGCCACCTGGGTGTCCCGGGGCCCCGCTTGCCCCAAGGGATGAGGTGCGCCCGCTGCTGCACTGCGAGGAAGGCACTGAACCGTGCATTGCAGCGCCGCATCTGCGGTTCGGGCATGAACAGAACGGGGGAGAAATCGAAAACCAAGGAGAGCGCACTATACTAGATTGTGGAGCGAGTGGATCGGTGTCTAAGCGGCCGGACACCCTGCAGAGTGACCACGAGACAGAGACCGGAGGGCCATGACGTGGGAGCTCGCGTATCTTCTAAAGTGACTCATCCGCCTGAGGGGGATCAGCAATGCAGTACCGAAGAATGGGAAATCCGACGGCTCTTGTGATACTTACCGTGGTACTTCCCCTGCTGGGGGCTTGTGATGCGGTGTTGCAGGGGGGGTCCGGCGGGCCGCGTGGAGCCCACGGCGCCCTCGAGATGGGTGCACAGATGACCCTCCTCGATGGCCTGCTTCCCGAGCACGACGTGACCCAGCCCCCGCCCGGCGTCGATCCGCATATCTGGCGACAGGTCGTGATCCCTGCCGACAACCCCATGAAGCCGGAACGGGTGGCACTCGGCAAGAAGCTGTACTTCGATACCCGCTTGTCCAAAGACGGCACGGTGGCCTGCGCGACCTGCCATGATGTCAGTCGCGGCTTTACCGACCAACGCCCGGTGTCGGAAGGTGTCGGCGACGCCCTGGGTAAGCGCAACGCCCCGACCACGATGAACGCCTTTCTGATGCAAAGCCTGTTTCTCGACGGGCGCGCCCCGAGCCTCGAGGCACAGGCGAAATTACCCATCCTCAACCCGATCGAGATGGCGCACCCGAACGAGCAGCTGGTGCTCGCGGCGATCGCCGACGATCCCGCCTACAAAGAGATGTTCTCCTTTGCCTATGGACATGCCCCGAACTACGAGGACCTGGGGCGGGCTATCGCCGCCTTCGAGCGCACCTTGGTATTTCTCGATGCCCCCTTCGACCGCTTCCTGGCGGGCCAGACGGACGCCATCTCGGAAGAGGCCGCGCGCGGCTGGGTGCTCTTCAACGGCCAGGGGCGTTGCATGAGCTGTCACCAATTGAACCCCTCGAATCCCATCGGTACCGACCACCGATTTCACAACATCGGGGTGGCGGCGCGCAAGCAAAATTTCGAGGCGCTGGCGATCCAAGCGCTCGAAGCCCTGGCGCAGGAAGGCGGGGGCGTGCAGGCGGTAGACCGTCTGGCCCTGCAGACCGATCTGTCGGAGCTCGGTCGATTCCTGGTTACCAAGGACCGCGCCGACATCGGCGCCTTCAAGACCATGCAGTTGCGCAATATCGCCCTGACCGGCCCCTACATGCATGATGGATCCATGGAGACCCTGTGGGATGTGATGGATCACTACAACAAGGGCGGGGAGACGAATCCTTTTCTGGACGGGGGCATCGAACCGTTGGCCCTGAACGAAGAGGAGATCGATGCCTTGGTGGAGCTCATGTTTGCGCTCACCGACGAACGGTTCGCCGAACAAAACCAGCGCGCCTTAAGGGAACAGCGCAAGCTGGCCGACACCAAGCGCCCCTTCCGCGACACGGCGTTGGCCGAACGTGAGGTATTCCCGTTCGAGGAGCGAGTCATGGGCAGGGTCCGATAAGTGGAGAGAAGAGCATGAAACGACCGACCATCAAGAGCGTTGAGACGAGATACTACGAAGAGCGCGATGCGTTGATGCGCGGCTTGAAGAACCTCGACCGCCGGAGCTTCCTCAAGCTATCCGCGGCCGCCGCCGCGGCCGCGCTGGCCCAGGGCGTAGCGTTCAATTTCCACAGCTTCCAGCCGGTTCGGGTGGCCCACGCCGCTCCCTCGATCGGCGGCACGTCGGAGTTCACCTTCGCGTATATTTCCGACTCACACCTCTATCAACGCGATCTCAACGATCGCTTCGTGCGGCAGTTGCTGCGTGCCGTCGACGATATCAATCACCTGAGCCCGCAGCCGGATTTCGTGCTCTATGGCGGTGATCTCGCGCAACTGGGGCAACCCCTGGAGCTCGAGCTTGGCGCCCAGATCCTGAAAAACGTCAAGGCCCCGGTCAGGATGATGGTGGGCGAGCACGACTGGTTCCTGGACATGGGCGAGAAATGGCGCGGGCTGTTCGGAGAGCCTATTTACTCCTTCGATCACAAGGGGGTGCACTTCGTCGTGCTCCACAGTGTCATGGAGGATGACTTCTGGACGGAGCGCGGCATGACGCCGAAGCAGCGCATGCAGACGGTGGCGGGGCTCGACAACGGGATCCAGAGTCGCTTCAAGGTCGGGGCAGAGCAGCGCGCCTGGCTCGAAAACGACCTGCGGCCCTATTCCAATGACGCCCCGATCATCGTGTTCTCGCACTCCCCCCTGTACAAGTATTATCGCCCGTGGAACTTCTGGACCGACGACGCCGAGGACGTACAGGCGATCCTGGCCCGCTTTAACCGGGTGGCGGTAGTGCATGGCCACACCCATCAGCTCCTGACCAATCGCATCGGCAACATCCACTTCCACGGCATGCTGTCGACTGCCTGGCCGTGGCCGTATGCGCCGGAGGGGCTCCCCGCCCTCACCGTGCAGATGAACCGGGCGGATCCCTTCAATCCCAACGACGCGCTGGGGGATGGCTCGGTTCGCGTCAATCCGGATGGTCTGGTCGATAAGCTCTATAATCTGTGGAATCGCAACCCGGTCCAGGTCCAGAGCGCTTACCTGGCGAGCGGCGGCAAGACCGCCGGGCCGCTGACCCCCAATCTCGAAAGTTATTGATCGGTTACACTGGCCACGGTCATAAATCTCCTCCTCAGATCCCCTCTCCCTCCGGGAGAGGCGCAATCTTTTCTCCCTCTCCCGGAGGGAGAGGGTGGGGTGAGGGGATCAAGAAAGAGCGAACTGTGACCGTGCGTGGTATAGCCAAGCGTTTGGAGAGGATATGAAAATGCGAACGATGAAGCCCCTCGTTTTCGCCACGCTCGCGGTGCTGCTCGCGGCCTACCGGGAGGGAAGCGCAGAAGGAGTGAGCGATGCGACGCCGAAAGGCGAAGAGGCCCCATCCACCACCGAGCAGAATCGAGGGATCGATGATGCCGCCATGGCGCAATGGAAGCGCCGCGGTGAAGGACCCGATTGGATGGCGGAGGAGCTGGCCAAGCACAAGGTGTCGACCCCCGCCGACAACAGCGGCCTTATCGGCAAAGGCCAGGGGGCGACCTACGGGTCCATCACCCGGGAGGACGTGAATGTCTGGCAGCAGGAGACCTACAAGTCAGCCGTGGAAGGCTCGCGCATCTTTCACAGCGGGGATCGGCTGAAGAGCACTATCGCCGTTTCCTGCGACATGTGCCATCCGGATGGGTCGAATACCCATCCCGAGACCTACCCGAAATTTCAGGCGCAGCTAGGGCGGGTCGCGCTGTTGCGAGACGCGATCAACTGGTGCATCGAAAACCCGGTGCGAGGTCGGAAGCTCGCGCCCGATTCCGCCGAGATGCGCGCCTTGGAGACGTATCTCTATGCGCAACGTAAGGGTACGCCCCTGGAGTACGGTAAACGATAAGAGAGAGGCCAAACGGGGATGAGCGGAGCGAATCCCAGCATATCCACGTCAAGCGCTGGGTTTCGTTCCTCAACCCAGCCTACGGTACTGCGGGGTCATGCGGATCCGGAGGGTGTGCCCCTCCCCGGCGTGTCGCCCTTAGCCCTCCCCAGCGTCTCCAGTATGCCTTAGCGGATAAAGCCAAGGCCTTGGGCTTCCATCACGTCGAGATCATTGACTGCGATCTCGGGGTGAGCGCGGGCCCCGGGGCGCAGGCCCGCGAAGGCTTCAAACAGTTGCTCGCCAGTGTCGCC
>JBQTJM010000033.1:0-15196 GCA_052387115.1 Gammaproteobacteria bacterium | reverse complement strand
GACCTTCCAGGATCGCGGGCCAGGCCTCTATCTGGCATGGCGTCGGCGCCGCGAACCGGCCGGAAAACCAGTTCCGGATGGCCGGGTGGAAGTCGTCGATCGCTCGCAAGCTAGTCCGAATTTCGTTTGGGGGCGCGTTGCACGAGCTCGTCACGGTGGACCGTCGCATCCGGGAGGAACCCTGGGCGCTATGTTCACACAGGGGGCCGTCCTTCTCGGGCACACCTTACCCATCCGCGGGGGTTGAAATCAAGGGCGCTCTCGCCTCGCCTCCGATGGGTCGTGGAAGTTGATGCGCTCGCGCTCGACCACGAGCGGGCGCTTTCTTACCTGGAAATGAATCGCGCTGACGTACTCGCCCAGCAGGCCGAGAAAAAAGAGCTGGATACCGCTGAAGAAAAAAAGCGCGGTAATGAGGGTCGGAATACCGGGTGCAGCGAGCTCCCGGTAGTGCCAGAGATTGAGGATGAGAGTCACGAGCGCGTAGGCAATGCTGGCTGCGGCAATCACCGAACCCGTGATCATGCACAGCCTCATCGGGATGTTGGTGAAGGAAATGACACCGTTCAACCCCTGATCGATTAGGTGATACAGACGGTTCTTCGACAGCCCCTTTTTCCGCGCACGCCACACATACGGTACCCCTTCGCTGCGAAAGCCGCAGTTGGCGATCATTCCTCGAATGTAAGGGTAGTAGTCCTCGTGCTCGCGCAGTGCATCTACCACGACTCGGTCGATGAGCTGGAACTCCCCCGCGTCAAGCGGGATCTCGATCTGAGCAACGCGGCTCACTAGGCGGTAGTAGATCTTCCGGAGCGTCCGAATGACATACCCTTCCTCCCTGTTGCTTCGAATTCCATATACGACCTCGCGGCCCTGCTGCCAGCGCTCAACGAAGTCCGCGATGATCTCAGGTGGGTCCTGAAGATCCGCCGCTAGCATGACGACGACCGCGTCTCCGGAGGTCGCCAGCAGCGCGTTGAACGCCGACCGGAACGGGCCGTAGTTTCGCGCGTTTAGGATGACCTTCACTCGGCTGTCCTCACCAGCGATCTCCCGCAGGATCTGAACCGTCCCGTCGGTCGAAGCGTTGTCGCAGAGAATGTGCTCGTAGTCGTAACCGCTAAGGCGCTCTGCAAAAAGCTCCCGCACGGCTAGGTGGCAGTCGCGAATATTCGGCTCTTCGTTGAAGCAGGGGGTGATGACGCTTATCAGCATATTTTCAAGGTACGTCCCTGGCGATGTCGGATTGGGTGAACACGAAGGCTCGTAGGAGCAGGAAGGAGAATGTGACGACCGCGGGAATGCAGAGGAGTTGGGCCCAGAGCGTCGGAAGTGAAAGCGTGCGTTCAAGGGTGTCGAGCAGCGCGAGGTTGAGACCGTATGTCGCTGCGTAGACGGTGACGAATCGTGCGAGCCGCCGCAAAGGCGCGTCAGAGCGAAAGACCAGACGACCAATCGTCTGGAAATTGAAAAGAACGCCCCCGACAGTCGCAAGGAGCAGCGCAAGCGGAACCTTCAGGCCCAGTGCGAGAAGCAAAGCAAACAGCAAATAGCCGAACGCCGTGTTGAGAACCCCGACCAACAGGAAGCGGAGCAAAGGAGCAAAAGCTGTCGGAAACCCTTGCATGCGACCATCAGGCGCCGCCCGCCGGAACCGAGCTCAGCGCTTGGAGCACTGTCTCCACAATATCGCCGGCGAGTTTGCGCATGTAGTTCTGCGAGCCGATGTGGGTGTGAACGCGGTCGGGCACGCCGAACTTGCGGAGCACCGCGACGCGCGATGGCATCGTCGCAATCACATCGGCCACTGCGCTGCCCAGACCATTCGTAACGCTGTGCTCCTCAACGGAGACGATGCTGCGCGTCTCGCGCGCAGCATCTCGGACAGCCTGCTCGTCGAGCGGTTTCACGGTGTGCATACTGAGGACGCGTCCCGAAAGGCCTCGTTCGACGAGCAGGCGGTCACGGGCTGCCAAGGCCGGCGCGAGCATGGCCCCGGTGGCGACGACGGTGAAGTCGCGACCGTCACGCAGCATCAGTGCTTTTCCGAGCGTGAAAGACGACGGAGCCGGATCGTGAACATTCGGCTCGCCGGCCTTGCCCAACCGGAGATAGGCGGGGCCGGGGAGATCAATGACGGCTTGCGTCGCCAATGCCGCCTCCACCGGGTCGCCGGGCGCGATCACAGTCATACCCGGAAGGGACCGCATTACCGCAATGTCCTCGAGCCCGTGGTGCGTGTATCCCAGCGGGCCATAGGAAAACCCGCCCCCGACAGAGACGATCCGGACGGCCAGACCGTGATAGCAGATATCGTTGCGGATCTGCTCAAGGCATCGGAACGTCGGGAAGTTCGCGATCGAGTAGATGAATACGATCTTGCCGCCGTGAGCGAGGCCGGCAGCAATCCCCGCGAGGTTCTGCTCCGCAACCCCGACATTCACATAGCGCTCTGGCGCCGCGGCGGCGAAGGCCTCGAGCACTGAGTAGCCGAGATCACCGTTCAACAGCCAGATGCGCGAGTCCTCTCGGGCAAGCTCGCAAAGCCTACCCATGAAAGCCGTTCTCAAGACTCGACCCCGATCTCGCGCAGCGCAGCAATGAGTTGGTCTGCGTCGGGCGATTTGTAGTGCCAGGCGAGCTGGTCCTCCATGAAACTCACGCCCTTTCCCTTCACGGTATGAGCGAGCAGCAGCGAGGGGCGGTTGCGCTCGAACGGCAATGACGATAGGGCCGCGCCGATCGCCTCGTGATCGTGGCCGTCGACTTCGCGGACTGACCACCGGAATGCGCGCCACTTGTCGGCGAATGGTTCGAGATCCAGCACTTCCGCGATGCGTCCGAAACTCTGGATCTTGTTGTAGTCGACGATCGCAACTAGGTTGTCCAGCGCGTGCTGTGGCGCGAACAGAGCCGCTTCCCAGATCGAGCCTTCGTCGCATTCGCCGTCGCTGAGAATGACGAAGGCACGACTGGCGGGTATCTCGCGCTTTCCCCCGAGCGCGATGCCGCAACCGATCGCGAGGCCATGGCCGAGCGATCCGGTAGAGAAGTCGACTCCCGGTACGTGATGCGACACGTGGCCGGCGAAGTGTGTGCCATCTTGGCAAAAGTTCTCGAGCTCTTTGACGGCAAAGAACCCGGATTCCGCAAGCACGGCATAAAGCGCAGCTGCGCCATGACCCTTGCTGAGAACGAATCGGTCCCGTCCGTGCCAGAGAGGCTTCGCGGGGTCCACCTTCAGCACGCGTGCGTAGAGCACGGCGAGAATGTCTGCCATCGACAGGCAGGTCCCAATGTGGGAGGCGTTCGCTCGATGCACCATGCGAAGGGCGTGGGCCCGAACGCGTCTGGCGAGCTCACGCGAATCGAGCGACAGCGCCATGCTTGCGATACCAGTCCAATGTCGTTGCAAGTCCTTGCTCGAGGGAGGTCACGGGTCGCCACCCGGTGGCCGCCGTCAGCCGGCCGATCGCCGCCTCCAGATGCATGACTTGGTCAGGCCGATATGGTACTTCGCCGAAACCCACCTCCAGTGATGGATCGACCAGGTCGCGAACGGTCTCGATGATCCTGCGCAAGGGGAGAGCGTTCCCCGAGCCCACGTTGAACACGCCGGTCGCCTGCGGTGTGTCGAGAACCTTCAGCAGCGCATCCGCCACGTCGTCCACGTAGAGGTAGTCCCACAGCTGCTCGGCCTTCGTAACGGACGGCCTTGCTCTTTGAAGCAGCTGCACGATCAGATGCGAGACTAGCCACTCGGGGTTGTCGCGTGGGCCGTATGAGGAAAACAGCCGCAGCCACGCGAACCTGACACCCAGTTCCTGGCTCATTGCTTCAGCAAGGATGCACGTCGCGAGCTTCGCAGCCCCGTAGAGGGTGGTAGGACGGGGCGGGTCATCTTCTGTGATCCGGTCCGGGGACGGCCCGTACTCCGCCTGGGAACCCATCGCAATGAAATGCTTGGCGCCTGCTGCAGCGCCGGACTCGAGCAGCAGGATGGCAGCCGGCAGATTGCGCCACTGCGCGATGCAATTCCGATCGCGGCCCACGACCCCCTCCCAGGCGAGATGCACGATGGCGTCAGGCTGGAATTGGGAGAGACTCGCCGCCAACTCCCGGCGCGCTCCCAGATCTGCCACTAGCACCTCGATTTTCGGGAGCAGGGCTTCAATTCTCCAAAGTCGGGTCTCGGGTCGCAGCAGAATGGCGACCTGGTGGTGACCGCAGCGCAGCAGTGCCGTGAGGAAGCTCGCACCGACAAACCCGCCAGCGCCTGTGACCAGAACTCTCAAAATCCGTCACCCCGCGATCTCTTCATCGCCCGTCGAGCCTTAGGAGCGCGAGCCGAATGCGGCTTGCGGCAGGTATTCTGCCGGGCAGATCGGGATAGCCGAACCGGTGGCGGTGCACTGCCTTCGCGAGCGCAATGCGAAGAAAGTATGTCCAGAACCGGCGATAGACCTGCTCTGGCAGTGCCTCGCCAAAGCCGTAGCCACGCCAAATCGCGTCGTGACGGCGCTCCGGATGGAAAGTGGCCAACATTGCAATGTCGTACAGCGGGTCGCCGGCGAGCGCGTCTTCCCAATCGAGTAGACCATCGATGCTCGCGCCGTCGCGCGACACAACGTTGTGCCCGCCGGGGTCGCCGTGCAGCAGGCGAGATCGTACGGCCTCCCTGGGTTCCACGAAGTCATCGAACCGGTGTTGGATCGCGTCGACCTCGTGCCCGCTGATAGCGCCGAGTTTCTGGCAACATCGAATATGGGGGACGAGTTTCGTCGTTATGTAGTCCCGCCAACGGGCGTGGACCCCGGCCAGCGGCCCTTCCCCCGGTTCCCCAACCGTCGCGCCGCTGGATGAGATGCCGATCAGTCCGTAGCCGCCGCAATTGATCTGGTGAACCCGTCTCAGGCTTTCCGCCAGTCCTTCAAGCAGGGCACGGCTTCGCTTCTCGTCGGCATCAAAGTCCCGCATGGTTCTGCCCTTGAGCGCTTCGACCAGCTGGAATTCAAAGGGGAAGACCGCGCGACTTACGTCCACTGCAATCACATTTGGAGCCGGAATGCCGTGGCGTATGGCTTCGTGCGTGATGCTCTTTTCTGCCAGCAAGGATAAACCGCGCTCGCATCCGGGAAACACCGCTACCCTGAGCGCGAAGAGAGCGCCGTCAGGGGCATGCACGATGAATACGCGATGGAACGTACCCTGGATCGGACTCCGCACGATCCGCTCCGGCAGGGTGCCGAGTGCGCTGCGGCAGGCCTCGCGAAGAACGTTGTCGGTAAAGCCGAGCTCATCGTCGGAACGGGTGATCGCCGCGCGCAGTGCGCTGTCGGGAATTGCGACGTCGGCCTTCGCCAGGAAAAGCCGGCGGCGGGCGGCGTTGAATGCCTCGGCCCAGGGATGCCGACCGGAAGCGACCGATAGCGGCAGCATCGACTTTCTCAGCTCAGGTGCTGGTCGTAGAACGCCCGGTAACCGAGCAGATCCATCATTACTGCGGCCTCGGCACGCACACGCCGCTTCTGCTCTGCACTGAGCTCGTTCGCGGTGGCAACGTTCGCCTCCGCCGTGGGAGTGCGGATCGTTCCCCATGGGTAAACTTGGTCGAGACGCACTTTGTTGAACGACGGGTAAAGGCACTCCTCGGACATGGGAAGACCCATCGCCTGCAGGAGCCGCTGCATCTCTTGCTCAGGGTTGGTGACGAGATCCTCGAACCTCACCACGTGAAAGTGGTCGGGATACTTCCGCTGGTACGTTAGCGCATAGTGCTGGCAGAGGTTCCAGGTCCAGACATAGCGCTCGAGGCCGAGCGGAAACGGCCGCTTGCTGGTATCTGCGAAACCCGAGAACGGATTACGAACGATGTGTATCACGTGCCCGCTGGGGAAGTCGAACCGGATCTTCTCCGTGTCGAGAACCTGGACCGGGTTGTAGCCGACGTAATGAGTTTCCCTTCCTGTACGGTTGTAGTTCTCCCACGCGTCGAATGTCGAGCGGAAGTAGGCCTCGACGAAGGACGCCCGTGCACGGGGCAAAGTCTGAAGAATTTCGCAGAAGCGCCGCTTTCTCGCCGCTTCGCGCATGGCGAGCCCGCAGCTCGAGAACTTGCTCCTTCCCGGTACCCTCAGGAGGGTCTTGAGCTCCTCGTCCCAGAACATCTCGTAAGCCTGCTCGGCCGAAGAGTCGAACGTGAACTCGGGCCAGCGGTACCGGACGGGAACGAATGAGCTCACATAGTCCGAACCCGCTCCCGTTCCCACCTGGGACTCGAACGGATACACGTGCAGGTTGGGATGACCGTCCAGCATTCGGTGCGTCGTGTTGCCGCCGTTCTCGTACATGGCGGAGATCATGATCAGCTTGAAGTCGTTCACCTATCCCTCCCCGGGGAACCGAAACGGAATGCTGAAAGCGCGTCCCCCAATGCAATACCGCAAGGGTCTCGCCAACCGTTCTATTCCATACGGGTCTCGATCTGCTCTTGCGTGAAGCGTCTCATATCCAGGCCCGCTATGAGAGCCTTGTACCATCCGACCGTCGCCTCCAACGCCGCCGTGATGTCGAGTTGGGGCATCCACTGCAGCCGGGCCCTCGCCTTCGAGGAGTCGAGCTTGAGAAACCCTGCCTCGGGCGGAGCTCCTGCACATTGGCTCGCAGACCAGCGCGCGCCGTCACCCCAAAGGGAAGCAAGCTGGGTCGCAATCCACGCCACGGGCCGTGATCCATCGTCGCTGGGACCGAAGTTCCACGCCTCGCTGAACGTTTCCGTCTCCTCCCACATCCTTTGAGCCAGGATCAGGTAGCCGCGCAGCGGGTCCAGTACATGCTGCCAAGGACGCACGGCCGCCGGGTTGCGGATCTGCGCCGTGTGGCCTTTCGAGAATGAACGCATCAAGTCAGGAACGAGACGGTCCTCGGCCCAGTCTCCGCCCCCGATCACGTTTCCCGCGCGGACGCTCGCAAGCGCAGTCGTGCTCCCTTCCGCATTTCCGAAAAACGAACGCCGATACGCCGCGGAAATCAACTCGGCGCAGGCCTTGCTGCTGCTGTATGGGTCCTTTCCGCCCATGGCTTCGTCTTCGCGGTAACCCCATAGCCATTCGTGGTTCTCGTAGCACTTATCGCTGGTCACGTTGATGAGAACCCGCGGGTATCTCGTGATGCGCGCAGCCTCGAGGACGTTGACCGTGCCCATCACATTCGTCGAGTAGGTTTCGAGGGGGTCTCGATATGCCCGGCGGACGAGCGGCTGCGCCGCAAGGTGGATCACGACGTCCGGACGATGGCGCTCGAAAGCCTCCGTGAGCGCGGCGAGATCCCGGACATCGCCCATCATTGAGGACAGTACTTCGGCGAGCCGTGCGACCTCGTAAAGGCTGGGACGGGTCGGCGGATCGAGTGCAAACCCCGTGACATCCGCACCGAGCGAGTGCAGACAGAGTGCCAGCCAGCTTCCCTGAAAGCCGGTGTGACCCGTGATCAGGACGCGCTTGGCGCGCCAGAAGTCGCGCTCGGCGGTCACCATATCTTCCACGGCGCCGTGCCGCTCGCCCACAGCTCCTCGAGGTGGTTCTTGTCGCGAAGAGTGTCCATCGGCTGCCAGAATCCCCGGTGGAGGTAGGCGGACAGCTGCCCTTCCGCCGCAAGCCGTCTCATGGGCTCCCATTCCCACACCGAGGCATCGTCCGCTATGTAATCGATGACCTTAGGCGACAACACGAAAAAGCCGCCGTTGATCCAGCCGCCGTCACCCTGCGGCTTCTCGTGGAAGCTTCGCACACGATGGCCGTCAAGCTCGAGCGCGCCGAACCGCCCCGGCGGTTGGGTCGCCGTAACCGTGGCAAGCGTACCTTGCGCATCATGGAATCGGATCAGATCAGCGATGTTGACGTCGCCGACGCCGTCGCCATAGGTAAAGCAGAAATCCTCCGCGCCCAGGTAATTGCGCGCCCTTCTCAAGCGACCTCCGGTCATCGTCTGTGCACCGGTGTCGATGAGTGTCACGCACCATGGTTCAGTGGATCGATGGTGAACGTGCGCCTCGTTGCGCGCTAGGTCAAAGGTGACGTCGGAATTATGCAGGGCGTAATTGGCGAAGTATTCCTTAATCATGTAGCCCTTGTAGCCAAGGCAGATCACGAAATCGTTCACATCGTGCGCGGAGAATATCTTCATGATGTGCCAGAGAATCGGGTGTCCGCCCACCTCGACGAGGGGCTTCGGGCGAACGGCGGTCTCCTCGTTCAGCCTGGATCCGACTCCTCCCGCCAGTATGACCGCCTTCATTGCTTCCCCTTCAGCGTGTTGGTTTGCTCTCTGCTGTCCGGCCTCCGGCATCTGACGGGCAAAATCGCAGACATTATCGAGCACTTTTCGGCTTGACCTCGCTCACCGAGGAGAGAGAATCGCCGTGAACCAGCTGAAGCCGGTTGAATAGAACCGCCAACGGTCGTGGGTCCAGTTGCGGGCGGCGGTTCCAGTCGTCGTATTGCAACGAGACGAGCGCTTGCCCCGGTATTGCTTGAATTGCGAGCTCGCGTTCCACGAACCCTTCCACCGGAACCAAGAGCTCTCCCACCTTGGTTGCACCGATCATCACGTCGACCCTGCGATCAGCGAGCACGCCCCAAGCACGAGCGCGCAGCAAGAGTTTTCCGTCCGCCGGTACGTCTACTCTCGTTCTCGTCTCCGGCCCGATACCCCAGCGAACTGTGATCCGTTCCTTTCTCTGGCCTAGGAGAGCCGGAATGGATTCGGCACCTGCTAGGGTCGACCCTTCAAACCCGGCAAACGCTGGGGGCCGCGAGTAGACGTAGATACGTCCTCCGTCGATGCTGGTTTCCAGCTCCACGACCTTCTTCATCCCCCGATCTGCATTGATCAGGCTGAGAATGGGGCCTTGGACAGAGGAACTTGCGAGCAACTGCGGCAGCAGCTTGTTTCCCTCGCTGAAGGCGACGACGACATCGGATGCCGCGACTAACTTCTCGACCGTCTTGAGATCTCGGGTTCGCAGCTCGTCCCAAAAATCGATCCGGTCCAGCTGCCGCTTTCTTGCCTCATATTGGAGTGTCGTGGCGTTGAAATGCAAAGCCGAACCCGTCACAAAGACCCTCTTCGTCGCGCTGTGCTGCTGCCGGTGGATCGCGTCGAGCGTCATCGACGCAAGCTTAGCGGCCTGCCGCCCGCGCTCGAGGTCGACGTCACCAGGCCAAGCAAAAAGGGTCGCGGATAAGGCGAGCAGCGCCGCACATGAGATCAGCGTTAGCACCCTCCCGCATGCCGTCTTGAGCTCCCAAAGGCGCGTCGTCGCCCCCGAGAGCATCCGCGCGTAGCAGAGGAGCAGAAACGCGGTGAGCGTCGCGCCGAACACCGGATTCTTCAGCTTCGGCACCGTAACGAGCCCATACAGCAGCACCAGCATGAGCGCATTGGCTGCGACGATGCTCCACGATGGGGGACGCCGGCTGATCCATGCGATCACGCCCGCAACGAGTGCGACGCCGATGGTCACAAAGAGCCAGTCGCCGAGCAGAAGCCCCCCCCCATCGCCGGTTAGATAATATCTCGCGGCATCGACCCCGCTGAGCGGGTCGTGGAGGAGCCAGACATCTGCGTCGGGCGCGATCACGACCTTATACAGGTACTCGACAAAGTACCCGACCGCCAGGGCATAGTAGATAGCCGGAATCCCCAGCATCGGTACCAGTGCGCGCAGCGGCATCACTTGCAGGACGCTCACCCGCCCGGCGTGGTGCCGGCGCAGGACAACGTAGGCAAGCCCGAAGGCGGCAACAATTGCGACTACGCTCACGGGGGCCATGGTTGGCTTGACAAGCAACGCGCAACCGGCCAACACTCCAACGAGGATCTGTCGGCGTCGCTCTGCCGTAAACCATTCCTCGCTCAAGATCAGGGAGATTGCGCCGGCGAGAAGGAACCCCCAAAGGATGTCGGGACGAATGTTGCGAACAGCTTCACCAAAAATTAGCCAGGAAAGACAACTCACGAGAATGCACGCTGCAACGCTTCGGGCGGGCGTGTCGAGGTGCAGGTTGACCACCAGCAGGCCGGCGAGCACGGTCACGAACGTCGAGACATAGGGAGCCCAGTCGTGCACCCCAAACAGAGCGAAGCCGCTGAAGGCATACAAGAACGCGCTTGGTGAGTGAACCGGGAGATCGACGAGGCTAGTGAAAAGACCCGGGAACCCTTTTTCGTAGAACTCGCTGAGGCGAGACAGCGAGTCGGCGAGATAGTAGTTGTCGTCGTAGTTGGGTGGCACTGCCAGCCAACCTGATCGGATCGCACGATGCAGCTGGATCGTCACGAACAGCGCGGAAATCGCCAGTAGCCACCTAGTTCTCAAGCAGCCCCCGGAACCGTGTTGTCCGTTCGGCGTAGCCGCGTCGGCTTGCACGAAATCTATCGTTTCTCGCACAGCCCCCTCAGAACGGAAGTTTGGCATGGCTAGGCCTGAGACCCATCGTGACGACCACGGTTCGAACGTCACATCATCGTTCGCAGGCGCCGCCAACCGTCGGTGGGGATAACGGGACGCGATACCATTCTCCACGTACCGCTTCGTGTACTCGTGCACATAATCGCGCCCCGAGCGCAGCCCTCGGTAGCCAGATACATAGAAGGGAGGATAGGTAATTCAATAGGTCTTTGCAACAGGTACTGTTGCGTCGGACGGGCCGGCCGGTGATCGGGTGGTCCACGCGGGAGCGGGTAGAGGGCGGGTTGACCCCGGTCGGGTTTTGTAGGTCCGTCTAGTCAACCGTGTAATGCTGTTGCAGGGCCCGCGAGGGCATCGAGGCGCGCCAGGCTGAGCGCGAGGTGGGCGCCGCGCTTCATCGCGGCCACCGTATGGACCTCGTCCACGATCACCGTGTGGGCGGTCTCGAGCATGGCCCGCCCGCACTGGTCAGCAGGATATAGAGGGATTCCGGGGTCGTGACCAGGAGGTGCGGCGGCGAGCGGTGCATGCGCGGGCGCTC
This sequence comes from Gammaproteobacteria bacterium, assembly GCA_052387115.1. Taxonomy (GTDB): domain Bacteria; phylum Pseudomonadota; class Gammaproteobacteria; order JACCXJ01; family JACCXJ01; genus JACCXJ01. The sequence goes on along the minus strand of JBQTJM010000033.1, from coordinate 4,181 downwards.
GGCCACGGGGGTGTCGCCGGTGCGCACCCCCGACCGGATCGCGATGTCGCCACCCCCCAGACGCCCCAGCTCGCGGGCGATGCCGAGAAGAGGCGCTTCGAGGTTGCGATGGATGTCGTTGCCGAGCGCCTTGAGCGGCGAGACGTAGACGACCGCCGTCGTGTCGGCGAGCCCTCCGCCCTGCTATGTTCACACAGGTCTATGCTCGTACAGGGGGGGCGCCGTCCGTCTCGGGCACACCTTACCCATCCGCGGGGGTTGAAATCAAGGGCCCGGAATGAAAGAATCGAGGGCGGGGTCGGGACCGGAGAGATCTGCCACGGGCATCGAGTCAAGCATGTCTAACGGTGAATGGAAGAAGCGCCTTTATCTACATATAGGCACTGAGAAAACTGGGTCAACGTCTATTCAAGTTGCATGCGCGATGAACCGCGAGCGGCTTCGGAAGGCCGGATTTCTCTACCCGCGTGTCCCTGGAGAACGTACCCATATCCGTTTAGCGCTTTACGCTATCGACGATGGGCGATCGCCTGATTTGCGGCCACGCGCGGGTCTAGCGTTGGATCAAGATTACGAGCGATTCAAGCATGAGTTCCAACACAGCTTGCTGCAAGAAATCTCACAGTCCTCTTGTAGTGCGATCGTTTTATCGAACGAACATTTGTCATCACGCTTGCACCGGGTTGAGGAAATAGATCGGCTTGCCGAAATCGTTCGCGAGATCGCGGATAGCGTAGAGATTATTGTTTATCTGCGGCCACAGCACGAACTGGTTGCGAGCTCCTATAGCACGAGCGTAAAGAGCGGGTCAACTGCGGAGCTCGAATTACCTATCGATGACGAGAAACCATATTTTAACTACGAGCTCCTGCTGGAACCCTGGGCTTCCGTATTTGGGGAGGGGAACATCAGAGTCAGAATTTATGACAGGCTCGAGATGCCGACCGGTGATGTGGTAAAGGATTTTCTCTCGACAATCGGCTTCGAGATACCGGCAGACTTTGGGTATCCATCCGACCGCAACCCAGCATTGGATGAAAAGACGATTCAATTCCTGTTGCGGTTCAATAGGCACGTTCCACCTTCTGTTGATGGCCGTGTCAATCCGGATAGGGGCGATATCGTAGCTGCGCTCGAATCGATATCGAGAGGGCATAGAATCTCGCTGCCCGAAGGCATGGCGCGGAAGGTATTAGGTAATTTCGAGGCAAGCAACGCTAATGTGGCTCGCCGATATCTGGGGCGCTCAGATGGCGTTCTATTCACTAACTTGCAGTTTAGTAAGGGTGAGCCCGACGGCCCACTAACTGCTGAAGAAGCAGTCGCGATTGCGGCAAAGCTATGGCGACGAAACCAACGTCAGCTTGGCAAGTTGCGTTCATAGGGCGGTCGCCCGAGGCAAGTTCCGGTCCTGGGAGCCCTGACGTGACCCTATGCCCCGAACCACAAGACGATAACTCCTGGTCCAAGACCATTCAAGGGGTGTCGTTCCCGCGGAGCGGCCACAGCCTGCTGATACGGCTGCTGCTCGCGTATTTCGGCTCTGGGCTCAACTACTGCGAGCTCTATAACGGCTGCCGGTCCTGGCCCTGCCGGCGTCCGCTCAACAACTTCCAGAAATGTCATGACTTCCGTCTCGACACCCCGCAGCGCCCGGACCTCCGATACGTCATCCAGATCCGCCACCCCTGGCCGGCCATCGTGTCGCGATTCCGACTCAAGCTCGCTCGGGGCTCCGTGGAGGACACGATGGAGAGTTGGGAGCGGCACCGCCGGAAACAGCTGCCGTACTACTCGGGCTTCGTCGCGCGCTGGGCGCTTGCGGGTCAAGGCCTGCAGCGGGTGTTGGTGCCCTACCACCGGTTGATCGACCGGCCCGTCGATGTGTTCGCGGAGATCGCCCGACTGTTCGCCAACAAGGTCGACATGGATCGCGTCCGCCGGGTTGTCCAGGAAAGCGATGTGCGCGAAATGCGGCGATGGGCCGACTTCCGCTACGCCACCGATGCCGCCCTCGCCGAGGCCGAAGCGATCAACGTCCTCGATTTGCCGTTGTTGTGAATACCCCGGGCCATCCAGGACCTTTGCCGGTCTGCGTAGGACCGTCCGCAGGTCCCCGGAAGCCACAGCGTACGAGCGTCGTCCAACGCCCCCACCGGACCGGCGTCTGGCAGTGAAACTCTGATCAAACGAGGCCGAGCAATTTGGCGTCGTCGCGCAGCCGCTGCGTGGCGTACTCGAAAATCCTGTAATCGATCGGGTTCCTGGACTTGAAGAGCTCGACGGTCTCCGCGTTCAGCGAAGAATTGTCACGCGGCGAGGTGTTCAAATGGGCGACCTCGACACGAGGATTGCCGGTCTTCGCTGCGAACACGTCGACCGTGAGCTGGAGGGCTTCCGTGGTGCCTACCACCAAGTACGCGTCGAGGCGCTCCTTCCAATTGCCCTCGTCGACGTCCAGGTACGTCGCCATCTGATTGCGCCCGTACTCGAGCCAGCGCTCCAGCGGCTCCGGCCATTCCTTGCCGATCTTGCGCCGGTGATGATACGCGGAGACGTGGCGCTCGAGCGGATCGCGAACGGTCGTCACGAGACGGCAGCGGCCGGAGGCGATGTGGTCGCCGTAACGCTCGAAGGGCCGGATGCCCTTGCGCACGAGATGGCCATGGACGAAGCAATTCGGTGGCAGTGCGTCGAAGTCCAGGCGCGTTCTCGCGAACTCGGCGGTCTGCTCGGGAGTCGGGTAACTACCGGTCTGCTCGCGCACGTCCGGGAACCATTTCGAGCAGGCGTCGATGAACGAGACCCCCCCGCACTTGGGAAGATGGTGATAAAGGTACACGAGGTGCTCCATGATCCGAGCTCTCAGTTCCCTCGATTGCGCCGGAACACGAGGTCTCGCTGGACCAGGCGCCGCACCAGATCGATGAGGGCCTGCGGTGGGCGGTAGGCCGGGATGACGCAGACGAAGCTCACCGGAACGGTCCTGGTTCCAAGAGCCGCCAGTTCTTCCCTTCGGCGGCCACGCGGTAGCTCCCCTCGGTGACCATCCGGTCCAGGAGGCGGGTGGCTTGGGGCTCGCTCAGCACGTCGTTGGATTGAATTTGCAAGATGCGGGCGTCGGCATGCTCACCGACGATTTTCCGGAGACGCGGGCCGAGCGTGAGAAGGTCGCTTACGACGCGGAGATCCTTGAGTGCCGGGACGTGCGAGGCGAGCCAGTAGTTCGTGATCAATGTCCCTCGGAACCCCTTGGGTCGGAAGTGCTCCAGAAGGGCGCGATTGATGTGCTCGTCGCCGATGCGCGCGCGCCCCGCATCGTTGGCCGCGCGGATCTCGGAGTCGGACACCAGCGCCCCGAGGCCGATCGCGAGCGCCGCTAACGCGAAGCCAGCACCGACGGGTATCGCTTGAACGGGCACCCACCCGCGCAGCCGGTCCAGGGCGGCTGGAAGGTAACGCCGCGCCAAATCTTCCAGCGTCCACCCCGCGAGGAAGGCTGCGACCGGGAGGACCGGGTAGAGGTTGCGCCCCGCATAGCTCCAGAAGCAACCCCACAGGAGCGTGTAGGGCAGGACGATGAGCAGGATCGGCCATCGAGCGCTGCTGACGAGCACCCCGACCGCGCAGAGTAGCCCGAAGACCGCCAGCAACCAGTGACTCACGTGCACGGTTATCAGGCTCGCGGCGTGGGCCAGGCGCTCGGGGATCGTTCGGCCCGCGTGCAGATCGTAAAGGAGGTACCCGAGATTCGAGCGCTCCTCCCCGAGGTAGACCATGAGCAGGGAATACGCGTACCAGGGCAGGGCCAGCAGCACGATCAACCCGGCCGATTGCGCCGCTAGGCGTCGGCCGCGGTGAGAGGGAAACAGTATTAGGATGAGAGTCGGGTAGACGACCGCCACCAGCAGGCCGGCCTGTTTCGTCACCGCGGCAGTGGCAGCGGCGACCGCGCCGAGCCACACGCGCTGCCTCTGCAGCGCCGGATCGAACGGGTCTGCGGCGTCTCGGGCCGTCAAGGCGAAGGCGATGGCCACCAGCATCAAGTAGCCTGCCGGCACGTCGGCATCGCCGTTCACGAAGCCTTTGCGCAGGAGGACCATGAGACTGAGCGCTACCACGGTCGCGACCCCGGCCGTGATGAGCCGGCCGCGTTCCGCCTGCGCTGCACAGGTCACCAG
>JBQTJM010000032.1:0-14919 GCA_052387115.1 Gammaproteobacteria bacterium | reverse complement strand
TCGAAACGGAATCTCGCGGCACGCTCGCGCTCGTCTTGCGACAGGCACCTCGTGGGGTCGCTCAGAGTCGCCGCCGGCGGGTCAAGCCCGAACTGCCAGACCTGGACCTCGTGGCGTTCCATCGGCGGTGTTTCCTCGGATACATCGCTGGTCGTAAACGCCAGATAGGATCTCCCGGGGCGATCCGATGAGGCGCCGCGCCCCGCAACGGTCGCACGGACTCGTGTGCGCCTCTTCGATAGCCTACCTTACCCTTGTCGTCAGGCAATATATGGCCTAACATGCAATAGGTGCGGGCGAGACAATTTCTGCGAGACAAAGAAATGCGCCCGGACGGGGTGGTCGTCGAAAGGGTGGTCTACGAGTTACCTCGCCGCAGCCGGGACCGCCCTCATGGATTGAAATACCGCCTGTACTGGGGGAAGGACGGACGCTGCATCGTGCGTTACGACAATGAGGGCGGGAAAGGAGACCACGTCCATTATGGGAGCGAGGAGCATGTGTATCGATTCGTCTCGCTGGAGCAGTTGCTGGTGGATTTCGATCGAGACGTCAAGCGGCTTCTTGGAGGTATGAGCGATGGCTGGTAAAGCGATTGTCGGGGTCGAATCACACGAAGCGATGCTGCGGCGCTCTCTCGAGATCGCACGGCGCGTGGACCGGGGCGAGCGGGTGCCCGAGGCCGACTATCACCTCAACTTCGCGAATGCGGCACAGCTTTTCAGCGAGCTGACCCCGGAGCGCATGCGGTTGTTGGAAGTGTTGAAGACCGGGGGGGCGCAGTCTATCTATGCCCTCGCCAAGACGCTCGGGCGGAACTACAGCAATGTGCATCGAGATGTGCAGAGGCTCTTGAAGCTCGAGTTGGTCGGCAAGGACGAGCATGACCGGATCCATGTACCCTGGGAGGAGGTGTTGATCTCGCTGCGGCTCGGGGTGGCGGCGTGACCAACCCTTACCGGGTTCGTGGGCCGACACGAGCCGCCCGGATGCAGCGCAACGGGATCCGGGGAAGGCCTTTCGGGCGTCTAGGCGTTGGAATTACAAGAGCTTTAGCAGCGTCGCCACGGCACCGACCGCAATCACCATCATGGTACCGAGCTTGATCGTCATGCGGTATTCGAGGTCTTTCAGGTCACGGGCAAGATCCGAACGGATCTGTTCGATCCTGACGTCGAGCTGTTTGATCCCATTGCGCAGGGTGACCTCCAGTTCCTTTATATCCCGCTTGAGGTCCGCGATGTCTCGTTTCGTGGCCAGGTTCTGTTCGATGAATTCCGCCTCGGCATCGGCGAGGGCCTCGGCCTGTTCTTCGGTGAACCCGGCCTCCTTGAGGCGTTTGGCGAACTTGAGGGTATCGAAGGCTATGGCGCTCATGGCGTTCGAGAAATTCCAGGGAGAACGAGCAACGCAGGGCTATGGGCCCCCTTGCACCGAATGCGGATCTAGCGTGCCTGGGTTGTGCATGATCTGCGAGATCCGTGGGAGCCGATCCGGGCTCGCGTGCGATCGTGATCCGCTGCCGGTAGTCCATCGCTCGCTGATGCGGTATCCGCCGGAACGGATCCGACCACGGCAGATGCGCCACCATTCGGGGGCGCACCGTTCCCCACGTTTGCGCCCTTCCCCGCTTCGCGCGGGAACGCACCGGGGTTCTTCCTCCCCTGCCCGCGCTTTTTGCGGACGGGGGAGGGCGGGGAGGGGGTCCGGCCTTTTCAGGTATTGACGAAGTCTTGTCTCTGCGGACGCGCCTGACCCCCACCCTACCCTCCCCCGCTAGGCGCAGGGGAGGGAACCCAGGATTCCATAGCCCGCATGTAGCGCGGCGGAATTCAGGAAGCGATAAGGCCCCGCGCGTTCGCACGGAGGCCGACACCGATGTTATGCTCGCCAGGACCCGCGGAGGCGGTCTTCGAGCAGCCTGTGCCGGCGGCAATATCTACCCCAACCAGAGGTCGCCATGCCGAACCCCAACGCTTCGTCCCCCGCGGATCCCCAGGTCCTGACCCTGTTCCAAGAGGAGTTGGCACGGGCCGCACTGCCCGGTCTCGCGGCGCCCGCCCTGGCACTCTGGCCCCGGTTCGCCGCGTACTACCAGGGACTCGCGCGCCTGCCGCGCAGGGCGCGGCGTGCCCTGCAACGCCGCTGGCGACGCTCGCTCGGGGGGCTGGCACTCCTCTGCGCCCTCGGCCAGGCGCCGGCGCTCGCGGCGACCATCAACGTCGGCGGGGATTGCACGCTGGTCGATGCCATCACCGCCGCGAACAACGACGCGCCGGCAGGCGCTTGTGCGGCGGGGAGTGGCGCGGACACGATCACATTACCCTCCGGCAGCACCCAAACCCTGAGCGCGGTGAACAACAACACCGATGGTCCCAACGGCCTGCCGGTCATCACCTCGGCAATCGTCCCTCGCTCAACAGCACCCGGCTCGACTGCAGGACCACCGCGTGCCGGGTCCCCGTCACCTGCAACCTGACGGAGGCCGGATGCGACAACGAGGTCGTGCTCACCGTGCGCCGCCCCCGCCGGAACGGCGACGGCAAGGCGACGAAAGCCCCGAGGGTAATCAGGTTCGCTGCCGGAGTCGCCAACATCCCGCCAGGTGGGAGTGGGACGGTGAACCTCAGGGTTACCAAGCAGGGGAAGCGACTCGTGCGGGCGACCACGAAAAGGCGTCTCAAGGGTGTGCTCGGCATCAGGGAGATCGCCGCCACCGTCACCAGCAACAGGCCGCTCACGATCAGAACGGACGTCACGATCAGGCTCAAGCGCCGGAAATGAGGGCCGGCCGGCGGCGGGGCCACGGAGCTCTCCCTCCCCCGCTAGGCGCAGGAAGGCGCAGGGGAGGGAACCCAGGAAACCCCGGCGCCCCATCCGAGCGCCAATCGAGCATCCGGCCGGCCAGGTTGCAAGACCACGGGATACTTCTAAGCCATGCAAGTAGCGAAGAAAACCTACGAGCAAGACTTTCAGGCCTGGGCGCTGGAGAACGCGGCGCTCTTGCGTGAAGGAAAACTGGCCGAAATCGACCGGGACGACCGTCCCGGATTGCACTTCGTTTCATCCGGGCTACGGCAGCCGGCTACATCAGGCGCCGCCGTGCCCGGCGAGCATGCGCAAGAACGCGTCTTCGTCCAGGACGGGTACACCCAGCTCGCGGGCGCGCGCCGCCTTCGAGCCCGGATCGACGCCCACGACGACGTAGTCGGTCTTCCCCGAGACACTGCCGCTCACCTGCGCGCCGAGCGCGATCAGGCGTGCCTTGGCCCCCTCACGACTCATGGACGCGAGCGTCCCGGTCAAGACGAAGCCCTTACCCGACAGCGGCAGGGCGCCGCCCTTGACCGGCGCCGTCTCCTCCCAATGCACGCCGGCGGCGCGCAGGCGCCGGACGACCTCGACGTTCCTCGGGTCCCGGAAGAAGGCCGCGATGCCCTCTGCGATCACCGGCCCGATATCCGGGACGTCCATGAGGGCCTCGGCGTCGGCGGCCATGATCGCCGCGAGCGATCCGAAGTACTGCGCGAGACCGCGCGCGGTCGCCTCGCCCACATCGGATATCCCGAGCGCGTAGAGCAAGCGCGCCAAGGTCGTGGCCTTGCCGGCCTCGATCGCCGCCACGAGGTTTCGGGCGGACTTCGGACCCATGCGATCCAGGGCTGCCAGCCGCTCTTCGCTCAAGCCATAGAGATCGGCCACCTCGCGGACTACACCGCGCTCGACCAGTTGTTCGACGAGCTTGTTCCCGAGGCCGTCGATGTCGAGGGCGCGGCGCGAGGCGAAGTGCAGGATCGCCTGGACGCGCTGCGCCGGGCACACCAGCGCGCCGGTGCAGCGCGCCGCCGCCTCCCCCGCCGCCCGCACGACGGCCGAGCCGCAGGCCGGGCAGCGCTCCGGGATCCGGAACGGCTCGGCACCCGCGGGGCGCCGCTCGGGGACGATCCGCACCACCTCCGGGATCACCTCGCCCGCGCGCCTGACCATCACGGTATCGCCCACCCGCACGTCCCTGCGGTCTACCTCGTCCTGATTGTGCAGGGTGGCGTTCTGCACCATCACGCCGCCCACGAACACCGGCTCCAGGCGTGCGACGGGTGTCAGCGCTCCGGTGCGCCCGACCTGCGCCTCGATAGCGAGCACCCGCGTCTCCTGTTCCTCAGCGGCGAACTTGTGGGCGATCGCCCAGCGCGGCGCACGCGCCAGCATCCCGAGCCGACGCTGGGCCGCGATGTCATCGACCTTGTACACCACGCCGTCCAATTCATAGGGGAGCACCTGGCGCCTGCGGCTCATCTCGTCGTAGTAATGAAGGCAGTCCGCGACCCCCTTCAGGACCCGATGCTCGTGCGACACGCGCAACCCCCATTCGCGCAGTGCCTCGAGCACCGCGCTGTGACGCGCCGGCAGCTCCCCTTCGACCTGGCCGGTCCCGTAGCAGAAGACGCTCAAGGGGCGGCCTGCGGTGATGCGCGCATCGAGCTGGCGCAGGCTCCCGGCCGCGGCATTGCGCGGGTTGGCGAAGATCTTGGTGCCCTTGCGGCTCTGCTCGGCGTTCAGGGCCTCGAAGGCCGGCTTCGGCATATAGACCTCGCCCCGGACCTCCAGGACTCTGGGATAGCCCTTGCCGCGGAGATTCAGGGGCACGCCCGGGATGGTGCGTGCGTTCTGGGTGACATCCTCTCCCCGCGTCCCGTCGCCGCGGGTCGAGGCCTGCACCAGCCGCCCCTCTTGGTACAGCAGGCTCACGGCCAGGCCGTCCAGCTTGGGCTCGCCCGTGTACTCGACCACGGGCAAGCCGAGTCCCTCGCGCACGCGCCGGTCGAAGGCTTCGACCTCGGCCGGCGAAAAGGCATTGCCGAGCGACAACATGGGAACCGCGTGAACGACCTCGCCGAACTCCGGCAGGGGCGAGGCGCCCACGCGCTGGGTGGGCGAATCGGGGGTGACGAGCTCCGGGTGCTGCGCTTCGAGAGCTTGCAGCTCGCGCATGAGCCGGTCGAACTCGGCGTCCGGAACCTCGGGTTCGTCGAGGACGTGATAGCGGTAGTTGTGGTACTCGATGTCCTCGCGCAGGCGGCAAAGGCGCGCGGCCGTCTCGTCACGCTCCGGCATGGGCGGCGACGGCACGCAGGCGCGCGAGCTCCTGCGGGGTCAGCGGGCGGCGCTCGGCGTCCCGCACCTCCCCGCTTAGCGCCTCGGCGAGCCGGCAGGCGCCGTGCAGCAGGAGCTCGAATGCCAGCCGCCCCTCGACCGGTGGGGGCAGGCGCATGATCAAGACCAGCCCCTCGGTGCGGGCGCTCGCGAGGGTGTTGAGGTCGAAGCTCCCAGGCTCCAGCATGTTCACGAGGCAGTACAGGCCGTCGGGGGACGCCAGCCGGCCCACCCCATGATAATGAAAGACCTTCATCTCCCCGTAGCGCATGCCCAGGTCTTCGGCCGCGTCGCGGATCGCGCTGCCGGAGAAGTCCCGACCGGGAGGCGCGATCACATACAGGATGATGGCCTCCGGGCCTGATTTTTCCGACGCGCCCTTGACGGTCGTGCCCTTGCCTCTGAGCTTCTGGCCTTGGATCGTCGGGGCTTTGAACACCCGGTTCCTGGACCAGCCCCACCACGACCTGGGGACGTTCCAAGCACGTGCCAGGGCGTCCTGGATACGACCGGGACGGGTCGGCGCGTGGCCGGACTCGACCACCAAGTTGCTTAGATCGCTCAGGGTGCGGGTGTAATCGACCGGGGCCTCGGCGTCCTGGCCCGGCGGCCGGGCGGCCTTCGGCATCGGGACCGTGGGCTCACCAGGGCGCGACGGTCGGCGGCCCCCGATCCTCTTCCGGCGTTTGCTCCCCCGGCCCCGGATCCCCCAGAAGTAAACGCCGGCCACTACCATGAGCCCGATCAAGAAAAGCGCGACCCGCAATTCGTTCATAAACCAGGACCCCCTCCGATACCAACCTCTGCCATCAAATATTCTGATTCGGGGCCATACGGGAATCCGTGCTACCCGGTCGCGGCCAGACGCACCGCCTCGTCCACATCCACGACGACGAGGCGCGACACCCCGGGTTCCTGCATGGTCACGCCCACCAGGCGGTGGGCGATCTCCATGGTGATCTTGTTGTGGGTGATGAGGAGGAACTGGACAGCGTCGGACATCGATCCGAGGAGCCGGCACAGGTGCGCGACGTTGGCGTCGTCGAGCGGGGCGTCGACCTCGTCGAGCAGGCAGAACGGCGCGGGGTGGAGCTTGAAGAGCGCGAACACCAGCGCCAAGGCCGTCAGTGCCTTCTCGCCCCCGGACAGCAGATGGATGCTGCTGTTGCGTTTGCCGGGCGGACGGGCCATGACGGCGACGCCGGTTTCCAGGAGGTCCTCGCCGGTCAGCTCCAGGTGGGCCTCGCCACCGCCGAAAAGCTCCGGGAAGATGACCCCGAGATGGGCATCCACTTGTTCGAAGGTCTCCTTGAAACGGCCGCGGGTGTCCCCGTCGATGCGCCGGATGGCATCCGCCAGGGTCGCCAGCGCCGCGGTGAGATCGGCGTGCTGGCTGTCGAGATAGGTCTTGCGCTCCCCGAGCGCCTCGAGCTCCTCCATGGCCGCGAGGTTCACGCCCCCGAGCCGCGCCAACCGCTCGCCGATGCGCGTGAGGCGCTCCTCGAACGCGGCCGGCAAGGCGTCCTCGGGCAGTGCGGCGAGCAGCTCGTCGAGCACGAGCCCCTGTCCCGCGAGCTGCTCCCGGCAGGCGTCGAGACGCACCCGCAGGTTCTCGCGTGCCAGCCGCGCCTCGCCCAGGCGCTCGCGGCACGCATCGGCCTCGCGCTCGCGGAGGAGACGCCGCTCCGCCGCCTCCCGCAGAGCGCCATCCCAGCGCTCCAGGACGGCACGCGCTTCGCCGAGCTCGGCCTCCACCGACAGCCTAGCCTCCAGCGCCCCGGGCAGGGCCTGTTCCAGGGCCGTCAAGGGCCCCAGGCCTTCCGCCAGGGCCGAGCGCAGCTCACGGCAGCGCCCCCCGAGCTGCTCCAGGGCCTCTGACTCCCGCCGTTCGCCTTCCCCCAGTACCCCGTAGCGGGTCCTCAGGGACTCGATCCGCAGCGACAGCGCAAGGCTCTCTTCGCGCGCCGCGCGCCACGCCTCGCGGGCGGTCGACAGGGCCGGACCCAGCGCCGCTCTGCGACCCTCCAAGGCCAGACGTTGTGTCCCGGTCTCCGCGAGCGCCTCGTGAAGGGTCAGGAGCCGTGCTGCGGTCATGGCCTCGTCGTCCGCATCGCACGCCTCCTGGGCCTCCAAGGTCGTGATCTCCTGGGCCAGCGCGGTCAACCGCAGCGCGCGCTGCGCCTCGGCGGCCTGCGCCGCGGCCAGCTCGGAGCGCACACCGGCCACGACCTCCTGGGCGCGGGCGATGGCCGCCTGCAGCTCGGATTCCTCGGCCTCCAGGCGGGCGCCGGTCTCACGCGCCTCCCGGGCCTCGCGCAGGGACCTCTCGATGGCCTCCTCTAGCGCCGCGCGTTGCGCCTCCAGGAACTGGATCTCCTGCTGCCTTTCGATGACCCCCGCCCGGCCCGGGACGCGCCCGGTGCGTCGCAGCCAGTCCGGTCCGATCTGGACCCCGTCGCGGGTCACCAGGGACTCGGCGGCATGGAGACCGGTGCGCAGCACCAGCGCCTCGTCCAGCCCTTCGGCGGCATACACGCCGCCGAGCACGCCGTCGAGCCCGACCGGACTTTGGACTTTTTCTATCAACAACGGCGCCGCGGTTCCGGACGGACGGAGCGGCGCCGGGCCCGCCCCTGCCTCGATCAGGCCCACGCCATGCTCGCCCAGGTCCGGGAGCACGCGGGCCGCATCGACGAGCGACGCCACGGTAAAGCCGCCCAGCCAATCCCCCAGGACCGATTCGACCGCGGGCTCCCACCCCGCCTCCACCCGGATCTGCTCGAAGAGGGGCACGGGCACGGCCGTCCCGACCTGGACCAGCCACTCCCGCACCGTTCCATCGTGGCCATCCACCGCCGCTTCCTGCAGCGTAACCAGTGAGGACAGGCGCCCGAGCGCGGTCGCGAGCGTCTCGCGCAACTCGCCCAGGTGGCGGTTCAGCGCGTCGCGCCGCGCGCGCTGCTCGCGCAGGGCCTCGCGATTCCCGGCCCGCTCCGACTCGCGCTGGGCCAGGATCGCACCGGCCTCGCCGAGCCGGGTTTCGAGCACCGCGATCTCATCGCTACCGGCCAGCGTGTCCAGGTGTCCGTGCTCGTCGTGCATCGTCCCGAGGCGCGCTTGCCGCTCGCTCCGCCGTTCCGCCAGGTGGGCCGCACGCGCGGCCAGCGCCGACTCCTCGCTACTCCGTTGTGCGCCCTCCGCGTTCGTCGCGTCCCACTCGGATTGCCAGCCTTCCATGGCCTCTTCGCAAAGGGCCAGGCCCTCGAAGGCCGATCCCTCGGCCAGGCGGGCGTCCCGCGAACGCGGTTCCAAGAGCGCGATCTCTTCGGTGGTGCGCGCGATGGCCGCGCGCGCCTCCGCGCGCCGGGCCTCGGCCTCCTCGAGCGCGCGGCCGGCGCGTTCGAGCTCGGCCATGCGCCCCTCGCGCCGCTCCCGGGCATGGCCGATCGCCTGTTCGAGCCGGGCGATCTCCGCCCCGGCCCGGTAATACCGGCCCTGCACCTCGTCGAAGCCCTCGCGCGCCCGCGACTCGTCGGCGCGCCCTGCCTCGAGCTCGGCCTCCACCGAGCGCAGGGCCGCGAGGGCTGCCTCGACCTCGGTCTCGCACTCGACGGTCAGCCGTACCTGGATTTCCGATCCCTGCGACAGCGTCCTGACGGACAGCGCCAGGAGCTGGCCCTTGACCAGGCGCTCGTCGTCGCTGAGCCGCTTGTACCGGGCCGCCGCCCTGGCCTGTTGCTGTAGGCGTTCGAGCTGCCGGTCGAGCTCCGCGCGCACATCGTCGAGCCGCGCCAGGTTTTCGCGGGCGTGCTGGATGCGGATCTCGGTCTCGTGGCGGCGCTCCTTGTACTTGGAGATCCCGGCCGCCTCTTCGAGGAACACCCGCAAGTCCTCTGGCTTGGCCTCGACGATGCGCGAGATCATCCCCTGCTCGATCACGGCGTAGCTGCGCGAAGCGAGCCCCGTACCGAGAAACAGGCCGACGATGTCGCGGCGCCGGCAGCGCACCCCGTTCAGGAAATAGCTCGAAGTCCCGTCCCGGCTCATCTGGCGCTTCAACGACACCTCGGCATAGCTCGCGTACTGTCCGCCGAAGGCGCCGTCGGCATTGTCGAAGATTATCTCCACCGTGGCCTGCCCCACGGGCTTTCGGTTGCCGGAGCCGTTGAAGATCACATCGGCCATCGAGCCCCCGCGCAGGTGTTTGGCCGAGGTCTCCCCCAGGACCCACAGGACGGCATCGATGAGGTTGGACTTGCCGCAGCCGTTCGGCCCCACGACGCCGGTCAGGTTGCCCGACAGATCCAACGTGGTCGGGTCCACAAAGGACTTGAACCCCGCGAGCCTGATCTTGGATAGCTTCATCGCGCGGTAAGATACAAGATACGGTAGCGAGCGTACAGGGAGTCCCCCCTCTAGGCTCGGACCGATGCAAATCCGGTAATTGATTGAATGGTAAGGATAACATGAGCCCCTTCCGGGCCCTTTCGAGACCGGTGACGGGTGCTAAGGCCCTGGGTGGCGAGGTGCGGGAGGCGATGCTCGACTGGTCTTTGGTGGAGACGGTGTTGCTGGACCTCGACGGCACGCTCCTCGATCTCCATTTCGACACCCATTTCTGGACCGAGCACCTGCCGCTCCGCTATGCGGAGCGGTCCGGTCTCGCACTGGCGGCCGCCAAGGCCGAGCTGGCGCCGAGGCTCAAGGCGCGGGAGGGATCACTGGCCTGGTATTGTGTCGATCACTGGACGCGAGAGCTCGGGATCGAGATCGCGGAGATCAAACGCGAGGTCGCGCATCTGATCGCGCCGCACCCGCGGGTACCCGAGTTCCTCGCCGCGCTGCGCGTGCTCCGCAAGCGCGTGATGCTAGCCACGAACGCCCACCCCAAGAGCCTCGCGATCAAGCTCCCGCGCGCCGGGCTCACCGAACACTTCGACGCGATCCTCTGCGCCCACGAGCTCGGCGTCCCCAAGGAACAGCCGCAGTTCTGGGACATCGCCCAGACGCGCGAGCCCTTCGACGGCCGACGCACGCTCCTCATCGACGACAACCTCACCGTCCTGCGCACCGCCCGGGCCGCCGGGATCCGCTTCCTCTACGGCGTGCGCCAGCCCGACAGCCGCGCTCCACCCCATCCCCCCTCGGAGTTTCCGGCCATCACGGGCTTCGGGGACATCATGCCGCCCTGAGTGCGGATCGCCGAAGGTGGTGCCGCCGAATGAACGCGCGTAAGGCGGAAGCTGCGTTTTGGCGTTCCGTTTACTGGTTGGCGTCCGTTTACTGGTTCCCAAGCTCGGGCTTGGGAACCCGGTCGGGAAGCTCCAGCTTCCCGGAGCTGTGATGCTGGCCTGGTGATGGAGACGTGAAGCCGCAGCTTCACCACTGGGTTCCCAAGCCGGGGCTTGGGAACCAGTAAACCAGCAAGTCAGCGAGCGTAGGCGTCGCCGTCGCCACCCGTCAGGACGAGGTGGCGGCTCAGCGGCTGGGGAGAAACGATAGCTTGTCGAGGGCGTTCGCCAATTCCCCGGCATTCTGATAGCGGTCGTCAGGGGCCTTGGCGAGTAGGCGCTCGAGCAGCGGTTGATAGGCTGCGACGGCGCTCGGTAGGTGCGGCATGGGTGCACCGATATGTTGGGCCATGACCTCGACGGCCGTCTTGCCGGTATAGGGCTTCGCGCCGGTCAGCATCTCGTAGAGGATGGTCCCCGCGCTGTATAGATCGCAGCGGGGATCCCCGGGCAGGCCCTCGGATTGTTCCGGGCTCATGTAGTAGGGCGTGCCGAACGCCGGCGCCTGCCCGTCCCCTTCCGGATCGGCCGTGGCGTCGTGGTGCCGGGCAATGCCGAAATCGATGAGCGCAAGGCTATCGTCCTCGCGGAACATGAGGTTCTGCGGTTTGAGGTCGCGATGCACGATCCCGTGGGCATGGATGACCTCGAGCGCGCGCAGCACCTGACAGAAGATGCGCAGTGCCGTCGCCGGCGGCAATGCCCCGTAACGCAGGTGGTCCTTCAGATCGCCCCGGGAGAAATACTCCATGGCGATGTAGACGTGCGTATCGGTGAACCCCTGCTCGTAGATACGGACGATGTGGGGGCTCTTGATATGCGAGATGAGGTTGTACTCCCGCATGAACAGGTCCAGGAAGCGTTCGTCCTCGATGAACCTGCTGTCCAGGATCTTGAGCGCCATGGGGATCCCCTTGGCCAGATGCTGCGCGAGGAAGATCGTCGACATCCCGCCGGAACCGAGCTTGCGCAGCATCAAGAAGCCGTTCAGCCGCACCGCTTCCAGCCGGCTGCCGACGTTTCGGCGCAGCAGGAAGACGTCCTCCAGGGGTTCGGTTTCCCCATCGGCACCGATCGGTACCGTATCGACGCACTGCCAGTGCGCGTCGCTGCCCGTCGCGCTGGCGAGGGCGGCACGCACCACGGCGCCTACGGCCGCGCGCGAGAGGTTTGATTTTTGGAGGGTGAGCGCCTTGCCATTCGGCCGTGGCGCCGTGCCGTCCAAGAGCCGTATGATGGTCGGGTGCCCGGCGTGCGCTGTGAGGCCCTCCGGGAATATCCCAATTGAACCTGGGCCAGCGCCTTCGAGCGCGTCATCCACAAGCACCACGTCGGCGTCGGCGCGCCCCGCTGCAGCGGCCGTGCGCTCGGGCATGCACGGGTCCCACTCATGGATCTCGGCATTGGGCCATTCCATCGCGACCATCTGCGCGAGCAAGAGACGAAGGTCCTCGCTCTCGCTGACGATGAGGATGCGCCGCGTTCCGGCGGGCTTGGAAGCGTGTATGGACAACTCCGTTCCCTGGTGTTCGATCTCGAGGCAAGAGGGCGCGATCGACGTGCCCTGGGAGGTCTCCGATCGCGAGTGGAGCGGATTGGCGTTTTCCGCGATCCGACGATCCCTGCCTCGCGGGCAAGCCGTTCTGTGGCGCCTCCCTGCGCGGGCTGTTTCGGCATCGAACGGAGCGTCCTTGAGGAATACGGCAAACCGCGTTCCTCCCGTTGCCCGGTCAGGCGAACGCTGTCGGCAGTGCCGGTCCTTCCTCGGCTCCTTCGCTTTCCCGGTACCGGCGCGACCCGGCGGACCAGTCGAGGTTACCCCGCATCAATGCACGCATACCGGCCACGAAGCAACGGACGGCGTCATCGGTTTCGGGACCGAACGACCGCAGTGCCTCTACCAGGGCCATGAAACCCTTGACGTCGCGCTCGATGAGCCCTGCCACCCGCTCCACCGCCGCCTGGAGGGTGATACCCTCCTCGTGCTCGAGGACCAGCGCGAGGTTGTGCATGTCGCCGTGAGCGCGTTCCTTCCGCAATGAGAAAAGGTCGTTACACCAGCAGACGACATTGCTCGCCAAAACCATGAGCCGTTGAAAATCTGGATGTTTCCGCACCACGAGCGGAAGCGATTGCCTCTCGGTCAGCTCGATCAGATCGAAGCCGACGTACACGGCCCCCGTATAGGGCCGAATCAGGATATACGTGGCCACGTCCGGCCACTGACCGAGCTCGCGGTTACGTGCTTCCCAGATCAAGGCCTCGAAATACTCGGAAACACTCATGTTGAAGCGATCCATCCACGCCTTGGACACCAGTTTTTCCATGCGCCCGCGTAGCTCGTCGAGGGCTTGAACCAACGGTACGTCCGGTCGGCCGGGCCGCCGTCGTGACGGGTTGGAAAGCTGTTCTGGTGCCCGGCCGGAAAGTACTTCCAGGCACTGTGCATTCAGCGCCGCCAGGCGTTGGGGACGCTTTCCGATCCCCGCCTCATCGCACTCGTCATCGAGCAGGAACAGCCAGGTGAAGAAGTCCGATGCGATGGCCAACTCGTCGCCGGGCGCACCGGGGTAGGCACACGCGGCCAACCTCGCGAACTTCGACCCCCGGAGGCGCTCGAAGGCGGACTCGTCCTTGGCCATACCGAACCGCCGTGCCCACGCGAGCGTATGTTCGTGTACCGCCTCGAAGTACGGGTTTACCTCCGGCGGGAACGGACAGTATAGTTGTGGAATCACGAATTCTTCCTGGTTCATCACATGAATCCCCCTCGTTCTAGCCCCGGCCGCGCCCCGCTTGCGGTTGCGGAAGGGCCGCCCTCGGAAGCTCGGCCAAATGAAACCCTTGTACCAAGGTCACTCCCATCTCTTCGAGCAACCTCAGGGTCGCGGCATCTTCCACGCCTTCGGCGATGACGGTCCTGCCGTAACAGTGGATCATGGTGCTGATGGCGCGAACGAAGTCCCGATCGCGCGGGTCCTTGGCGAGCCCCTTGACCAGCGACTGGTCGATCTTGACAAAGCTCGCGGGGAGCTGCTTCAGGTAATAGAGCGAGCTGAAGCCCGATCCGAAATCATCCACGGCAAAGCGGACCCCGATCATCACCAGCTCGTCCATAATGCGCCGGGCCTCTACCATGTCGGCGATCATTTCGGTCTCGGTGATCTCGAAGATGAGCCGCACTGGGTCCAAGCCCCCCTCACCCACGGCTGTCTTGACAGGCTCCGCCCAACGTCCGTTTGAGAGAGCCGCGGCCGAGAGATTCACCGACAGAGCCCGCGCGGCACCCGAGGCGAGGACCTCCACGGCCAGGCGCGCCGCGTAGCAATCGATCTCATAGCCCAGGCCGGCCCGCTGCGCCGCGGGCAGGAACTCGCCGGGAGAGACGATCCGGCCATCCTCGAGCCGGAGCCGCAATAGCGCCTCGTGGAACGCCACCGCCCCGCTCCCGACCTCGATCACCGGTTCATACTCGAAGAACAGATGCCCCTCAGCGAGCGCGTGAGACAGCAGGTCCTTCCAGTGGACACCACCCGCCAAGGCCCCGGCGTCTTCGTGTTCAAGGGCGAACATCCGGAAGCAGGACCGCCCGGCGCGCTTGGCCTCGTACATGGCGAGGTCCGCGTGCGCGAGCAGCTCCTCGGAATCGCTGCCGTGCTGGGGCAGGAGCGCGATCCCGATGCTGGCGCCGGTACGATAGCGACGTTCGCCGTGGACGAACGGCACCTGGGTGAGTCGCTCGTTCATCTGGCGCGCGAAGGCCACGGCCCCGTAGGCATCGGTATTCGGCATGAGCATCGCGAACTCGTCCCCGCCGAGACGCGCGACGATATCCGACTTTCGCGCCCGGGCACGCAACTCCGCGGCGACCGCACGGAGCAGCGCGTCACCCGCGGCATGACCACTGGTGTCGTTGATCTCCTTGAAGTGGTCGAGGTCGAAGAGCAGGACGGCGGCCACCATGCCGCCGCGAGTCACCTGGTCATAGGTCCGCTTCAGTTCCTCGAGGAAACGGTGGCGGTTGATGAGCCCGGTCAGACCATCGTGGTTGGCGAGCCAGCGCATGCGCGATTCCGCCTCCACCCGATCGGTGACATCGAGGCCGACCGAGAGCACGGCGGTGCCGTCGCTGTGCTCCTCGCGGAGCGGCGTGTGCACCCACACGATCTGCCGTGACTCGCCGTCCCGCCGGGATAGCGGATACTCTTGCTCCAGGCGCCGCCCGCCGGTCTGGGTCAGGGTCTCGAGACCGGCCAGGACCTCGCGGTGGGCCTCGACGTTGCCGATCAGGTCCACGAAGCGCCGTCCCTTGAGCTCGGAGGGGGAGAATCCGGTGAGCTGTGCCGCGAACGCGTTGGCCGCCTGGATCACCCCGTAACGCGTTTGTGTCACCACCAGCACCTGGGCGGAATCGAGGAGGCCGCGGACGAAGTCGCGCTCGACGGCGAGCTCCTGGTTCTTGGTGGAAATGGCG
>JBQTJM010000031.1:0-2986 GCA_052387115.1 Gammaproteobacteria bacterium | reverse complement strand
CCATGGCGGCCAGGGTTGGCGGCGATCGAGGTGCACCAGGTATCGAAGCGCTTCGGCGAGGTACGCGCTGTCAGCGGGGTGAGCTTCACCATCGAGCGGGGGTCGATCTGCGCCCTCTTGGGCGCCAATGGGGCCGGCAAGACCACTACCCTCGCGATGCTGCTCGGGCTCGTGACCCCGATTACCGGGTCGATCCGGTGCTCGGCCACGATCTGCCGGGCTCAGCACGGGATACGGTCGAGCGCAAAGAAAGCTGCGCCCTTTTCCGAGATATTTACTCAGAGACTATTGTTCTAAAGAAAGGGGTTGTTGAGTTTTCGATCTTGAACACTCTTTTCCGCCGCGTTGATCTCTTCTTTGGTCATGCGCTGTGAGAGTTTAATAAGCTCTTTGCGGGCATCCTCATCTTCGGCTTCTGCGGCCAAACTACGCCACATGTAAGCCATGATTACGTCCTTTCCAATACCTTTCCCCTCCGTATAGGCCCATGCGACGCTGTTCATGGCATCGGTCAGACCGGATTGAGCTCCTTTAGAAAACCAATAAAACGCCTGCTGATCGTCCTGGGGCACTCCTACCCCTTGGTGATAACACCAGCCGAGAAACTGCTGCCCTTCCGGATTGCCCCCCTCTGCTGCTAGGCGACAATATCGCGCTGTTTCACTCATGTTTTTCGGAACCCCTAATCCTTCGAAATATAGTAGCCCAATGTAGACGTAAGCCAAGAGGACGCCTCTATGAGCAGCTCTACGATACCAATAGCGCGCCTCAGAAACACGTTTCTCGGTACCTAAACCGAAATGTAAGCATGTGCCGAGGCCTAATTGAGCTTCGGCGTTCCCAGATTCGGCAGCCCGCCTATACCAATGCACAGCCGCAACATAATCCTTTGGAATAACAGAGCCTTCTGCATACAGCGATGCCACCTCTGTTTGTGCAACAACATCGCCAGACTGGGCGCGATGTAGTAGTTCCTGAAAATCCATCTGCCGTTTATCGCTAAGAGTCATACACAAAGCCCAAATCTATAATACGTTCCCCGGATGGAGGCGTGTCCTATTTCGGGCATTCTAGCTTTTCCTCTGAATCAGGTTCCGGCTCTAATGGTGGTGCTGAGAGATCATCGGCCCCCTCTCCGGCTACCCTTCGAGCAGCATCGAAAATCGTTCTCCATTTCTCGTTGCCAGCGCGCGGCTTAGTCGGTTCTAATCGCACTTCATTTTTCCATGTTGCTTCTTCAGCGGATCTCCAGTTCTGAATCCTCTCAGCATACTGTGCTGCTGTCTCGCCAGCTCCTCTGGGAATTGGAACCCTTGGAACCAGTGGAGGACGGGCAAAGAGAGGGAGAATGCCGGTTAGCCCTGGGGGGTCAATCCAGTTGATAGGGTCGTTCAAAACATACCGATACAGATTCGTATCCCCGCCCCCAAACCGTATCGGATCCTTCGCCGTCCACCGCCCGGTCTCGGGGTCGTAGTCCCGTGCCCCGAAGCGCACGAGCTTGGTGTCGCGGTCGTAGAGCCCGCCGGCAAACCCGAAGGGCTGGAAGCCGGGGTGGGTGTCCAGGGTGACCCGCCCCCATTCATCATAGTCCAGGCGCTGGACGATGTCGCCGGTGTCGGCGTTGACGACGAGTCTCGGGCTGCCGAGGTGGTCGGAGAGGATGCGGTAGGTGATGGCGCCCTTGACCAGGTAGGCCGGCACGTTCGGCTTGTCGGCGTAGACAAACCGCGAGACGACCTATGGTTCTCGCCATCGAGCTCGGCGATGGGCTTGAGTTGGTCTTGATAGAGGAAGCCTTGGACCAAGACGCCGTTGACCTTCTTGCCGATGCGCCGGTTCTGGCCGTCGATGAGATAATCGATACGGCTGCCATCGGGGAGCTCGACGCTTCGGAGGTTACCGAGCACATCGTAGTTGTAGGTGGTGGTGAAGGCACCCTCGGTCTTGGAGGCCAGCTCCCCGTTCGCGGTGTAGGCGTAGCCCCGATGGTCGAGGAGCCGGTCCTGGGCGTCGTAGTGCCCGATCTCGACGCCGTTGACGTGGGTGCGGTTGCCGTTCGCATCGTAGGTGTAGGTAGAGACGACCACGCCGTCCTGCTGGACCTCGGCCAGCCGTCCGGCGAGATCATAGGTGTAGGCGTGGGTAGTCGTGAGGCCGCCGAGGGTCTCGGTCTTCTCGGTGATGCTCCCGAGCGCATCGCGGGTGTAACGCGCTTCGTAGAGCGGCGTCGTGACGGTGGCGTCCTGGGCTTCGAGCTGGCTCAAAAGGTTCATCACGGCGGCGGCCTCGGCCCGGTACTCCGCCAGCGCCGGATGATGCTGGCCGAAGGACCGGACGATCCGGGCCTCGAGCGCTGCGAGTGCGCTGTGCACTTCCGGGATGGTGGCCGGGAGGCCCTCGGCCGCCTCGATCAGATCGCGGGGGTAGATCTCGAATCCGCTTCCAACGATGTCCTGGATCGTGGCCACGCGCGCGTGGATCTCGGCCATCAAGGCCTCGAAACCTGCCACCGGCACGACGGCCTCGGCGCGCTGCGTCGCGAGCTCTCCGAAGCCGTTGTAGCTTAGAGTGTGTCTTTGAGATGACCCAAGGTGGTCCCGGCGAGGAGGCCATTGTCGGCATTCCGGGTCAAGCCGAGGCCCCCGGCCTGGATCAGTAGGCCATCGGGGTCGTAAGCGAAGATCACCGGCAAGCCGTTGACGACACGCTCGCTGACGTTGAAGCCGCTGTTGTATTGGCGGGCGACCGTGCCGGCCACGGTGCCCGCCCAAGTAGTTCCCATCAGCAGGGCGCCGTCGTAGCGGAAGCTCAAGGTCCCGCCATCCGGCGCGGTGATACGGCTCACATGGCCGGTCTTGGGCTCGTAGGCGTAGTGGTACTCGCCCTCGGGGAGGATCAGCCGGCTCCAGCGCCCACCTGCGTCATAGCGGAAGTCCAGCCGCTGCCCATCGGGCCGAATCACTTCGGTCAACTGCTGGTCGCG
>JBQTJM010000030.1:0-6707 GCA_052387115.1 Gammaproteobacteria bacterium | reverse complement strand
GCAGTATGTCGCTTCCTTGGACGTTGGAGCCGCTGGTGTCATCACGATCGTCCCAACACTTGCCATTGGTGGAGGTATTGTCGCCGCAGATACTTTCGTTCTGACGCCGACGTATGTTGCAGCGACTGGCACGGTAAGTTGGAGCTGTACAGCTTCTGCCATGCCGGACAAATACTTGCCGGCTAACTGCCGTTAACTCGCAGATTGTCAGGAAACGCCGCCTCCGGGCGGCGTTGCTTTTTTAGCCAGCGCAGCCAGCGTAGCCGGATGCAGCGAAGCGGAATCCGGGAAACCCAGGCAGCCCCAAAGCCCCTCGCCGCGAGGGGCTTTTCTTTTTCCGGACAGGTCGTCGATCCCCGGGTTCCGCTGCGCTCCACCCAGGCTAAGATCGGCCAGCGGCGCACGACCAAGAACTTTCCGCCATGCCCCATTGCATTCGCGCGCATGTTCCCGGCGGCTCGCATTTTTTCACGGTGGCGTTACTGCAACAGCGGCGCTCTCTGTTAACCACAAACATCGACGCCTTACGCGAGGTCCTCCGTTCCGTGCACAACCAACGGCCGTTCCGGAGCGATGCTATCGTCATACTCCCCGATAACCTCCATTGCCTATGGACGTGCCACCGAATGATACGGATTTCTCGAGACGCTGGCGTTTGATTAAATCGTCGTTTGCGCGCGCCCCTACGTCGCGGGGGAGGTTCCGGGTGGGGGTAAACCCCTTCACCGAAGCTGACGCACCTCGTCACAAGCCGACGCGCCGCGTCAACTCCGCCGTCCGTTTCACCCCTATCCGCAAGACCCCACGCGCCCCGAAGGCGCTTCCATCCCACCCATTCCGGCATTCCGCCTGAGTCCTGGGCAAGCTGGCACACCCGCTGCACTCAGGCCCGGTAGCCCCCGCTAAACGACCGCGGGCGGCAGGGATGATGCCCGGTCGTGTAGCTCAAGTTCGATCGTCACGTTACGACACTGTCCAGGGCCATCGGACCACCCAACACAGTTCAATTTCAATAGGAGTGTTATACATGAAGAAGTTCCAGCAAGGTTTCACGTTGATTGAGTTGATGATCGTCGTGGCGATCATTGGGATTTTGGCGGCTGTCGCGATCCCGGCGTATCAGGATTATACGATTCGCGCGAAGGTTACCGAACTGGCGGTATCGGCCTCGGCATGTAAGACCTCAGTGTCCGAGTTTGCGCAGGCTAACGGTGCGCTGCCAGGGACCCTCGCTGCAGCCGGGTGTTCGAGCAATGCGACGCAGTATGTCGCTTCCTTGGCCGTTGGGGCCGGTGGTGTCATCACGATCGTGCCAAACCCTGCCATTGGTGGAGGTATTGTCGCCGCAGATACTTTCGTTCTGACGCCGACGTTTGTTGCAGCGACTGGCACGGTAAGTTGGAGCTGTACAGCTTCTGCCATGCCGGACAAATACTTGCCGGCTAACTGCCGTTAACTCGCAGATTGTCAGGAAACGCCGCCTCTGGGCGGCGTTTCTTTTTGAGCCAGCGTAGCCCGGATGCAGCGAAGGGAAATCCGGGACACCACGGCAACCCCAAAGCCCATCCCCGCGAGGGCTTTTCTATTTTGGTTTGGCATGGTTCTCGATCCTCGATTTCGGGTGCGCGCCACCCACCGCGCGTAGGATGCGTTCCACGCACCACAAACCCCGGTTGGAGATCCAACACCGATTGAATGCTGCGCGCAGCGCGGCCCAAATTTGACTTCGACGAGGACAACACCCAATGGAACAAGCGCTTTCGCCAACCCTCGATCTGATCGACCCTCGACCCGCGACACCGAAGACGCTGACCCGTTGGAAGGCCGCCGCCATCCACCTCGGGATCTGCGCGCTCATCGCCCTAGCGGTGTTCGCGTGCATGGCCCTCCTGTGGTATCCGCAGCCCTATTTCGAGGCCGTCGGCGGGGCGAAGCTCGCGCTGACCATCATCGGTGTTGATGTTGTCATCGGGCCGCTCATTACCCTCATCGTCTACAACCCGAAGAAGAAGAGCCTCCGCTTCGACCTCGCCGTCGTGGCCTTGTTACAGACGGGCGCGCTCGTCTATGGCATCCATGTGGTGTACGCGGCACGCCCCGTCTATGTGGTCTTCAACGTCGATCGCTTCGATGTGGTCGGCGCCAACGAGCTCTTCCCCGACGACTGGCAGACCCTCGCGCCCGACGAGCTCAAGACCCTGCCGCTCACCGGACCGCGGCTGGTCGCCGCCGACCGGCCATCCGATGCGAAAGAGCAGGAGAGATTGTTATTTACCGCCGTCACGAGCGGCGTGGGTCTGCCCAACTTCCCGCAATACTACGTGCCTTATCACGAACGGACCGCCGCGGTCATCGCCAAGTCGCAGCCGCTCGCCGAGCTTCGCGAAAAACGGCCGGAGTCCGAAGCGGACTTGACTCGCGTGGTGAAAATGTTCGGGCAAGGCTGGGACGACCTCGCCTTCTTGCCCGTGCGCGCGAGGAAGCAGGACCTGACCGCGATCATCGATCGCCGCAACGGAAACGTCGTCAAGGTGTTGCCGATCGATCCGTGGCTGTGATCGGCACCGTAGCCAGCGGTAGCCCGGATGCAGCGAAGCGGAATCCGGGAAACCAGGGTAACTCCCAAAGCCCCTCCCCGCGAGGGGCTTTTCTTTTGGCGTCACCGCAGGATGGAAGCTCGTCGGAGCGATCCGTCACATGACACATCATTCCGCGGAACCACCTTCGCGCCGTTCCGTCCTACGAGCTCTGAGCGCCGGCGGCTTGATCGGCCTTCCTTACTGGAATACTATTGTAGTAAGGTGCATTTGGTCCATCGCCATGATCGTCAAAATCACCGCCAAACGTCAGGTCACCTTTCCCGCCCGCGTCCTTGAAGCCTTGGGCGTGAAGCCGGGCGACCGGCTCGAGCTCGAGCAAAGCCCCGACGGATTCATCCTGCGTGCGCGTCGGATCGATCGTACGCGGCTCGCCCCGTTACGCGGCAAGCTTCCCCGCGGCGAGGGCGCCTTCGATATTGAAACCTTCCGCGACGAGCCTCATGACGGCACACTTCGGGATTGATACGTCCATACTCGTCCGGCTTGTCACCAGCGACCCCAAGGAGGGCTTTGAAACCTGTGTGCGCAACCTGAGCGCGCTCGTCGAGGGCGACAACGCGCAGATACCGGTCCGTTGGATAACGAACTTGATTCGGCTGGGTGTGAGCTTCGAGCCTGCGGTTTCGTGGCGAAGCGCACACACCACGGCCCGATCTTACTCCCCGGATTCCGCTTCCCTCTATCCAGGCTAACCCTCGGCGGCCAATTTCGCACTGACCAGCCGGTTGAGGCTGACGCCTTCCTCTGCGGCTCGGGTCGCGAGCTCACGGTGTACCTCGGGCGGGACTCTAACCATGAACCGGCCGCTGTAGCGACGATCGGAAAATGGCTCCGGCACCTCTTCCCCTGATTGCTGCAAATCGTCCACGGTTTGCGCCACTACCTTTCGGATCCCCTTGAGCGCCGCCTCCGGAGTCGCGGCAAGCCAGCTCAACGAGGGGAACTCCGCGCACAATCCGACATGCTCGCCATCCTCCGCCGACCACGTCACACGATAGGTGTAATGATCTTTCATCGTTTTCCCGCCTCAACCTTCTCGATGGCCCGCAACACCTGTCGTACCTGATAAACCTTCGCTTTTCCTTTGTCGTTCTGGATATTGACCCGCGGGTCGCCGGGCCACGGCGTCCTGAAGACGAGGTGACTCGTGCTCGACTGCCTGGGCGGACCGAAGTAGGCTTCGCACACTCGGCGTAGCTCCAAGAATCGCACGGCAGCCGGCTGCCTACGCATCCTTGCCACGATGTCCGCTATCCCTGTCATGGGCGCATAGTATCACTATTGATGCACGATTGCTGCCCCCTTCAACCCAGCAAGCGTAGGGCGCGATTCGCCCACGCTGTTGCGTCCTACGGGGGAGATGATGGCGCCCGCTTGCGCGCCCTTGTTTCCGTAGCTACAATAACCCGGTGCGCGTCACCTACGACCCGGCCAAGCGTGCCCGAACACTTACCGAACGGGGGCTTGACTTCGAGGACGCACTCATCGTTTTCGCAGGCATCACGGTCGAGGTCGAGGACACGCGCAAAGACTATGGTGAACGCCGAACCATCTGCTACGGCACGCTCACCGGGCCGTATGGTCGTCGTCGGCTACACCCCGCGTGGCTCGGTCCGCCACATATTCAGCATGCGGAAAGCCAATGATCGTGAACAAACCCGCCTCGCGCCGTATCTTGAAGTCTGAGCTCTCTCGCGTGGACACCCACGTCATTCGACCGAACGAGTACAAGGAGTTGCCGGAGCTCACGAACGAGATGCTCGCTCGTGCCAAGGTCAAGAAAGGCGGCCGTCCGAGGATTTTGAACCCGCGAAAACTGATCTCTCTTCGACTGCCAGAGGACGTTATCGCACGATGGAAGGCTACCGGCCCGGGCTGGCAGACCCGTATGGCTGAACGTCTGAGCAAGGTCAAGCCAGCGTAGCTCGGATGCAGCGAGGCGCAATCCGGGAGACCAGCCTCACAAGCCACCCTGGCGCCTCCTGGCACCCACGGCAACCCCAAAGGCCCTTCCTGCGAGGAGATCTGTGTTTTACGGCACGGACTAGAACGCTGCCGCATGGCCGCCCCCCGCGTTGTTGAAACTTTCACTAGCAAAGCGTACTCTCGCCATCAAACTCACTGAGAGGAGCGATCCATGGCAAGCGTCAACTTCAGCGTACCTGCTGATGTGAAGCAACTGTTCAACGAGACTTTCGCCAACCGCAACAAGAGCGCGGTCATTGCCGAGCTGATGTTGGAGGCCGTGGAGCGGGAGAAAAGGCGCAGTCGCCGCGCGCAAGCCATCGACCATATCCTGACCCGGCGTCGTGGTAGACCGGCGGTGAGCGCGGAAGAGATCCGCAGGGCCCGTGACGAAGGTCGCCCGTGACCCGCCACGTAGTCGATGCCAGCGTCGTCATCAAGTGGCTACAGCCTGAGCGCGAATCGGAACCGAACGTCGATCAGGCACTGGATCTGTTGCTCGCGTACCAGCGTGGCGAGGTGGACCTGTTGCAGCCCGTGCACTGGATCGCCGAAGCAGCGGCCGTGTTGGCTCGCATCAGCCCGGACGTGGCCCAGCAGGATCTCATGGACCTGGTGCACCTCGAGGTGCCCGTCGCGGACTCACCAGAAATCTACCGTACCGCCCTCGATCTCGCGATCCAACTCGATCATCATCTGTTCGACACCCTCTATCACGCCGTCGCATTCCATGCCGAGGATGGACAGCTGATCACTTCCGACACCCGGTATTTCAAGAAGGCACGGAGCCGCGGGCGGATCTTGTGGCTCGGTGATCTGAAACGCTACCAAGCGTAGCCCGGATGTAGCGAAGAATCCGGGAAACCAGGCTCACAGCCACCCTGGCGCCGCCTGGCACCCACGGCAACTCCAATGCCCCTCCCCGAGGGGCTTTGTTCTTGACCATGCTATACTGCCCCCATGACAACGGTTACCTTTGATACCCTCAAGTTCGTCGAAAGGCTCAAGGCCGCCGGCGTCCCCGAGGCCCAGGCCAAGGCCATGGCGGAAGCGCAACAAGAGGCGCTTTCGGAATCGGTCGCCACGCAGTTCGTAACCAAGTCAGACCTCGCCGAGCTCAAATTAGACGTGATCAAATGGATGGTTGGGCTTGCCCTCGCGCAAGTATCCTTGTTGGTGGGCATATTGGTCAAGCTAGTGTAATCTCACATCGCAAAATCTCGAAAGGCGGGTTACGCGATAAAGCCGCTAACCCGCCCTACGGGCTACGGGCTACAGGCACTATGGCGCGCGAGGGCTATGCCACTTATACTTGCCCATATACGCGAACAGGCGTTATTCGCTCGAGGTGGCTATCCATGGCGCAGGTCGATCTATATCTGGATGAAGACACGGCGCGCAAGCTCAAGGCGGTCGCCAAAGCATCGGGTTGTCTCAGAGCAGCCTGTGACACACAACGTGAGCGAGTTTTCCAGGATCCCTGGGCTGACGATGGTCCATTGGTATGCGTGATCGCACGCATAAGTGAGGTCGATGTCAACGGGTGAGCCATCGTAGCCGGATGCGACGAAGCGGGATCCGGGAAACCCAGGCAGCCCCAAAGCGCGGTCCCCGCGAGGGGCTTTTCTCTTGCCGGACAGCTCGTCGTTTCCTGATAGGGGTGGGTAGGGAAGGTGCAGGCCTTCCTTACCATCGCTTTCCCGCCGCAACTTTCTCGATGGCCCGCAACGTCCGCCTTGTCGTTCTGGATATTGACACGCGGGTCGCCGGGCCACGGCGTCCTGAAGACGAGGTGACTCGTGCTCGACTGCCTGGGTGGACCGAAGCAGGCTTCGCACACTTGTCGGCCGAGCAGCAGAACGCGGTTGTCCGCGTTGGCCTTGGTGCGTACCAACTCTCCGTCCGTTGACACACATGTTCGACTTTCCTATGCTTCGATCCCGATGAAGGCGAATACGTACAACGACGGCAGCGTTTCCGTCATTATGTCGCTCTACAACCACGAGCGCTATGTAGGCCACGCGCTCGAAAGCGTCTTCGCCCAATCCATGCAACCATTGGAGATAATCGTCGTTGATGACGGATCGTGCGACGGCTCCGTTGCCGTGGTGCGTGCCCTTGCGGCGGCCAGGCCCGGGGTCG
>JBQTJM010000029.1:0-1693 GCA_052387115.1 Gammaproteobacteria bacterium | reverse complement strand
GTTGGCATAGGGCCCGTGTTTCAAATCCTCTAGCACGCTGTGAGGAAATCGCCTGCCATCATCACGCCTTTTTTTCCTCTGAATGGATAATCCCTTCTACGATGCATTTGGTTAGACATCCCGACGCCACCAACTCGACCCCTTCCTTGTGCATTTGACCGAGGAGCGCCTTCCCGTCCGCGTCGATGAAGGTGACTGAGGACAGATCAACGCAGCTCTGTCGCGTACCCGGAACAGAGCGCCAGCAGCGGCTCCAGTTCCGCCGCGGCGTATGCGGGTGTCTTGAGCATGGTCGAAACCTCCTATGCTGAACAAGTAATCGGTCGCTGCTGCCGATCAGACCGCAGACTCTTGCAAAGGATCCCTATGTTACACGACACCGAGGACAATCTTGCCGCGGGCGTGGCCTGTCTGGCTGAGTTCATGGGCACGGCGCGCTTCCGCGAGCGGCAAAACGGTTTCGACAATAGGCCTGAGCTTTCCCGAGTCGACCAGATTTGCAAGCTCAGTTAGCTGAGTGGCGCTCGGTTGAACGAAGACCGAGGCGTGGCGGACCCCATGCGCAGCGGCCTCCTCTGCCGAGGGAGGACCGACGATGGAAACCAGGATCCCACCCTTTTTCAGCACCTTCCATGAGCGCTTCTGAGTGTCTCCTCCGATGGTGTCGAATACTACATCAACATCGTGGACCATGTCTTCGAAGCGCGTGGTCTGGTAGTCGATGGTTTCGTCGGCCCCGAGTTTCCTGACGAACTCCTGGTTGCGGTTGGATGCCGTGCCAATCACATATGCGCCCTTCCACTTCGCGAGCTGTACTGCAAAGCTGCCGACCCCACCAGCGGCCGCATGAATGAGCACCTTCTGACCCGCGCTCAATGCGGCGGAGTCGAAAAGCGACTGCCACGCCGTCAGCGCAGCCAGGGGAATGGCGGCGGCATGGACGTGGTCGATGGACTTCGGCTTGAGCGCGACTTCCGTCTCTCGGACCACGATATATTCGGCATAGGCCCCATCCCGGGCGATGTCCGGGCGGCTGTAGACCTCATCGTCCTTTTTTAATCCCTCGACGCCGGAGCCTGTGGCCTCGACAACGCCCGAGAGATCCCAGCCGAGAATTAGGGGCAGCGGATGATTCATCGTCCCTTTGAAATAGCCCTCGCGGATCTTCCAGTCCACTGGGTTGACCCCTGCCGCATGGACTCGTACTAGGACTTCACCGGGCCCCGGTTTCAAAAGCGGGGCCTCCTCGTATTTGAGGACCCCTGGGCCCCCATACGTATGAATTCGCACTGCTTGCATGGTCTTCATGGAAGTCGCCTCCTCTCTTTGAGGTTCTGAGAAAGCCGTCCGGGGTATCCCAAGAAAGCAGCGCTACCTCCCGGGCGGGTGGTTGAGACCCTCGATCACCAAGATGCCGTTGAGGGCGGGATGGCTCAGTCAGACGGTGTTGTCATGGCGGTGCTCACGAGTGGCAAAAACGCGAGCGTGTCATCGAACCCAAGGATCTGCAATTGATGCGGGCTCACCGGCAACCCCCTGTAGGTATTCCGCACGGTTTCGCGAGTGTAAGGCAGTAGAAATAAATAAAGGTCGCAACTTTCATGGCGAATGGAACTATGTTATCAGGCCGACAGCTACCAAGCCGACCGCTACTAAGAAGATAAGTTGATACCTTTATTGATTTACGGAGCCT
>JBQTJM010000028.1:0-16348 GCA_052387115.1 Gammaproteobacteria bacterium | reverse complement strand
AATAATTGGGGACATTTTGTGGTCCTTTTTACCCCCCCAAAACTCCCCCCCCTCGCTCGGGTGGACACTTTTCCGCCCTCCCCCTTTCCGCCGGGGTATGGGGGGGGGTTGGGGGTTAACCGGATATGCTCAGGTTATTTTTGCTGGACCCCTTAGGGTCCGACGCAGTGTTCATAGGAGTTTCGCCAGCGCGGCGGTCACGGTCGCCGTAAGGGCGGCAACAATAGCGGCGAGCGCGATGTAGTTCCGGCCCCGGCTCATCTTAGCCTCATGGGCCCAGAACGCCTCTTGCTGCGCCCAGTTGTGGCGCCTGGCAAGCTCGGTCTCTAGCTCCTGGCGGAGCTTTTCGAGCTCTAAGAGCTCGCGGCGGATCTCGACGGTGCTCATTGAATTAACCCTCCGCTCTCGTCAGGCGAGATCTTCGATCGTCACGCTCAGCTCTGCCATTATCTTGGGAGCGCGAAGTTAAAGAAAGTAAGTGAAAAAAAGAGACTTGGCAGCATCGCTGGGTCCGTGACGGCCTGATGGACGAGCATCCGATCCGAGATGCCGGGCTACGATCTGTGGGCGCTGCCAGCGATCATGGAACCGGATAACGAGACAAGAAGGCTTCGGGCAATCAACGCCGGTACCGGCTAATGATAATGGTGGCGGACGCGGGTTCGCCGGAGCGTCGAAAGGCCAGGTCCAACAACACATTGATATCCAGCAGCAGACGCATGCCCTGAGATCAGCGCAGATGCCTATTCAGGATGTGCCGCAAGCGCTCATCATCCGGACTGGCTTCCTCTAGTCCGGAAAGGCAGCCACGCCAGGTCGCTACCCAAACGGCGGCGGCATCGGCCGCCTTTTCTTCTTGCGCCAGCGCCTCTTCCGACGCGGCGCGTACCACGGCGGATTTGGAGATGTGGCGGCGCGTGCTCGCCGCCTCCAGTGCCGCATCGAGCGCGTCGGGGATCTTGAGCGTGAGGGTAGCCATGATGGTGATGGTATGGGCGATACCGAACAAGGGAATCAATGATACCAACGATGCCTGGCGGTTCATACCGGCACCTGCCCGCACATCAGGCGAGTCAGTTCGCGGGCCTAGCGTCCGGCGCATCGAGACCGACCGGTAGGCCGAAAGGTGGCTCCGCCGGATCCCGGCGACAGCGCATCGGAACCCTGCCGGAACCGGGTTCCAGCCTACGAACGACCGGGCGTGGCGTCCATTTAGGACGCCGTCGGGTCGTTGGGTCGCGAGATGTGAATAAGTCACTGATCGCCGATCGCTCGAGGGGTAACATTCGGTAAAAGGGCCCGCGGATACTCTCGACGCCGGGCGGTCCGATGGGTCTCGGTGTACGCGCCGTGCAGCGCCCTGCGATGACTGCGATGGCGACAGCGTACGGCGCGTAATGCACCGGCAAGCATCCTGATGCGAGGAGGCAAAGCGTATGTTCTTTGGCACTACGGTGGAAGGTACGGTGGCACGCGTGGTCGATGGCGATACGGTGCGGATCCGCGCCGACGGGCGCGAGGCGAGCATCCGGAACCTGGCGCTC
This sequence comes from Gammaproteobacteria bacterium, assembly GCA_052387115.1. Lineage (GTDB taxonomy): Bacteria > Pseudomonadota > Gammaproteobacteria > JACCXJ01 > JACCXJ01 > JACCXJ01. Next base: position 14,804 of record JBQTJM010000028.1, on the reverse strand, counting down.
GATACCGAGGAATCGAATTCCGGAAGTCGAACCAAACCCCAAACGCCCTGGGGACGGGCGGCGAAGGCCGAGGCCCAGCGTCTCCTCCCGAACGACGCGGCCGTGACCTTGGAGTTTCCGGGTACCGAGCCCCTCGCGGAATGCTGGGAAAAGCATCTGGACAACTTCGGCAGGGTGCTCGGCTTCGTGCACGCGGCCGGGCTCGATTTCCAGGAGCACATGATCCGGACGGGCTACAGCCCGTATTTCGTGAAGTACGGTTATGCCGAGTTTCCCGACCACCACGCGCGCTATACCGCCGCGGAGCGGGAGGCCCAAGCGGCCCATCGCGGGGTCTGGGACCAGCTCGCGGTGAACGGGGCCGAGGCGCGAAACTATGCGCTCCTGGGAGTTTGGTGGCAGCTGCGCGCGCAGGTGATTGCGGCCTATCGTGAGGCCCGTATCGGCGATCCGCTCTTGTTCAACTCGCGCCTCGATTACGAGCGCCTTTTGATGCTCGCGTCCCATGACACCGGGGCGATCGTGTTCACGGAGTTGCGGGAATACCATCGGGTCGGCGGCCGGCACGTGGTCGTGACCATCGGTTCCTTGCAGCAGCCGTTTCAGCTCTTCGTGCCGGATGCCGACTCCGACGCCGGACAGGCGATCCTGCGCCTATTCGACAATCGTTACATCGCGGACGAACCCGACCACCCTCGGCGCAGCTACGCCTACGTTCAGGGCACGCTCAAGCTCTTCGACGGCAAACCGGAGATCGTGGTGCGCGCTCCGGAGCAGATCAGCGACGAGCCTGTGTCCTAAGCCCGACGTTGCAGGACCCGGAGGCGGCAAGCGAACAGACTCGCGTGGCCGGGTAGTTCTGTTCGGGACCTCCCATCGTTATGATATGCGCTGCACGGTCACGAATCGAAATTTTTTGATCCCCTCACCGTAGCCCTCTCCCGGTGGGAGAGGGGATCCGAGGGGATCTCCGGTGGAAGAGGGCATGTCGAGCATCCAATCCATCCACGGCCGCGAGATCCTGGACTCCCGGGGCAATCCTACCGTCCAGGTGGAGGTCGTGACCCGGTCGGGGGCCGTCGGTATCGCCGCGGTGCCCTCGGGGGCGTCCACAGGCGAGCGTGAGGCCATCGAGCTGCGTGACGGGGACCCCAAGCGCTATCGCGGCAAGGGGGTGCAGAAGGCCGTCTCGCATGTGAATGGCGAGATCCAGGGCGCGCTCGTCGGGCAGGAGGTCGACGCCCAGGCCAAGCTCGACGAGCTAATGTGCGGGCTGGACGGCACGGCCGGCAAGGGACGGCTCGGGGCCAACGCCATCCTCGGCGTGTCGATGGCCGCGGCCCGCGCCGCGGCCGCGGAGAGCGGCGTGCCGCTCTATCGTCACCTGGGCGGCGACGGGCCCTTCACGTTGCCGGTCCCCATGATGAACATCATCAACGGGGGGGCGCATGCGGACAACAACGTGGACTTTCAGGAGTTCATGATCGTGCCGCTCGGCGCCCCGAGCCTCTGCGACGCCGTCCGCTACGGCGCCGAGGTGTTCCACGCCCTGCGCGACGTGCTGCGCGGGCGCGGGCTCAACACCGCGGTCGGAGACGAGGGCGGTTTCGCGCCGGATCTGCCCTCGAACGAGGCGGCGGTCGAGGTGATCCTGGAGGCCATCGGGCGTGCCGGTTATCGTGCCGGCGAGGATGTGTTCCTGGGCCTCGATGTCGCGAGCTCGGAGCTCTTCCGGGAGGGACGCTACCGGCTGGCCTCGGAGGGCCGGGAGCTCACGAGCGCGGAGCTCGCCGAGTTGCTCGCAAAGTGGGTGGAACGCTATCCCATCATCACCATCGAGGACGGCATGGACCAGAACGACTGGGAGGGATGGCGGCTCCTGACCGAGCGTCTGGGAAATCAGGTCCAACTGGTCGGCGACGACCTCTTCGTCACCAACACCGCGATCCTGAAACAGGGCATCGAGCGCGGGATCGGCAACTCGATCCTCATCAAGGTCAACCAGATCGGGACCTTGAGCGAAACCCTGGCCGCGATGCGCATGGCGCGCGAGGCGGGCTACACGGCCGTGGTCTCGCACCGCTCCGGGGAGACCGAGGACACCACCATTGCCGATCTGGCGGTCGCCACCTCGTGCGGCCAGATCAAGACTGGATCGCTGTCGCGCTCCGATCGGGTCGCGAAATACAATCGCTTGATCGTGATCGAAGAGGAGGTCGGGGCGCAGGCGTCTTATCCCGGGCGCCGTGCGTTCCAACACCTTGTCGGATAGCGGCATGTCGCTAAAGGCGAGAGCGATCGCGCCTGCGCCGCCGAGCGTCCGGCTCGCGCGCCGGGGTACCCTCTTCACCACGATCCTCATCGCGTTCCTGGCCGTCCTCCTGGCCGCGTTGCAATATCGATTGTGGTATGGCCGAGGGGGAATAGGCGATCTCGCTGAGCTTCATTCCGCACGCGATGCCCAGTCGCTCGAAAACCGGCGCCTCCGCGAGCGCAATCGCGTCCTGGAGGCCGAGGTCGCCGATCTCAAGTCGGGGCTTCAGGCCATCGAGGAGCGGGCCCGGACCGAGATGGGCATGATCCGGGAGGACGAGGTGTTCTACCAGATCATCGAAGTGCCCGCCGAGAGGCCGTGAAGAAACCAGTAGGTTTTTTCACAACCTCTGAGGCTGCGAAGTAAATGCGCAGGGCCTGGGCGGCGATCCCGGCCGCTGGTGTCGGCGCACGCATGGGTGCGGATGTCCCGAAACAATACCTTCCCCTGTGCGGGGTCCCGGTTCTCGCGCACGGCCTGAAGCGGCTCGGCGATCACCCCAAGGTGAGCGGGGTGGTGGTGGCCCTGGCCCCCGGCGATCCCTACTGGCCGGGGATGGAGGTCCGCTGCCGTGCGCCCCTCTGGGTCACGAGCGGTGGCGCCCTGCGCTGCGACTCGGTGCTCGCGGCGCTCGGTACACTCGCCAACCACGGCGATGGAGACGACTGGGTACTGGTACACGACGCCGCGCGGCCGTGCTTGAGGCGAGCGGACCTCGATCGCCTGATCCTGGCGCTATGGGACCATCCGGTCGGCGGTCTCCTGGCCGTGCCGGTAGCAGACACCCTGAAGCGCGCGGGGTCCGCGGGTGAGGTGCAGGGCACCGTAACGCGCGATGGCCTGTGGCAGGCGCAGACGCCGCAGATGTTTCGGCTCGGCGCCTTGATCGAGGCCTTGGAACAGGCGGCGGCGGGCGGCGGCGTGGTCACGGACGAGTCGCAGGCGATCGAACGCATGGGCCTCGCACCCCGGTTGGTCGAGGGACATGCCGGCAACATCAAGATCACCCGCCCCGAGGATCTGGCGCGTGCCGCCCTGTACCTGTGCTCCCAGGACCAGGGCTCCCAGGACCAGGAATGATGCGCATCGGCCACGGTTACGACGCCCACCGTTTGGTAGCGGGCCGGCGCCTGGTGCTCGGCGGTGTGACGATCCCCCATGAGCGCGGGCTCCTTGCCCATTCCGACGGCGATGCCCTCATCCATGCGGTCTGCGATGCACTCTTGGGAGCCGCGGGCCTGGGCGACATCGGCCGGCATTTCCCCGATTCCCAGTCGGCGCTCTCGGGGATCGACAGCCGCATCCTCCTGCGCCGCACGCTCGGCCTCATCGAAGCGCTCGGTTTCCAGATCGCCAACGTCGATGCCACGGTGGTCGCGCAAAAACCCAAGCTCACACCTTATTTCGGCGCCATGCGCGAGAATCTCGCCGCGGATCTCCGGGTCGATCCGGGACAGGTCAACATCAAGGGGACCACGACGGAGGGCATGGGTTTCGCCGGGCGCGAGGAGGGTATCGCGGCTCACGCCGTCGCCCTGCTGTGCCGCGCGACGAATACGCAGTAATTCCGGGTGGCAGGGTCGGGGCCGGCCGCTCCGCGCGATCTGCCGAGGCCGCCAAGAGTCGGGAAGAGGGGCTACATTCATTGCCGTCAACTGCTGCATGATCACGAGTTTGAGCTGTGAGGCAATGATGATCTTCTGCTGCATGGTGCGCCCACTCTGTTCTGCGGTTCCGCCGGAGCGCAGGACCCGGAGTGTATTGCGATACACGAGGATTCTGAGCACCGCCGGGAAGCCAGGGCCAGGGAGTGGCCCTGTTTGGCGCGCCGAGGATGCAACGGGAGATCCCGAGCGCAGCGGATTTTTCCACAAGCTCTGAGCGGGGGGATCGCTTGGACACCCCCCGCCGCCCCGCGACTGGCTAGCTCAAATTCTGCGCCGCCACCATGAAATAAAGCATGGGGATCGAGAGCATCGTGTTGAAACGGCTGGCGAGCATGGCGGTGCGAGCCGCCGCCTTCTTCTCCTCGTCCTCTGCCGCCACCAGGCCCAACGCCTTTTGCTGATTGGGCCAGATGATCATCCACACGTTGTAAGCCATGATGAGGCCAAGCCACATCCCGATGCCGATGTAGGTCGGCTGGCCCCAGCTGCCAATCCCGAGGAACAGCGCGCTGAAGAGATAGCCGTTGAAGATTGCGAGGATGAGCCCGGTGACCATGGTGGACAACGCCGCCCAACGGAACCAGAACAGGGCCCTCGGGGCGATGACCTTGCTAACCGCCGGCTTCTGCTCATCGGGGATCTGGGGCATCGAGGGGATTTGCACGAAGTTGAAATACCACAGGAGCCCGATCCACATGACCCCCGAGGCCACGTGCAACCATCGGAACAGGAAGGCGAACCAGGCCTCAGACATCTCGATGGAGCCGGTGAGCAGCGCGAGCACGAGGACCAGCCCGCCCCCGAACAGGAGCGCTCGCTCGAGCTGATCCAGACCGAAGTTGGCTAGGAAATTCAGTACCTTGAGTACAACGTTCTTGATCGCGTCCATAGTGGTTTCCCCACTTCTATTTGGTTTTGGTTCTGCCAAGGCCCGCCCGCCGACGCACTGTGGCCTGGGGCGCTCGTCCATAGGATAGCCGATCTCTCGGTACCGCGCCCCTGCCGGGCCCTGCCGGCCTGTCTTGGCGGCGGCGTGCCGTCACAATGCCGCCGCCGTCCGGAGGGGTCGGCCTCCTCGCGTTCCCTCGGGTTCATCGGCAGCGGGCAGGCACGAGGCCTGCCCCTACGGTGGGTTGTTGTCGACGGATCCGTGTAGGGGCGGCCCTAGTTGATGCGGTATTCGAAGTGCGTTTTTCGCCTTCGGTACCCGCCTCAAATGTGCTGACCGGGTTGTTCTTTGCGCAATTGAGCGCAGATGATAGAAGGATCGAGCGCCTCCCCGCCTCTGAAATTCCCAGCCAAATGCGGGAGCTTGACGAGCACCTACGTTACCAGCCTCTGCTTAGGCTGCATTGGGGTAGGTTCCTAGTTCTAGTAGGCGACGCTAACCTAGGCCTCGCCTGCAAGCTTCCGTATCCCGGGTGGGGGGCCTTCAAACCCAAGATACTAGAAATGATCAAAGTCCTCGCAACCGCAAATATCGTAGCAAAACTTGATCGCTACAGTCTCAAATATGTGGATGTTATAGACGGGAAAGACATTTCTGAACAAATCGGAAGAGTCAACTTAGAACTCAAGCTCGGGAAACACATACTGAGGTCTGAGCCGTTCAATGTCGGTATTGAGGTTGCACGAGATGACTTTGTCCATTTGGTGAAGATTGCAGCATCGGTTACCGCTAGCCGACTTGATGGGAAAACACAGAATGGTGTTCTGGTCGAAGTAGATAGCATCCGCAACAAAGCAACGAGTGAGTTGTCGATGTTTGAGCAGGAATTACCTGATCTCCTTGAGGCGATCCATGCAAGCAATAAAAGGATGTTTTTTGACTGCCTGAGAAAAAGCACGATCGAATACTTGGAGCCGATCTATGAGTAATTACTTCATCCAGCAAGAATCTGGGACATTTTCAGGAGCTTCAACCATAATGAACCGCTTTTTCGTAGGGCCATTGCTGGCGGCTGGGGTTGCAGCACAGAGCATACAGTCTACGCCGCACTACCCGGCATACGTGATTAACGAAAGCTCAAGAACGTTTGGGCAACTAGCGAACCCGTTCACCGGCGAATATGAGGATACCGCTCATGAGTTTGAAGGAGCCGTGACCTCGTTCTACGCAACACTTTTAGCAAAGCAGGAGCCTCTTGGAAAAGAATTTGAGGATGTGTTGGAAGAAAATCGGTGGAGTCTCTATGTGCGCTCTTAGGGGAATGTTATGGAGATCACTCCTGAGTCGATCCGGGATCAAATCCCATACTATCTGACCCAAGAACAGAAAAAGGGCCTTGCAAAGGCGTTACGTGAATTTCCCCGTGACACACAGTACTACCTAACGGGACTCCAAAACTACCTGCTGCAAGGGGACGGCTGGACAAGGCTGCAAATTTTCAACTTTCAGACGGGCGAGAAAGCTTCGATAAGTGTATCATCCTGTCTAATACTTGTGATGTGGCACCGGAGAACGAGCGAGACCTCCCAATCAACATCGTGTTTGCGCCAATAATCCCGCTCTCGGCATACGGTGCTAGCCTTACGCAGAGAGGAATCGAGTCAGATAGGATTCGGGAGAAAATCGCCGCCATTAAAGAGCAGCGGATAACTACTTTATTTTACCTCCCTGCTGGTGGCAGTCTTGATACAGACCACATTGCCCTTCTAGACGACATACACACAATGCCTGCAAAGGCATTCGAGACGGAAGGGGGCAATGGTAAGGTGTTCACCTTAAGCCAGATAGGTTTCTATCTGTTCATATTCAAGCTGTCAGTCCACTTTTGCCGCCTTCACGAAAACGTGAACCGGACATGATCGAGAAAATAGCCAAGTCTTTAGGGTCTTGGTTTCCAGCTTTCGGTCGTCCAATAAACCATGGGTTTTCGGACAAGATATTAGTCTTTTCAATCAATAAGTTGAAAGTCCGGTATATCTGTCTGGAGATGTAGGCATGAAATACGATTACGCCAAGGGTTTCCGCCGACTTGGGCGAGCCCACCCAACCCTCGCGCGCCGCCCCCGCCGCCCGCGGTCTTCCCGGCTGGGACGAGGACTTCGATACGCGCGAAGGCGATACGTTCGCCCTGAGTGAACGCGCGGCGTCGGAAAGGCCCAGGGCAGGGATTGGCCCTCCTGGCGCGCCGAGGACGCAACGACAGCATCTTGCCTACCAATCCACGGTTGGATGCTGCACGCTGGTAGGTGCTTTCCCTCCTGTTCCTGCCGGTCGCCGCACCTCGACTCGCACAGGCGGCGCACTCGCGCCCAGGCACCGGACACCAACCCCAAGACTCCCCTTGACGCCAACCATCCCGGCCGCCCGCTGAGCGCTTCCCCCCGGCGCCGGACGCGTCCAGACCGCCAAATCACGGCCCAGCCCGTCCGACCAAGTAGGTCGATTGCACGCCCACGTTGAATCTCCTATCCTTGGGCACCCCATGAGTCAGACCACCGAGTTCGGCATCCTAAACATAAACGGCCGCGAGCCCTCGGTCTCGGACAAGCTCGAGATCCACCGCCGAGTCCTCGATCACCACCACTTCCAGACCCGCCACCGCATTATCCTGGGAGATGCCCGGCACATGGCTGCCGTCGAGGACGAGTCGGTCCACCTGGTGGTCACCTCGCCTCCCTACTTCGACCTTATCGAGTACGCTGACGGCGCGGGGCAGCTGGGCCATGTTCACGACTACGAGCATTTCCTTCAGGAGCTCGACAAGGCCTGGATGGAGTGCCATCGCGTCCTCATCCCAGGCGGTCGCCTCTGCATCGTCGTGGGCGACGTCTGCCGCGCGAGGCGCCGCTTCGGTAAGCACGAGGTCATCCCCCTCCACGCCGACATCCTCGTCCGCTGCCGGCAGATCGGCTACGAAGGCCTGGCCACGGTCTTCTGGCACAAGATCGCGAACGCGGCCACGGAAGTCGGCGGCCCCGGCGCCGCCCTCCGGAAACCCTATGAGCCCAATGGCGTCGTGAAGAACGACGTGGAGTTCATCCTCAGGCTCAAGAAGCCCGGCCCCTATCGCAAGCCGACGCCACTGCAGCGCGCAGGAAGCATGCTCCCGCCCGAGGAGTACGACGCGGCTATGCGCCAGGTTTGGTCCGATATTCCAGGCGCTTCCCGTCGAGACGGGCATCCGGCACCCTTCCCGGTCACCCTCGCCTCGCGGCTCATCCGCATGTCCTCCTATGTCGAGGACATCGTTCTCGATCCGTTCCTCGGGTCCGCCTCGACGGCACTTGCCGCGATCGAGACGCACCGCAGCAGCATCGGTTTCGAGATCGAGGAGAAGTACTGGAAGGCGGCAAAGGCGCGCCTATCGCCGTCGCTCTTCTCGAACCCTACTGTAGAATTCGAGCGGCCAGCACGTTGATACCCCGCTGGTGATACCGTAGCGGCGAGGCCTGCGGCCGTCTCTCTTGCCAGTCGTTACGTCCACGTCGGGGAGCCGCTTTGAGCTATCGCCGAGCCTTACTCCTTCTCGTGGGCCGATCTCAAGGCCACCGAGCTCGACTACGGCGCGATCCTCACGCGCATCTCTCGCGAGTACGATCGCCGCTTTTGACCGTGCCATGCTTGCCCTTCACTGAGTAACCGCCAACCACGGGCCCCCCGACTGACTGCTTTCCCCCAGCGCCGGACGCCGTCCAAACCGCCAAATCACCGCCCAGCGTGCCCGACCAAGCACTCTCGATTGCAAGCTCCCGTTGAATCTCCTATCCTTTTTCTGCTACAAACGCGGGACGGGGGGGGATCGTCGGGCGTCGCGTTTCTCCTCAAGGCGTTGGACCTCACTTTCTTCCCGGGAGCTGTTCGACGTACACACCGAGATCGGCTCGTGACGGCGGGCGGAATCTTAGCCGGAGGTAAGTGGTCTACTAGCCCACGGGTGATAGCCCGGCGGTGACGGCGAGGGACAGACGATGGATACCAACGAAATCTCTATGGGCGAAAACCCGATGGGGACGGACGGCTTCGAGTTCGTCGAATACACGGCCGGCGATGTGGAGGCCCTGGCGCAGCTCTTCGAGCGCATGGGCTTTCGTGCCATAGCGCGCCACCGCTCGAAGCAGGTGGTCCTGTACCGCCAGGGTGACATCAACTTCGTCTTGAACCAGGAGCCGGACAGCTTCGCCCAGGCCTTCGCCAAGGTCCACGGGCCTTCGGTGTGCGCCTTCGCCGTGCGCGTGCGCGACGCGCGCCGGGCGCTGGAACGGGCCACCGGGCTCGGCGCCCGCGCGTTTCACGGGACGGCCGGGCCCATGGAGCTGAACCTGCCGGCCATCCGGGGGATCGGGCGCAGCCTCATTTATCTTATCGATCGCTACGGCGAGCGCTCGATCTACGATGTCGATTTCGAGTCCCTCGCGGGCGCCGAGCCACACCCGGCGGGCGTGGGCCTAACTTCCGTGGACCACCTGACCCACAATGTCCACCGCGGGCGCATGGACGAATGGACCGGCTTCTACGAGCGGCTGTTCAATTTCCACGAGATCCGTTACTTCGATATCCACGGCCAGGTGACGGGGTTGAGATCGCGGGCGCTGGTGAGCCCCTGCGGCCGGATCCGCATCCCCATCAACGAGCCCGCCGACCCCAAGTCGCAGGTGCAGGAATACCTGAGTGCCTATCGCGGCGAGGGCATCCAGCACATCGCCCTCGCCACCGAGGACATCCACACGACGGTCGAGGAGCTCAGGCGCAACGGGGTGCGGTTCATGGATGTCCCGGATAGCTATTACGATGCGGTGGAGCGCCGCATCCCGGGCCATGGCCAGGACCTCTGCCGGCTGCGCGAGAACCGCATCCTGATCGACGGGGCGGGGGCTCGTGCGCTGCTCCTCCAGATCTTCACCGAGACCGTGATCGGGCCCATTTTCTTCGAGATCATCGAGCGGCACGGGAACGAAGGCTTCGGGGAGGGAAACTTCCAGGCCCTGTTCGAGGCCATCGAGCGCGACCAGCTGCGGCGCGGGGTGATCTGAGGTGCGTCACTGGATCTCTCTGCCCATCGTCGAAGGCGAGGCCTCGCGCCAGGCGCACGCCGATCTCCCCGAAGACACCTTCGAGCGCGAGATCGGCAAGGAGGGCTTCTACGGTCCGGCCACCCAGATGTACCACCGCCACCCGCCGACCGGGTGGACCAAGGTCGAGGGACCGCTACGGCCTCGGGCCTTCGATGCCGTGAAAGACCTCCCTTCCTGTGGCTCACCCTGGGAGGCGCGCCCGCTCCTCGGCAACGCTCATCTGCAAGTCCGCATCTGGCGGAGCGATTCGCCCATGGACCATCTGGTCCGCAACGCCGACGGCGATGAGCTCTTGTTCGTCCACGAGGGTTCCGCGGCGCTCTACTGCGACTACGGCCATCTCAGGCTCGCCGAGGGCGATTACCTCATGCTGCCGCGCGGGACGCTGTGGCGGCTGGAGCTGGAACAGCAAACGCCCCTGATTGCCGTCCTCATCGAGGCCACCAACGACAGCTACCGGCTCCCGGACAAGGGCATCGTCGGTAGCCACGCGGTGTTCGACCCCGCCATGCTCGACATCCCTCGCATCGATGGCGGGTTCCGTGCCCAGGCGCAAGATGGCCCGTGGCGGGTCCTGGTCAAGCGCCGCGGGTTGCTGAGCACCGTGACCTATCCGTTCAACCCGCTGGATGCGGTCGGCTGGCACGGGACGCTCACCCCGGTGCGTGTGAACTGGCGCGCCATCCGGCCCCTCATGAGTCACCGCTACCACGTGCCGCCGTCCGCGCACACGACCTTCGCGGCCGGGCGCTTCGTGGTGTGCACCTTCGTCCCCCGTCCGTTCGAGACCGATCCCGGCGCCCTGCGTGTGCCCTTCTTTCACAACAACGATGATTACGACGAGGTGATCTTCTATCATCGGGGCCGGTTCTTCTCGCGCGACAACATCCATCCGGGCATGATGACCTTGCACCCCTCGGGCATCACCCATGGGCCGCACCCCAAGGCGCTCGCGGCGAGCCGGCTCGGGAGCGGCGGCGAGACCGACGAGGTGGCGGTGATGATCGACGCCCGCGATGCCCTGGAGGTGGCCGTGCTGCCCGATGGGATTGAATGGCCGGGCTATGTCGATTCCTGGACGGCGCGGTGAAGCTCGCGACCTTGAAATCGGGTGGCCGTGACGGGACGCTGGTGGTCGTGGACCGCGATCTCACCGTGGCGGTGCCGGCCTCGCCGGGGGCGCGCACCTTGCAGGCGGCACTCGATGGGTGGGCGCGGATCGCGCCGCGGCTCGAGATCCTGTACGCCGATCTCATGCAGGATGAGCTGGACGCCTTCCCCTTGAAGCCGGACGCCCTCGCGGCCCCGCTGCCGCGCGCCTACCAATGGCTGGACGGCAGCGCCTATCTTTCGCATGTCGAGCGCGTGCGCTGTGCTCGCGGGGCCGACATGCCGCCCGAGTTCCTCGTCGATCCCCTGATGTACCAGGGCGGGTCCGCGCGTTTCCTCGGGCCGCGCGACCGGATGCAGCTCGCGGACCCGGGGTGGGGGCTGGACTTCGAGGCCGAGGTCGCCGTCATCACCGACGATGTGCCCCAAGGGGTGACCCGCGACGATGCCGGGGAGCACATCGCGCTCATGGTGCTCGTCAACGACGTGTCGCTGCGCTTCCTCATCCCGCAGGAGCTGGCCAAGGGCTTCGGCTTCCTGCACAGCAAACCGGGGCCGGCCTTGTCGCCGGTGGCCGTGACCCCCGACGAGCTGGGCGCCGCTTGGGACGGGGGCAAGGTGCACCTGCCTCTGGTCGCGCACCGCAACGGCGAGCCGTTCGGCAGGCCGGATGCCGGTCGCGACATGCAATTCGACTTTCCCGCGCTCATCGCCCATGCCGCCAAGACCCGGCCGCTCCCGGCCGGCACCGTGATCGGCTCGGGGACCGTGAGCAACCAGGACCCGGAGATCGGCTTCGGCTGCATCGTGGAGCGACGGGCCGTCGAGACCCAGTCGGGCGCCGAGACCTTGACGCCCTACCTCGACCACGGGGAATCCATCCGGATCGAGATGCCGGATCCCGAGGGGCGGACGATCTTCGGCGCCATCGAGCAGCGCGTCGAGGTGCGCCGGTCATAATCCTCTACACCTATTTTCGCAGCTCGGCCGCCTACCGGGTCCGCATCGCCTTGAACCTCAAGGGGATCACCTATGAGCCGCGCTTCGTCCACCTGGCACGGGGCGAACAGCATGCCGCGGCCTATCGGGCTCTCAATCCCCAGGGTCTCGTCCCCGTGCTCGTGCACGGCGCCCGGGTGTTGACCCAGTCGCTGGCCATCCTCGAGTACCTGGACGAGGGGTTCCCCACGCCTCCGCTCTTACCCCCGGCGCCCGAGCTTCGCGCCCGGGCGCGGGCGTTCACCGGGCTCGTCGCTTGCGACATCCATCCCCTCGACAACCTGCGCGTATTGAGGTACCTGGAGCATGCGCTCGGCCAAGGCCCGGAGGCGCGCGGGCAGTGGTACCGGCACTGGATACAGGAAGGGTTCCGTGCGCTGGAGACGATGCTCGGGGAGACCATGCTCGGTGTCGATGCAGGAGCGGGTGCCTACTGTCTCGGCCAGGGTCCGACGATCGCCGATGTCTGCCTCATCCCCCAGGTCTATAATGCCCGCCGTTTCGATTGCGATCTCCGTGATTTTCCGCACATCCAGGCGATCGAGGCACATTGTATGACGTTGCCGGCGTTCCGGCAGGCGGCCCCGGAAGCGCAGGCGGACGCGGAATAAGCCTATGAAAGAACAAAGGGGGCCGGAATTCCCCACACGCGCCCGGGTCTAAAGCTTGCCGCCGGATGGCAATCATCGGGAGGACACATCATGAATGCCATTGCCCCAGATCCCCTGAGGCATTTCGCCCAGAAACATCACCTCGAGGGCCTGACGTCCCACTCGCTGCGCTCCGTCATGGAGGGTGGGTACAGCGTCGCGAAGGCCCGATCCTTCCTCGCCTTTCAGAGGCGCATCAATAGCGAGTTGCTGCAGCACCGCATCATCACCGGGAACCCATACACCGCCTGGTTCAGCCGCGGCGAGCAGACCCGCGAGCACGTGCGGGCCTTCATCGTGCAGTTCTCGGTGTTCTCCAACCTGTTCCTGATCGCCCAGCTCTTCAAGGCCATCAACGCCGATTCGCTCCAGGGCATGCGGGCCTCGAAAGAGATCCTCGCCAACGAGATCGGGGTGGTCTTCAACGCCGGCGGCACGCGTAAGGTTTCCTCGGATAGCGGCCGCGACACCGACCCCGAGTTGGTGTCCTCCGAGGGCACGGTCGAGGGCGGCGTGTTCCGCTTCCGCGCCGCACACTTCGAGTGGCTCCTGCAGATCGCGGAGCGCCTTTCGCTAGGCTTCAACGACGTGGGCAAACGCCGCCACGGGACCCCGCCGACCCTTTTCTTCTGCGACGAGCTGGTCAGGCTCTACGGCAGCCCGGACTATCTCATCTCCCAGGCCGCGAGCTATGCCGTAGAGAACTGGGCCGCCGCCGGTTTCTGGGACGAGCTCATCGCCGGATTCAAGCTCTACAACGCGCGTAGCGGAGAGGATCTCCCGCTCGCCTTCTTCACCTGGCACGCGCGCCTGGAGGGCCAGCACGCAATGCACACCCAGGAAGAGCTGGAGGAGCTGTATTTCGAGCGCGCGCTCGACGAGGACGCCTTCCTCCGTTTCGGCAACGAGATGCTGGACGGCGTCGCGGCGTTCTGGGAAGGGCTGAACGAGGACCGCTTGGCGCTGGCGCGCCAGGCGTGAGGCTGGGCAACCAGCCTCTGGCCACGCTTGAAACGCGCAGAGCGGAAACCTAGCCGCTTACCGCCTGCCTATCCGCACGCCCGCCGGACCACGCTCGGGTAACCCCCGGCGCCTTTCGGTGGGTTACGACGCGCGTCGAGGCTGCGGCAGGTTGATAGGCCATTGGTGCTGCGCGTCTAACCCACCCTACGACTTGCCGTACGTTGACAGATGTATGCTGAGTTAGTATGCTCATCTGCATGCGCACTACCTTAAATCTGGATGACGAGCTCATGCGGCTAGTCCGGCGCCACGCGGCCGACACGGACCGCACCATCACTCAACTCATCGAAGCCGCGTTGCACGACGCGCTTGCCGCTAATCCGCACGGGCAGCCCCCCTTCACGCTCCAATGGAAAACGGTGCGCGGTCGGCTTCGTCCCGGGGTGGACCTCAGCGACCGCGACTCACTCATCGACCGGATGGGAGAACGTCCGTGATCGCGGTGGACACGAATATCCTGATCTATGCTCACCGGGAGGAAGTGCCGGAACACGTAAGCGCGCTCGCTTGGCTGACCCGGCTCGCCGAAGACCCATTGCTATGGGGCTTGCCCGTGTTCTGCCTTGGCGAGTTCGTGCGGGTCGTGACTCATCCGCGCATCTTCGACCCGCCGACACGCCTTGAATCCGCGCTTGAAGCGCTGTTCGGATTGCTGGCAAGCCCAAGCCTGCGGGTGCTCAATCCAGGTCCGCGTTATCCCGAGCTCTTTTCCCAACATCTACGGGAGGCCGACGCGCGTGGCAACCTGGCCTTCGACGCTCAGATCGCCGCGGTCTGCGTCGAACATCGCGTTACCGCACTGCTCACCGCCGACCGCGATTTCGCGCGGTTCGCCAAGCTCAAGCGGCTGTCTTTGAGTGATGCGCCCACCTGAAGTCCCCGGTCTCCTTCCTCTAGCAGCCTGTCGGACTCGCATGGAACGGTAAGGGGACAAGGCGAGGCTCGCGCACGATGATGGTGACTGGGTCGGCCGTTGAGGTTCTAAGAGCGACGCAATGACGATGAACGGATCGGTCCCGA
>JBQTJM010000027.1:0-3409 GCA_052387115.1 Gammaproteobacteria bacterium | reverse complement strand
CGACCGACTGGGACGGCCATATTCAGTGCGACAAGAACCATCAGGCAAAAGCGGCCCAAACCGACAAGGCCGTGGCCGGTCTGCTCGCGGATCTGAAATCCCGGGGTCTGCTTGACTCCACGCTAGTATTACTGTGTTAAAAAAGTACAATTTGGTGTAGAATTGTTTTCGTGGGATCACGCCTCTCTTCGCCAGGCCCCCAACAGAGGCGCTTCGCGGCATATATCGAGGGCCTGGCCAACGCCGCGGGGCACGCCGACCGTCATGTTCCTCTGAAGAACTACTGCACGGGATTGTTATTGCCCGGAGAGCGCAAGAGTGTCGAGCCGATGGCTGCGCGCTTGGCTCCAGACAATGTTCGCCGCATGCATCAGTCGCTCCATCACTTGGTAGCAGACGCGCCATGGAACGACGAGGAGATGCTGGCGGAGGTTCGGCGATATGTGCTTGCAACCATGCAGAGACACGGTCCGGTGGTGGCGTGGATTGTGGATGACACGGGATTTCCGAAGCAGGGGAAACATTCGGTGGGGGTTGCCCGGCAGTACTGCGGTGAGTTGGGCAAATCGGATAACTGCCAGGCGGCGGTGAGTTTGTCGGTGAGCACGTGGAGTTCGAGTTTGCCGATCGCATGGCGATTATACCTACCGGAAGTATGGACTCAGGATGCCGAACGCTGTCGACAAGCGGGCGTTCCGGAAGAGGTCACGTTTCAAACCAAGCCGGACATTGCCCTGGAGCAGATTCGGCATGCGATGGAACGACAGGTTCCCGTGGGAGTGGTGCTGGCAGATGCGGGTTATGGGAAGGGCACGCAATTCCGCACGGCCCTCAGCGAAATCGGACTGCAATATGTAGTGGGTATTGAGTCTAACGCCACAGTTTGGAAACCTGGGCAGCAACCTTTGCCGGCGCCAGCGCGAAAACCAGGTCGGGGTGCGCCCCCCACGCGCCTGCAGCGCAGTGCAGACCATCAGCCCATTTCGGTAAAGCAGTTGGCCCTCGGCTTGCCGTCGTCAGCCTGGAAGGATATCGGTTGGCGCCCAGGCAGTGAAGGAACTTTGCGCTCCCGATTCGCCGCAATCCGTGTGCGTCCCGCGCATCGCGATTACAAACGCACCGAACCATACCCGGAAGAATGGCTTTTGATCGAATGGCCGAAGAAAGAATCGGAGCCCACCAAGTACTGGCTATCCACTTTGCCGGAGAAGATGTCGCTGAAGTCTCTAGTGAAGACCGCCAAACACCGCTGGATCATCGAGCGAGATTACGAAGAACTCAAGCAGGAGTTGGGGTTGGGACACTATGAAGGCCGGAGTTGGCGCGGATTTCACCACCACGCAACATTATGTATCGCCGCTTATGGGTTCCTGATGGCTGAGCGGAACCGTTTTTCCCCCTCTGCCCGCACCGGCCATGTTGGACTATCAGCCCCGGAGCCGCCGCCGGACTTCCGCCCGCGCGGATCGCCGCGTTCGCCCCGAGAGACATAATCCATCGTCCATCGCTACCTTGCGGATCGTCCTCGCTCGCCAACTGCTCGGGCAGTTGCCTCGCTGTCCTTTTTGCGGAGCCCGGGGGGCTGGCTAATCTTCAGCATCTACGTCTACTTCCGCGACGCAGGTCTGTGGGCGGGAATGGTTCAGTGCGGTGTGCCATGTATCTTCGAGCAACTCTACCCTGCTGAGTTTCTCCAGCGCAATGCAGCGCCAGTTTGCCGGTGAGCCAGCGGCATGCAGCCCGCTGCCACTTTCCCCAGCGTACTGATAGCACAGTACACGGATGTCGCCTTGAGGATTCCTGCCCAGCCTGTGCGGGCAGAACCGTCGATCATGGCCGTGGTAGACGGCTCGAAGCGGACGCTTGCTCACCACCGCCGTCCGGACCAATCGAGAAATCTCCTCGACCGTTTGGATCTTCGCCTGGCCCCCCCATTCGTTTAAGGATATCCGGCTACCGCGCAAAACTTCAATGCCCTCAATTATTTATAACACAGTAATACTAGTGTACCGTCTGCGAAATAACTAGACAGTTCATCGCTTCCGTTTTCTGGTTTTGGGGCTGGTGCAGCCGGGCTTGATTTGTTCCAAGGTGCGGCGACACCGGCTGAGCTTTTCCTGAATGGATTCGACGGTCGCCGTCCACACGAAGGGTTTTGGATCCTGATTCCAAGCCTTTAGAAAAGCCTCGATGGACGCCTTCAAGTCGGCCACGCTGAGGAAGACGCCGCGGCGGATGGCCTTGTTATCCAGGTGGCCGAACCACCGCTCGACAAGATTCATCCAACTGGAACTGGTAGGGACGAAGTGAGACACGAACCGAGGATTCCGTTTCAGCCACGCCTTTACTTTCGCGTGCTTGTGCGTCCCGTAGTTGTCCATGATGAGATGCAATGGAACGTCGCCCGGAAACTCGGTGTTGAGCCGACGCAGGAATTTTAGAAACTCCTGATGCCGGTGTCTCTCATGACATTCACCTACGACCTTGCCTTCTAAAGTCTCCAGGGCGGCGAACAATGTGGTCGTGCCGTTGCGTTTGTAATCGTGGGTCATCGTGCCGCATCGCCCCTTCTTGATCGGCAACCCCGGCTGTGTACGATCCAATGCCTGAATCTGGCTCTTTTCGTCTACACACAGGACGATAGCTTGTTGCGGAGGATTCAGGTACAGCCCCACCACATCGGTCATCTTTTCCAGAAACTTCGGGTCGCGCGAGAGCTTGAAAGTCTCCGTGCGATGCGGCTGTAGATTGTGAGCGCGCCAGATATTGTTAATGGTGGACTTGCTGACACCCTGACTCTCCGCCATGGTCCGGCAACTCCAGTGCGTCATCCCCGCCGGTTTGGTTTGCAGGGTGGCATCCACGATGGCGGCAATCTTATCGATCTGATAGGTCGGCTTTCGTCCGCGGCCGGGGGCGATGTCCCACAGACCGTCCAGCCCCTCATCAACAAAGCGCTTTCGCCACAGAATTACCGTATTCCGATTCACCCACAACTGCTTCGCAATGGTGACATCGGACTCGCCCGAAGCGGCCGCCAAGACGATACGGCAACGCAAAGCTACCTGCTGTGGCGTGCCGTGCGCTGCCGTCCATTGTCGAAGTTTCTCCTGATCGCCTTCGGTAAGCTGACACGACGTCCCCACGCCCCAGCATAACGCGTAGTGCATCTCGATGTCTAGTTATTTGTTGGACAGAAGACTAGCATTTCCATTCTGTTTCTCACCCATTGCGTGTCATCCTCCGGAACCTGTTCATCGCGTTCGTACGCGCATGAATAAAGACGTCGGAGGACTCCACGCGGTTCTCGGTAAGCGCTCAAAATGGAAATCTGGGATTATTACTTTTTAGTACACAACTTTTTACGTTGCCACTACGGCTGCGGCGATTCGGGTGTATAACTATGTAA